>QWJG01000009.1 GCA_009391845.1 Chloroflexota bacterium | reverse complement strand
CCGGCCATCCGGTAGGCAGCTTCGCTCGACGCCTTCGCCGAGGTCGCCGTGAAGTCGTCCATCTCGAGCATGTCGGCGTGGCTCTGGCTTTCACCGGCACCCGCGATCCAGACCGGTGGGGTCTTGAACGAGCGGGCCTTCTCGGCCGATGCCACGATCACCGCGCCACCGTGGTCGGTGACGAGGCAGATGTCGAGGATGTTCAGCGGCCAGACGATCATCCGCGAGTCGAGCACATCCTGGACGGTGATCGGGCCACCGCGCGGGTTGGTCTCCTTCGAGTGCATGACCGCGCGCGGGTTCAGCATCGCCCATTCGCGCGTGGCGACGGCGATGTTCGCGAAGTCTTCCTTCGTCGAACCCCACTGGTGCATGTGGCGGGTGAGGGCGTGGGCGTAGTAGGACGGCGGGCCCCACGCGCCGTAGGGGCCGCCACCGAACTGCGCGCTGGGGAGCCAGGCGTCGCCGCCGCCCCCGCGCAGGGTGCCGTTGCCCTGGTTCTTGCGGGACGAGTAGCCCGCTTCACCGTGGCTGACCACCGCGATGTCAATGATGCCGGCGTTGATTGCCGCCATCGCATGGTGGACGTGCATCTGGAAGGAACAGCCACCGACGCTGGTGGTGTCGATGTACTTCGGGTGAATGCCCAGGTACTCGGCCAGCATGTTCGAGTGGTTGGTGGCGAAGATGCCTTCGATCTGGCCGGGCGAGATGCCGGCCGCGTCGCAGACGTTGCGAATCGCCTCGATGTGGAGGTTGAGGGCGGTCGTGCCCTCTTCGATGTATCCGATCTTGTCGGATTCAGCGGCCGCGACGATCGCGGCGCTCATGGATGGGTTGCTCGGCATACGTTCGCTCCTTAGCGCCCTCGCGGTCGTCGCGGCCCGCGATGGTCGCGATCGTTCGAAGCAGGGCGGGCTAGTCGACCACGCGCCAGTAGGGCACGAAGACGTCGTCGCTGGCCTGATCGAACTCGATCTTCACTTTGGCGCCGATCTTGATCGTTTCGGGGTGCTCGGCGTCCACGCCGCGCAGCGCCGTGAACATCCGGTCGCCCTCTTTGAGGTCGATGTACGCGGTGGCGTACGGCGTCTCCTCGCCCCAGGGGCCGAATGCGCGGTTCTGTACCGCATAGGTGTGGATGTAGCCCTCGCCGCTTGCCTCGAACCACTCAATCGAGGAGCTGTAGCAATGCGGGCACATGATCCGCGGGTACCAGTGCACCCGGTTGCAGGAGGTGCAGCGGGGGAGCATCAACTTCCCCTCCTTGGCACCGTCCCAGAACGGCTGGGTCACATACGGGTCCGGGCTCGGGATGGGCTTGTTGTAGTCGGCCACTCCCGCTCCTTTCTGATCCAGGCGGGTGCGCCCCTCGTGGGACGTCGCCCTGTGCTCGTGGACGCTGCTCGGAACCCGATTCGGAAACGGGGCCGAGGCCGTGATCGACCGCCTGGCCTCTGGGGAGCCTGCGGACCATGCGGTGCGCGAGCGGTTCCAAGGGGCCGGTTCGCGCCGAGGTCGCGACCGGGGCGCACTCTAGCGGGGTGGTGATCATCGGGTCAACAACGCTGACGGGCGCTTGCTCCCGTTTCATTGAACGCCATTAGACGCCGTGCTACGTTCCCACCGCGTGAGCCCCTGTCCCCTCACCCGAAGGACAGCCGGGGCCTCTCCAGGAGGGCCGCGAGTGATCCCGGAGCAGTTCGGGCGAGTCGTCATTCTGTTGGGGGTCGCGCTCGCATTTCCGGCGCTACCCCTGTCGGTTTCCTATCTCCTCTACCGCTTCAAGATCCGCCCCGAGAACCACGATCCGATCAAGGACGCCACCTACGAGTGCGGCGTGATCGCCGAGGGTGGCTCGTGGGGCCAGTTCAACGCCCGCTACTACCTGTTCGCCCTTGGCTTCGTCATCTTCGATGTCGAGGTCGTCTTCCTCTATCCGTGGGCGGTTGTCCACGCAGAGCAGGCGGTCGAGACCCTGGTCAAGGCCGCGATCTTCATCGGCATCCTCGCCTTCGGGCTTGCCTACGCCTGGCGCCGTGGCGCCCTGGAGTGGCGCTAGTGCCGGCCGGGCCGACGCAGCTCGCCGGACAGCGCGTCGCCGAGGCGCTGGATCGCGCCCTGCCGGGCATCGTCACCGTCTCCAACGACGAGTGGGTCGAGGTCGCTCCCGCCCGCGTCGACGAAGCGCTGCACTGGTTGCACGACTCCGAGGAGTTCGATGCCGCCCAGCTCAGCAGCCTTTGCGCGGTCGACTACCACGATCACTTCGCCGTCGTGTACCACCTGCAGTCGCTCGATCTGAATCACCAGATCGTCCTGAAGGCACGGGTGTCGGATCACGAGGAACCCGCGCTGCCGAGCAGCTACCCCATCTACAAAGGCGCGCTGCTCCAGGAGCGCGAGGTCTATGACCTGATGGGTATCCGGTTCGAGGGGCACCCCGATCTGCGCCGGATCTTCCTCTGGGATGGCTTTCCCGGTCACCCGCTCCGCAAGGACTTCATGGGCATCGGTCAGGGCCTCACCAGCGGCTTGCGCCGCTTCCCGTTCGAGGACAAGGCGAACCCGGATCGTCAGCTCAACCGCGACAACCTGATCGGCGACGAGCAAGACGTCCCGAGCGAATGGTCGGGGACGGCGCCAGCATGACCACCTCCGCCGAGCCGTACGTCCTCAACATCGGGCCGCAGCACCCGTCCACGCACGGCGTGTTCCGGATCCGCGTCGTCATGGACGGCGAGCGCATCCAGGACCTGGACATGATCGTCGGGTACCTCCATCGCTCGATGGAGAAGCTCGCCGAGGAGCGCACCTACACCCAGAACATCCCGTTCACCGATCGCGCGGACTACCTCGCTGCGATGTCGAGCAACCTCGGACTCTGCCTCGCGGCGGAGCGCCTCGCGGACGTCGAGGTGCCAGAGCGCGCCTCTTACCTCCGCGTGATCTTCGCGGAGCTGCAGCGCATCGCCAGCCACGCGATGGCGAACGGCACGCTGGTCAGTGACGCCGGCGCCTGGCAGACGCCGCTGCTCTACATGTTCCGCGAGCGCGAGAAAATCCTCGACCTCTTCGAGATGACCTGCGGCGCTCGCCTCACGACCAACTACATGCGGATCGGCGGCGTCGCCTTCGAGCCGCCACCCGAATTCTGGCCCGCGCTCGAGGAACTGGTCGATGAGCTGCCGGATCGTATTAGCGAGTACGAGGAGCTGCTGACGCAGAACGAGATCTTCGTCGCGCGCACGCGTAACGTCGGCATCATCTCGGCGGAAGACGCGATCAACGGTTCGCTGGTCGGCCCCGCGCTGCGCGGCTCCGGCGTTCCGTGGGACCTGCGCAAGGCGGAGCCGTACTGCGTCTACGATCGCATGGAGTTCGACGTGCCGATCGGCCGCACCGGTGACGTGTACGACCGCTTCATGTGCCGGCTCGCGGAGACCCGCGAGTCCACGAAGATCATTCGCCAGGCGATCGAGGGCATCCCGGACGGCCCGCACAAGACCGACATCCCACTCGCGCTGCGCCCACCACCCGGCGAGGTCTATGGCCGCGTCGAGGGCCCGCGAGGCGAGGTCGGCTTCTACCTGGTCTCGGACGGCGGTCCGGCTCCGTACCGCTTCCACCTCCGCGCGCCGTCGCTGATCAACCTCTCGCTGCTGCGCGAACTGGCGCGTGGCGCCTCGCTGTCGGACGCCGTGGTCACCCTCGGCTCGATCGACATCGTCGTTGGTGAGATCGACCGATGAGCGACCAGCCGGTGCCACGTCGCCCCGCCACGCCGATGGCCCAGCAGATCCTCGATCGCGGGTCGCTGCTCGACGACGCGAAGCGGCTGCCCAGCGGTGTGAAGGCCGCTGGGGCGGTGTTCGCGCTCGGCTTCCTCGCCGTGAACGTCGCGATCGCCTACATCGTGATCGATGGCCGCCTCGATGGTCACTGGTACGACTTCCGCGACCTCGGCAATGCGATCGCGCAGCTGCGCACTGAACTCGATGACACCGGCACCGGACCGTGGCTCTCGTACTGGGTCACCGGCCTCATCGGCGGGGTGGCGATTCTCAGCTTCCTCGGCGGATTCCTGCTGATCGGGTCCTGGATCGAGCGGCGCCTGCTGGCCCGCTTCCAGATCCGCATGGGTCCAAACCGGGTCGGCCCCTTCGGGCTGCTCCAGCCGCTGGCCGACGCGCTCAAGCTGATGCAGAAGGAGGTGCTGATCCCGATCGGCGCTGACCGCCTGCTCTTCTTCCTGCCGCCGATCCTGGTCTTCATCCCGGCGATGCTCGCCTGGGGTCCGGTGCCGTGGGCGCCGAACATGGCCTACCTCGATATCAACGTCGGGCTGCTCTACGTCATCTCGATCACCTCGTTGTCCGTGCTCGCGATCTGGATGGCGGGCTGGTCCTCGAACAACCACTACGCGCTGCTCGGCGCGATGCGCACGGTCGCGATGATGGTCTCGTACGAGATCCCGATCAGCCTCTCGCTGCTGGTGGTGGTACTACTCACCGGTTCGTTGAACCTCAACGAGATCGTCGCCTGGCAGGGCAGCCACAACGTGTGGATGGCGTTCCTGCTGCCGTTCTCGATGTTCACTTTCTTCTTCTCCTCGACGGCGGAGATCAACCGCACGCCGAACGACATCGCGGAGGCGGAGTCCGAAATCGTCGCCGGTTTCCACACTGAGTACTCCGGCATGAAGGCCGGGCTCTTCCTGGCGGTCGAGCTGGGCAACGCACTGCTCGTCGGTGCGCTGTTCGCCACCTTCTTCCTCGGTGGCTACACGATGTTCGGGCTCGAAGAGTGGGTCCCGCCGTACCTGATCCTCGCGGTCAAGGCGACGACGGGGTACTTCTTCTTCATCTGGCTCCGCGGCACGCTGCCACGGTTCCGCATCGACCAGCTCATGACCTTCGCCTGGAAGTACCTGATCCCGCTGTCGATCGCCAACGTCCTGATCGTCGCCGTCGAAGCCACGATCGCGGCGCGCTGGGAAGCCGAGGGCATCGTCATCTACGGCAGCTTCGCCCTGGTCAACCTGGCGCTCACCGTCTACGCCGTTCGTGCCTGGGCGCGCGTGATTGGCTACTCCGCGGAGCTTGAACACCCCGAGGGACCGCGCACCGCCGATCGGATTGGTGGGCTCAAGGCCGCACGGCAGATCCGGACGGGCGCGTAGTGGATTCGACCGGGATCGTCATTGCCTTTTACGTGCTGTCCGCGATCACCGTGGCATCGGCGCTATCGGTCTTCGTGATGCGCAACCTGGTCCACGCGATCGTCTTCCTGGTGATGGCGTTCATCGGCATGGCCGGGCTGTTCGTGACGCTCTCTGCCGACTTCATCGCCGTCGCACAGATCCTGATCTACGCCGGCGCGATCTCCGTCCTGCTCGTCTTCGCGGTGATGCTCACGCCGCTCGCCTCGCGGAACAACGGCAACTCGCTCTACGTGGGGCCGGGCGCACTCCTCGGCGCGGCGATCGCCGCGATCGTGGTGTTCACCGCCGTCGACGTGCAGTGGAACGAGCTGACCGGCGCCGCTCTCGAGGCCCGCGCGTTCCCTGACACGATCGCGACGATCGGCGACCTGCTGCTCGGCCGCCACGTCCTCGCCTTCGAGGTCGCCTCGGTGCTGTTGCTCTTCGCGCTGCTCGGCGCGATCGTGCTGGTCACCGACCGTGGCGCCGCCGAGACCTCCGAGGACGCCGAAGACCCGGCGGCCGCCGGCGTCACGACGGAGGAGGCGCGATGACCGTCACCCTCGCGCACTACCTCGTGGTTTCAGGCCTGATCTTCGGCATCGGTGTCGCGATCGCGCTCTCAAAGCGCAACGTCGTCGCGGTGCTGATGGGCGTCGAGTTGATGCTGAACGCCTCGAACCTGGCGTTCCTCGCCTTCTCGCGCTTCAGCGGCGCCTTCCAGGAGGGAACCGAACCCCTCGCCGGACACACCTTCGTCGTCTTTGTACTGACCGTCGCCGCCGCGGAAGCCGCGGTCGCGCTTGCGATGGCCGTGCTCATCTATCGCCATCGTGAAACCGTCGATCTCGATCGAATCAGCGTGCTGCGATGGTGATCGGGGCAACGCGATGTGGGTGAAGTTCATGGATGTACCGGACGGCTACGCCGCCTCGATCTGGCGCGAGCTGTTCAACCAGGAAGCCGTCTCCGTGCGGGTTGTCCCGCCGCTGGAGATCGGATCGATGCGTGACGCGCGTGCGCTCTGGGTGCCTGACGGCAAGACCCACGTCGCCCGCGAAGTATTGAACAAGGTCTAGCCAGATGATCCTGCCGGACATCCCTGAAGCAGCCGTCTGGGCGATCTATTTCGCCCCGCTGGTGTCGTTCCTCGTGATCGCCGCCGCGCTGCTGCTCAAGCTGCCGCAGTTCGAGGGCAAGCACGCCTCGGGCGTGACGATCGGCGCCATCGGCCTCTCCTGGCTGCTCGCGCTCTGGGCGCTCGACACCTCGATCGGTGCGGACGGCAAGTCGGTGGGCTTCGCGTCGCACCCCTGGGTCAGCCTGTTCGAGCTGGAAATCGAGTTCGGGGTGCAGCTCGACTCGCTGAGCGCCCTGATGATGTTCGTCGTCACCTCGGTGTCGCTGGTCGTGCAGCTCTACTCGACCGGCTACATGCACGGCGATCTCGGATACCGCCGCTACTTCATGCTGATGTCGCTGTTCACCATGGCGATGCTCGGCCTCGTGATGGCCTCCAGCCTGCTGCAGCTCTTCATTCACTGGGAGCTGGTCGGGCTCACCTCGTACCTGCTCGTCGGCTTCTGGTTCGATCGCCCCGCCGCCGCCGCGGCGGCGAAGAAGGCGTTCATCGTTACCCGCTTCGGCGACTTCTTCTTCCTGATCGCGGTCGTGCTGATCTGGGTGAAGACCGGCGGCGTCTTTGACATCGCGGAGATCAACCACCTCGCCGAAGAGCACGAGCTGACCAGTTCGGTGCTTACCGGCTTCGTCCTTGGCATCTTCGCCGGGGCCGTCGGCAAGTCCGCGCAGTTCCCGCTGCACTTCTGGCTGCCGGACGCGATGGAAGGTCCGACGCCGGTCTCCTCGCTGCTGCACTCGGCGACGATGGTCGCGGCCGGCGTCTACCTGCTCAGCCGCTTCTTCCCCGCGGTGGAGGCGGCTCCGGGTGGCGTTGCGACGACGATCGCGTACATCGGCGGGTTCACCGCGATCTTTGCGGCCTCAATGGGAATCGCGGCGAACGACATCAAGCGCGTGCTGGCGTACTCGACGATCTCGCAGCTCGGCTACATGGTGATGGCGATTGGCCTCGGTGGGTTCGTGGCGGCGATCTTCCATCTCTTCACGCACGCCTTCTTCAAGTCGCTGCTCTTCCAGGGCTCCGGCTCGGTGAACCACGCAACCGGCACCTTCGACATGCGGCAGATGGGTGGCCTGCGCACCAAGATGCCGGTGACGTTCTGGACGTTCCTGATCGGATCGCTCTCGCTCTCCGGCGTGTTCCCGCTGGCCGGCTTCTGGAGCAAGGACGAAATCCTGCTGGACGCCTGGCACGCCGACAAACTCCTCTGGGTCGTCGGCACGACGGTCGCCTTCATGACCGCCTTTTACATGTTCCGCGCGATCTTCATGACCTTTGGCGGCGAATACCGAGGTGGCGCGGAACCCGAGCCGGGCCATGGCCACGCCGGACCACCCCACGAGTCACCGCGATCGATGACGGTGCCGCTGATCATTCTGGCGATCCCCTCGATCTTCTTCGGTCTGTTCGCGCTCAACGGCTTCGGTCACTTCATCGAAGGCACGCTGGTCGGCGAGGTGCATCACGTCGAGTCGTCGTCCGTCGTGGTCGCCGCGTCGCTCCTTGCCGCCCTCGGCGGTATCGGCGCCGCCGCGGCCGTCTACTACGCGCGGAAGCCCTCCCACGAGCAGCTTGGCCAGATGGCCGGCCCGCTCTACACCCTCGCCGTGAACAAGTACTACGTCGACGAGATCGCCGAGGACGGCATCATCCGAGGCGCCCTCGATCGAGGGATCGGCCGCGCCGCCGCCGCCTTCGATAAGTACGTCGTCGATGGTGCGGTGAACGGCGTCGCCCTCGCGGCGCGACAGGTCGGCGACATGGCGCGCCGCCTCGAGACCGGGCAGTTGCAGGCCTACACCTCGATGTCGATGTTCGGGGTGGTCGCGGCGATCGTGGTGCTGTTCGTCCTGCGCGGGAATGTGTTGGAGCGCTAGATGCTGACGCTCTTCTTGCTCCTCCCGGTGGTCGGCGCCCTGCTCGCGTTGTTCCTGCCGCGTGAACGTGAACAGGACGCGCGCTGGATCGCGCTGATCTTCTCCACGCTCGCCTTCGCCGTCTCGATCGTCGTCTTCATCTGGTTCGACCCGAGCGTCGACGGATACCAGATGGTCGATCAGTTCACCTGGATCAACCCCGGCCGCGGTGGCTTCGTGGTGCAGTACGTCGTCGGCGTGGACGGGTTGTCCGCCCCGCTGATCCTGCTGCTGGGCCTGCTCTCGGTCGTTGCCGTCCTCGTCTCGTTCAGCATCGAGGTGCGGGTCAAGGAGTACTTCGCGTACCTGCTGCTCCTCGAGACCGCCGTTGCCGGCGTCTTCCTCTCGCTCGACCTGATCCAGTTCTTCCTCTTCTGGGAGCTGGAACTGCTGCCGATGTACATGCTGATCAGCCTCTGGGGCACCGGCCGCAATCGCTACAGCGCGATGAAGTTCCTCATCTACACGCTGGCCGGATCGGCGTTCATGCTCGTCGGCTTCCTTGTGTTGGGCCTCGAGGGCGGCACCTTCGAGATCGCGAAGCTGGCGCAGACGCCGCCACAGGACGCGCTGGTGCCGCTGTCGATGGTCTTCTGGGCAATCATGCTAGCGTTCCTGGTGAAGCTCCCGATCTTCCCGTTCCACACCTGGCTGCCCGACGCGCACACCGACGCGCCGACAGCCGTCTCCGTGATGCTGGCCGGCGTGCTGCTGAAGATGGGTGGCTACGGCATCCTGCGCATCGTCTTGCCGATCCTCCCGGATCAGGCGTACGACTTCCGCGTGGTGCTCGCGGCACTGGCTGGGTTCTCTGTCGTCTACGGCGCCGTGATCACCCTCCAACAACGCGACCTCAAGCGGCTCGTCGCCTACTCGTCCGTCTCGCACATGGGCTATGTGCTCCTTGGGATCGCCGCCCTCGGGTCGGTCGGGTTGTCCGGCGCCGCGCTCCAGATGTTCACGCACGGCACGATCACGGGGCTCCTGTTCGTGATGGTCGGGCTTGTCTACGAGCGGACCCACACGCGGCAGATCTCCGAGATGACCGGCCTGATGCACCGCATGCCGCTGATTGGGACGGTGATGTTGATCGCCGGTCTCGCCTCGCTCGGCCTGCCCGGCATGTCTGGCTTCGTTGCCGAGCTGACCACGTTCCTCGGCGCGTTCGAGCCACACCCGGCCGCGACCATCGCCAGCATCTTCGGCGTCGTGCTGGCAGCCGGCTACATCCTTTGGACGGTGCAGCGCGTCTTCCACGGCCCGGCCGACGAGAAGTGGGCACACCTCACCGATGCCAGCCACTGGTGGGAGTACGTCGCGATGGGGTCACTCGTGATCACCATCCTCGCCGTCGGCATCTTCCCGCAGCTCCTGACCGATTCGATTGAAAGCGGCATCGCGCCGATCGCGCGCATCTTCGAGGCAAGCGCATGAGCGGTCTGGACCAGGTGCATCACATCGGGCCCTCGATCGCCCTCTTCGTCGGCGCCGGGCTCGTCCTGACCGTCGACATGCTCTGGCCGCGTGGCTCCCGAGGGCGCGCACCGCTCGTCCAGGTCACGCTCCTCGTGCTGCTCGTGGCCTTCGGCTGGGCGCTCTGGCACGCCATGACCGGAACCAACGGAACCGCCTTCGACGGCGCCGTCGTGATGGATCGCTTCGCCCTCTTCTTCATCTTCCTGCTGGTCGCGACCACCGCCGCCGTCACCGTCGCCTCCACCGAGTGGGCAGGCGAGCTGGACCTCCGAGGTGAGTACTACGCGCTGATGCTCGTCGCCGCCGGTGCGATGTCGCTGCTGGCGCAAGGCAACGACCTGATCCTGATCTTCATCGCGCTCGAGACCACCTCGATCGTCCAGTACGTGCTCGTCGGCGTGACGCGCGAGGATCGCAGCGCTGAGGCCGGCATCAAGTACCTGATCAGCGGCGCGATCGCCGCCGGGCTGATGATCTACGGCTTCGCGTTCCTGTTCGGGACCACCGGTGCTACCTCGTTGGATGGCATCGCCGCGTTCGTGCAGACCGGCAACGAGGAAGCGCGCTTGCCGCTGATGCTCGGATTCGTGCTCGTCGCCGCCGGGTTCGGCTTCAAGATGGCGATCGTGCCGTTCCACGGCTGGGCGCCGGACGTCTACCAGGGCGGACCGACGCCGGTCATCAGCCTCCTCTCCGTCGCCTCGAAGGCCGGCGGCTTCGCGATCGCACTGCGGCTCTTCTACAACGGCCTCGGCGGCGCGGACACGTTCATCAGCGAAGACTGGGCAATGATGTTCGGGGTCTTCGCAGTCGGATCGATGCTGTTCGGCAACCTCGGCGCGCTGGTCCAGACGGATGCACGGCGGCTGCTTGGCTATTCCTCGATCGCCCAGGCAGGCAACGTGGCGATCGGGCTTGCCGCGGTCGCGGCCGGGAGCACCTTGGGGCCCTCGGGCGTCCTGTTCTTCCTCGGTACCTACGTCGCCACGAACCTCGGTGCGTTCTTTGCCGTGATGGCGATCTCACAGCGCATCGGCTCCTACGCCATCGCGGACTACGCGGGCCTGATCAAGCGGTCGCCGCTGCTGGCCGCCGTGCTGATGCTCTGCCTGCTCTCACTCACCGGCATCCCACCGACCGCCGGATTCATCGCGAAGCTCTACATCTTCAACGGCGCGATCCAGGCCGATGCGCAGTGGCTCGTCGCCGTCGTGGCAATCGCCGTCGTCAACACCGCGATCTCCGCCTTCTACTACCTGCGCTGGGTCCGCACGATGGTGCTCGATGATCCCGAGGAGGAGACGACCTTCACCGCCAGTGGCCCGATGCAGGCGATGCTCGCCCTGGCTGCGGTCAGCGTGCTCTTCTTCGGCCTCATCCCCGCGCCGCTTATCTCCGCCGCACAGCGCGCCGCCGAGACCCTGAGCGTCCCGCTCTCCTAGGCTCCGGCGCGGGGCCTCCGAGGGCCGTTCGCGCCTGCCACCAATGCCGAACTTCGTCTCAATCGAGGTAGATGACGCGCTCGACGTTTCCGTCGATCTGCTCTGGCAGGTCGCGGTGGACGCCCTCGTCGGCGACGACATCGACGATGCGGAGCTGACGATCCGCATCGCGGGCGATGACCTGCTCCAGCAGCTCAACCGCGACCATCGAGGGATCGACGAACCGACGGACGTGCTCTCGTTCCCGGCGACGGACGACGACGACTTCCCCGACCTCGAGGAGGACGACGAGGAGAGCGGCTACCTCGGTGACATCGCGATCTCGCTGGCGGCGGCCGGGCGCAATGCCGCGGTCACCGGGACGCCGCTCGAGCGGGAGTTGCGGCACCTCGTGACCCACGGGGTGCTCCATCTGCTCGGCTACGACCACGAGTCGGACGACGACACGGCGGCAATGCGGGCACGCGAGGTGGCGCTGCTCGGTGACTGGGTACACGCGATCTGGGACGCCCCGCCCACCCACTGACGCCGCGAGAATCCGGAGCAGGACCGGCCTGAAACGGCGCCTCTTCGACGGGTGGGGCACCCGAACAGCAGTGCTACACTGAGCCCGCGGCACGCATCGGAGCACCTTCGGCGACCCGACTTGGTCGTGCGAGCGCGTGTTCCCTTGCCTGGGGGGACATGGTTCAGCAGGCACCACAGGACCCGCAGCGCCAGCAGGTGCTGTACCGGAAATGGCGGCCTCGGCACTTCGCCGATGTGGTTGGCCAGGAGCCGGTCACCACCACGCTTCAGCACGTCGTCGACACCGGCTCGCCGGCCCACGCCTACCTCTTCTCCGGCCCACGCGGGACCGGCAAGACCTCGACAGGCCGGATTCTGGCCAAGGCACTCAACTGCCGCCCCGGTCCGAACGGCCTTCCCGATCCCGAATGTGAAGCCTCGTACGACGAAGGCCGCGCGCTCGATTTGATCGAGCTGGACGCCGCCTCGAACCGCGGTATCGACGAGATCCGCGACCTCCGCGAGAACGCCGGATACTCGCCGGCCCTCGGCCCTTACAAGGTCTATCTGATCGACGAAGCGCACATGCTCACCGACGCCGCGTTCAACGCCTTGCTGAAGACGCTCGAGGAGCCGCCGCCGCACGTCATCTTTATCCTCGCGACGACCGAGCCCCACCGCATCCCGGCCACGATCTCCTCGCGGTGCCAGCGGTTTGACTTCCGACGCCACACGATCGAGAACATCATCGCCCGCCTCGAACTCGTCGGCGGACGGGAGAACGTGACCGCCGAGGATGGTGCCTACGAGCTGATCGCGCGGCAGGCCACCGGCTCGCTGCGTGACGCCGAGAACCTGCTCGACCAGCTCATCGCCTACCACGGCAGCCAGCTCACGGTGGAGAACGTCCGCGCGGGCCTCGGCCTCGTCGTCGACGCGCGCACCGAGGCCGTCGCGAACGCCGCGATCCACCGCGATCTCGGGGCAGGGCTGAACGCCCTCGTCGCCGCGCGGGACGACGGCGTGTCGATGCGCCCCTTCATGCGCGAGGTGGTCGGCGTCCTCCGCAGCGCGTTGCTTCTCAAGGCCGGTGCCGGCGACCAGCTCGGCCTCGCCGACGGGGAAGCCGAGGCGCTGACGCAGATGACCTCGGATGTGCGCGCGACGGAGATCGTCGCGGCGCTCACCGCGTTCGGCGACCTCGATTTCTCGGGCGACGCCTACGATTCGCTACCAGCCGAGATCGCCTTCGCCGGGCTCTGTACCGGGATTGGCGCGTCCGCGCCCAGCGGCTACCAACCGCCCGCCGCCCCCCAGCGCGGACCGGCGCAGCAACGGCCCAACCAGGCCCAGCAGCCGAACCGCCAGCAGCCGCAGCAGCGGCGTGGCGCGCCGCAGCAGGGCGGCCCTCGCGGTGCGCCGCCACAGAACGGGCCGCGCGGAGCCGCACCACAGAACGGACAACGCACGCCGGCCGGAGCACAGGGTGGCCCACCCTCGGACGCGCCACCCGCACCGCCAACGCCTGCCGCCGCGGCCCCGGCACCGTTCGTGCCGCCGGACGCCGGCGACGTGTCGGTCGAGTTGGAAACGCTCCGCGCGAACTGGGAAGAGATCCGTGCAGCCGCAAAGAAGCTCAACTTCAAGGCCGGTGCCTTCCTTACAGCCGCGTTCCTCAAGTCGATCGACGGCGACACTGTCCAGATCGGCTTCCGCTACCCCAACCACGTCGAGCAGATGCGCGAGAACGACGGCGGTGCGCTGCTCAAGGCGGTCACCCAGGCCGTCTCGCAGGTCGCCAACCGCGAACTCCAGGTGCAGCCGGTGGTCTGGGAAGAGATGAGCGACACCGGTCCCGCGCCCTCCCCGAAGACGGCTGGCGGCCATCTCGTCGACGAAGCGAGCGAACTGGGTGCCGTGGTGATCGAGGATCGGAACTGAGCCGCCCGTGAACGACCGCAACGGCCAGCACGGTGGCGCCGCCGCTTCCCCCATCAATCGCCTCATCGAGGCATTCCACCGGCTGCCGGGCATCGGCCCGAAGAGCGCACAGCGCCTGGCTTACCACGTCCTCCGCGCCCCGGAGGAAGAAGCCGTCGACCTCGCCGAGGCGCTCATCGAGGTCAAGCGATCGATCGTGCTCTGCCAGCGCTGCCAGAACCTCACCGACACCAACCCGTGCCGGATTTGCCTCGATACAGCGCGCGACCGCACCATCATTTGCGTCGTCGAAGAACCCCTCGATGTCCAGGCGATCGAACGCACCGGCGGCTTCCGCGGCCTCTACCACGTCCTCCACGGCGTCATCTCGCCCTCGGACGGCATTGGTCCCGAGGAGCTCAAGATCGCCGAACTACTGACCCGCATCCGCGACGTCGATACGGAGGTCGTCGAGGTCATCGTCGCCACCAACCCCAACCTCGAGGGCGAAGCGACGTCCATGTACCTCGGTCGTTTGCTCCAGCCGCTAGGCCTCTCCGTCACGCGCCTCGCTCGCGGCCTCCCCGCCGGCGCTGACCTCGAATACGCCGACGACGTCACCCTCGGCCGCGCCCTCGAGTTCCGCCAGCAGGTCTAGCCCCTCCGTTCGCGCCGGAGGTGGCCGTCTGTGGCCAGCGTCGCCGTTGAGGCGGGAGTGCTCTGTTCCTCCATCTTCCGGCTTCCGGCTTCCGGCTGGCGCGGGTCAGTCGCCGGCTCCTTTCGGCGGTCCGGACGAACGCCCCACCTACCCCCATCACCGCCCGGCGAAGCGCAGTTCCTGATCCACCGATCGGCATCCCCACGAATTCGCCCATCCGCCCGGAGGCCAAGCCACGAATCACCCGAGGCCCTCACGCCCCGGGTTTAGGTAGGGGGCGCTGGGGGGCGACCTGGAGCCCCCCGGCCGGGGGCGCGGGGGCGGAGCCGCCGATTGGTTCGCGACCACCGAGGTCGCTCAACCGCTCCACCGTCCGCCGCTCACTCAATCACGCCCCGAACCAGCCCGATCAATCCGAGTCCCGTGCCCCATCCCGGAGGAAGTCCAAGGCGCTACCCTCAACCAATGCCATCCCGCATCCCCCGCGTCACCAAAACCACTGCCATCATTCTCAAACACCGCCGCCTCGGTGACGCCGATCGCATCATCACCCTCCTCACCCCCCACCGAGGCAAGATCGACGTCGTCGCCAAGGGCCTCCTCCGCTCCCGCAGCAAAATGGCCGGCCACCTCGAACCGCTCACGCTCTCCGAGATCGTCCTCGCCCACGGCCGGTCGCTCGACATCGTCACGCAGGCGCAGACCGTCGAGCCGTTCCTCGTGCTCCACCGCGACCTCGAGCAGCTCAGCACCGCCATGTACCTGCTGGAGCTCGCCGACCGCTTCACCGTCGAGCACGAAGACGCCCTCGAGGTCTATGAACTCCTCGAGGCGTCGCTGCGCCGGCTCGCGCGCGGCGACGGCGTGCAGCTTGTTACCCGGCGCTACGAACTCGGCCTACTCACCGCCACCGGCTTCCGACCCGAGCTTGAGAACTGCCTCGAAACCGGCGCGCCCGTCGACGCCAACGACGCCTACTGGACCCACCGAGGCGGCGGCGTCGTCAGCCGTGCTGCGCTCACCAAGCACCCCGAAGCGATCGCCCTCGATCCGCGCGTGCTGCGCGTGCTCCGCGCCTTCC
The DNA here is from genome assembly GCA_009391845.1 of Chloroflexota bacterium. Next base: position 8,304 of record QWJG01000009.1, on the reverse strand, counting down.
AGGCGCTGCCTTACGAGGAGGCGGGCCGCATCCGCATCGATCCGGATCTGGCGGGCCGCCTGGAACAGGTGATGCACGAGTTCGTGCGCGCCCAGGCGGAACGGGAGCTGAAGTCGGCCTCGTTCGTGTCGGAGTCGCGCCGTGTGGTGTCCGCGATGCTGCCCGAGGTGCCGGCGGTCCCGGCGAGTTCGGAGCTAGCGGACTAGCCGACGAGGGTGCTCGCGGCGGCTACGCGCGAGAGCGAAGCAGGGCCAACAGCTCCGGGTCGGTCGCCTCGACCTCGTACCCCTCCGGGAACGGCGGGCGGGGCGGCACTCCGAGGCCAATCAGCACCGTCGGGTGCTGGTAGTAGGCGTAGTAGAGCGGCGTCGTGACCGCGCGGATCAAATCCGGATGCGCGGTGAGTTGGGCTTCGACCAGTTCGACGCGCCGCGAGAGTTCGAGGGCTGCGAAGCCCTCGCTGCGGATCGCCGCCAACCCGGCCTCGACGACCGGCGCGAGCTGGGCGCTCGACCGGATCGCGGCCGCCACGCCCGGAGCGAGTCCGAGACTACCGGCGCCGGGGAGCTTGCCACGCGATTCGGACGCGGCACTGGGCGGGATCAGCGTGTCGACGAACGCGGCGAAGAAGGCGGTGTCGTCGAGCGCGGGGTGGGCGGCGGTGTCTGTGCTCATCAGTCGAACAGGTTCCCGATGTTCCGCTTGATCGAGTCGGCGATGTAGAGCGCGAGCGCCTGGATCGTCGAGGTGGGGTTCACACCCGCCGAGGTGACGAAGATGCTGCCGTCGATAATGAAGAGGTTCTTCACGTCGTGGGAGCGCCCCCACTCGTTGACCACCGAGGTCTTCGGGTCGGTGCCCATGCGGGCGGTGCCCATCAGGTGCCAGCCGGCCTGCTCGATGGGGGATTCGAACCAGGTGTCGGTGGCTCCGGCGGCGCGGAGGACTTCGTCGCCGCGCTCGACGGCGTGGGCGAGCTGGCGGCGGCTGTTCTCGCTGAGGGTGTAGGTGATCTTCGGGGCGGGGATGCCGCTGCTGTCCTTCAGGTCGGGGTCGAGGGTGACGGTGTTGGCTTCGTCAGGGAGGTCTTCGGTGATGCCGACCATGCCGGCGGTGTGGTTGTGGAGGGCGTCGAAGGCGTCGTGGTGGCCGGGGCCCCAGGGGATGTCGCCACGGGCGGCGCCGCCGACGGCGGTGGCGGCGGGGCCGGCGCCGCGCGACATCTCGTAGGAGTAGCCGCGGACGAAGCCTCGGGAGCGGTCGGTCTCGTAGAACTCGTGGCTCCAGATGGAGCAGCCGCCGGGGCCTTTGCCTTCCATCGGTTCGGGGAAGACGCCGCGGATGCGGGCGTAGGGGTGGAACATCAGGTTCTTGCCGACGAGGCCGCTGCTGTTGGCGAGGCCGTCGGGGTGCCGCTCGCTGGCGGAGTTGAGCAGCAGCCGAGGCGTGCCGATCCCATTGGAGGCGACGACGACGATTTCGGCCTTTTGCTCCTGGAGGACGCCGTCCTCGTCGTAGTAGCGGACGCCGTCGGCCATGCCGTTCTCGCCGACGGTGATCTCGCGGACGCGGCAGCCGGTTCGGAGCTCGACGCCTTTGCGCTGGGCGTACGGCCAGTAGGTGATGTCGGTGCTGGCCTTCGCCCCATGGGTGCAGCCGGAGCCGCAGGAGGAGAGGTTGATGCAGGCTTCGCGGCCGTTGTAGTTCTGCGAAATGATCGCGCTGTCGGAGGGCCACCAGTGCCAGCCGAGCTTTTCAAAACCTCGGGCGAGGGCGTTGCCGGTGGCGCCGATTGGCAGGGGTGGCAGCGGGGGTTCGTGGTACGGGTAGGCGGGGTCGCCGGCGAGGCCGGAGACGCCGGTCATCTGGTCGTTGAGGGCGTAGAAGGGTTCGAGGGTTTCGTAGGTGATTGGCCAGTCGTCGGCGACGCCGTCGTCGGTGCGGACTCGGAAGTCGCGCGGGGTGAACCTGGGGAAGTGGGCGGCCCAGAGGATGGTGCTGCCGCCGACGGCGTTGAACATGACGGGCTTGATCGGGGTGCCGTCGGCGTTAACTGGGTAGTCGGCGGGGCCCCCGGTTGTGCCCTCACGCGCGGTGATGCGGGTGTTGGGGTTGGGGGAGAACTCGGTGGCGCCGCGGGACTCCCAGTCCATGGTGTTGGTGGGGTAGTCGGACTGCCGCATCCACGGGCCCTGCTCGAGGCAGAGGACGGACATGCCGGCGTCGGCGATGCTCCAGGCGAAGGCACCGCCGGATGCACCGGCACCGATGATCAAGACGCCTACGGGCTCGTTTGGCATCGGCAGAATGTAGCGGACCTCGGATGGGGGTGTCGAGAGAGTTGGCATCGAGGGGAGGGGGGAGGTTTGGGTTCGGGATCCCTGGGTGGGGGATGAGCTGAACCATGATCGTTTTGCGGCACTGTGGCGTGCGGCATCGCGGCCAGCACCGATTCCTCGCGCGATGGCTGACGAGAGTTCCGGCTTGGACAGAGATCGAGCCCGCCGGAGGACCCGAACGATCTCGGACGGGGTCCCGACCCGTGGCTGTCCGATAGGCACAAGTCCATCGATGAGCGCGGCGAAGTAGTGGTGATTGAGCTCAGCATCCATCAGCTCGCCTAGTGAGACGAAGCGATCAGTACTGGTCGTCACGATTCGCTGAAATTCTCGCGAAAGCTCGACGGCTCCACCCCGGAGCTCCTCACCACCGCCTGAGCTCTAATCGTTCGAGTAGCGTCGCATCGCGTTGAGCCACTGTTCGTCGCTCATCTGCTCGTACGCCTGCTCCGGCAGCGGCGAACTGACCATCACGGTGGTGATGCCGGGTGACGGTTCCGGCGGTGGCGGCGCATCTGCGCGATTCGGGAACTTCCGCTCAAGTTCCTGAATTCGAGCTATCAGCTTTTCCGTTCTTCTTTGTGGAACGACCGCATACGCCAGCGACAGTTCGGTCGACCCCCGCCACCGTCCGTTGGTGACTTCCCAAGGCGGGGTGAAATAGATCAGGGCTTCCGAAAGGCGATCCAGGCTTTCTCGAGAGCAATGGGCGGTAGCAGCCCAGATGGCTGCGCGCGAGATGTCGGACCCGCTGCCACCGATGTCGTAACCGAGGGTCAGTCGTTCAGTGGGGTCCTTGAGGACGAATTCGATGATCTCCTCGGCGAACGCTTGAGCATTGCCGACCCAGCCGCGCATCAATAGGGCGGCTGTAGGCGGGGGTGAATGCTGGACCGACGTGGACACGAGGTTGCGGAACTCAGCTGGGCTTGTCTCAGCGAGCCGCGCGAGCGCCCTCGCGGTTGCGTCCACGATCTGGTCGAAGGGATCGGAAAGTTCGGGGTTCGTGGTGAGGAACCAGCCTTCCCCGTTCGTCGCAGTAGCCATGGACGAGATCCTCGGGAACAAGGCATCGGCAAACTCCCGGGGGGCGCCTTCCGCCGACCTCTGGATGACTTCGAAGCTCCACTGACTGTGTTGGCCGAGACCGTTCCCGTCGCGACTGTGAAACGGGTCTGCCTCATCAGCCGCTTCTCCCAAAGCAAGACGGCGGTCGAACCAGGCGCCGATGGCTGCCGCGGTCGATTGAGGAGCGATAGCCGCCGCCGAGTACAGCATCGACCACCAATCGAGACCGTGGGTCTGGGGGGCGATTCTCGAATCGAGACTGCCCACCTCAGTTAGTGTTTGGAACAGGTCGGCGAAGCAGGGCTCATGTAATGCCACGCGATCCATCAGCCAGCTTAGGCGAGCGTCCCAATCCGGACCTCGACCGACGAACGCCTCGAAGATCTTGGCGACCTCTTCCGGTCGTCTCTTGGTGATCGAGGGCATCGATATTGCGGAGACAGCCGCGTCGACGACCGAAGGGTTGTCAGACTCAAGCCAGGCGGTCGGACGGCCCAGTCCATTCACGACGTCAAACCAGGCGGTCGAGGCTCCGACAAGGCTCCAATGATGCGGTGTCAGCACCTCGGTACAGTCCTCGACGATGCCCCATTCGACCCCCGTTGGATCGTCGACGGTTGACAGCCACTGGAGAACCATCTTCTTGAGATGAAACCGGATCTCGGGATCGGAGAATATTGCTCTTAGAGCTCGGTAGTACTGTTCTCGGTCCCGTTCTCGCATGAACGCGATGATTTGGCGTAGCTGAGACCGTCGGAAAAGAGACTGAGTTCCGCTCTTCAGCCACGCAATCGGATCCTCGCCGGCCGCCGCGAAGCTGCGGGCGAATGCATAGTCAAAGAACGACTCATGAAAGAACCGAACCCCGTGATCGCTGTTAAGGACGACGGATTCTGATGCGATGACATCGAGCGTCGCGGTGATTGAATCCATCAAGTGCAGTGGGGCCTCTAGAGTCCGCCGTTGGCTCAGCGTTTCGCTGAGCTTCGCGACGCTCTCGGCAAAGCCCCCCCACCCACAGTCGAGTCAATTCGGCGGCGCTTCTCGTCCCAGAACGCGTCGAACAAGGCGCCCGCCGAGGCGAAGCTGGTATTGCCCGGCGGGCCTTCAAGGTGAAGGTATAAATGCAAGGGATTGCGGATTATCTCAATCTGTTGGTCCGTCAGCGTAGCTGGATCGAGCCCTGCCGCTCGTAAAGCTTCGGCGACGTCGTCGCGCGAGAGCGGCGGTACTGGCAAACGCGTCACGCGTGCCGCGTCGTTTGCGAGTCGTCTCAGTCGTGGATCGTTCTCCAGATCAAACGTTCGTGAGGCAAAAACGAGCCGGAGATCGGGGGTACCGCTGAGCCTCGGATAGGATCTCGTCTACGGCGACCTGAAGCGACGGATTTCGGCCCGATACAACACTGATCGCATCGACTTGGTCGATGAGGAGCACCGCCGGTCGCCCAAGTTCGATTTCTCCCAGCACCAACGCTGGCGAATCAGGCAGTCCGATCGCTTCACCGAGCCGCCGAGATGACACGCTCCCGGAAACAGTGTCGAGTCTGATGGTGAGGCACGTGACGCCCTGTCGCTTCAGTTCTCGCGCAACTTGAGCGAGGACGTTGCTCTTGCCAGCGCCGGCAGCGCCCTCGATCATCACCCACTTTGCTTCGGCGAGGATCGCGGAGCTAACGTCCTGGGCTACGGTACGCGGAATGCTGTTTCCGTTGATGGACAGCGCCTCGACGGACGACAGAAAGGCATCAGTGATCGACTCGATACGCTCCCTTTCACCCGGCCCCCAGGCTCTTGCAACGATGTCGTGTTCGTCGAGAGCTGACCAGATCTCATTAGCCGTGATCCGCCGTCCGAAGTTGGCGAGTATCAGATCGGCCAGCACTGCCTGCACCAAAAGCGAGTCGATGTTGGTGCTGGCACGCATGCGGAAGCGGGCGCGGATCCTCTGGTCAAGGCTCGCCCGGAGCGTTGCATCATCCGCGGTCTTAAGACGCAGGCGCCCTAAAGCATCGCGGGGCACCAGTCCCGCGAACACGAGTGCGGGCTGTATTCGATCGTGAAAGTCCGCTGATAGCTGATCGCTACCCGCAATTAGCTTCTCGAACGTTTGATCGTCTGGGGCGTTTCTGGCCCGATCAGTGATCTCGCGGAAACGAGATGCACTGGTCCCGTAGGCGAACACGGCGGACGTCGAGTCACTGAGCGCCAACTTCGCGAAGAGGTCCCCGATGACGCTCCGCCCGTTGAGCGCCTTCTCATTCAAGAGTGCTGCGGGACTCCACTCGCGGCCATCCGAGCGCCTCCGCTTGATCGAGTAGTACTCGTGAGCTGATGACCCCGTCAGTAAATATTCAACGCCGTCTCCTTCTTCGGAGATCGGCTCGACCACAAGTCCGTCGAATTCACCGTCGAGGACATCGAGCAGTGCGGAGGCCGTCCACAGCCCCTCGTATTCGTTGCCCAACTTGTCAGCAACACCGCCAGGCCTTGTCATCGTTAAACCTCAAGGCAAACACAGGTGCCCGAAGCCGAAGCGAACTGATGGGTAGCAATAGGATAAAGGAAGTTCGCTGGTCTACGAATCCCTATCGAGGACGTAGTCGACGAGGGCGGCGAGGGTGTCTCGGGTTTCGCCGGGGGGGAGCGCGGAGAGCGCTTCGCGGGCTTCGCGGCCGAAGCGGTGGGCGGTTTCGATGGTTTCGGTGATGTAGGGGCCGGCGAGGATGTCGGCGATGGCGCGGTCGAGGTTGGCCTGGCGGCGTTGGCCGGCGAAGGCGCGTTTGATGGGGTTGTCGTTGGGTTCGGCCTGCATGTAGAGGATGGCGGGGAGGGTGAGGGTGCCGCCTCGGAGGTCTGAGCCGACGGCGGGTTTGCCCATGACTGCGGGGTCGCCGGTGAAGTCGAGGATGTCGTCGACGATTTGGAAGGCGATGCCGAGCTTCATGCCGTATTCGCGCATGGCGGCGACCTGGTCGGCAGGGGCGTTGCAGACGAGGGCGCCGTTCTCGGCAGCGGTGGCGAAGAGGCTGGCGGTTTTGCCGATGATGCGGTCGAGGTAGCGCTGCACGTCTTCTGAGTATTCGAAGACGGTGACGTCCTGGTTGAGTTCACCGCGGACGATCATCATGAGGGTGGCGGCGAAGTTCTGGACGACCTGGATGTTGTTGGTGCGGGCGATGAGGTCTGCGGAGTTGGCGAACATGTAGTCGCCGAGCATGACGCTGGCGGAGTTGCCGAAGAGGGAGTTGGCGGTGTCGTTACCTCGACGCTGGTCGGCTTCGTCGATGACGTCGTCGTGGACGAGGGTGGCGGTGTGGAGCAGCTCGACGCTGGCGGCGAGCGGGACGATGCGGTCGAGGTTGTAGTCGCCGAGGCGGCCGGCGAGCAGGGCGATGGCGGGGCGCATGAGCTTGCCGGTGGTGGCGAGCTGCTGTTCGAGCATGCGTTCGAGGAAGTCGAAGCCGACGCCGCGGGCGACGGCACCGATCTGCTCTCGGACGAGCGGGAGGTCCTGGGCGACGGGGCCGTACAGCGATTGGACGCTCGGAGGACTGGTGGTGGCGCTCTTCGCCTGCGGGGTGATGCGGGTTCCGGCGGCGGCCTGGGTGGAGCGGACCGGTGCGAGCATTGGGTCGGCGGCGGAGGTCGATGTCTCGGTTGGCGCGGGGGTCTCGGTTGACTCGATGGCCTCGGTGGATTCGCTGGTAGCTGGGGCCTCGGTGGTAGCTGGGGCCTCGAGGGTGACGATGGTGTCGCTGAACGGGGTGGGCGCTGGGGCGCCATCGTCCTCGATGGTGGTGAGCAGGGCGCCGCGCGGCGAGCTGCCGGAGGGCAGGGCGCGCCAGAGCGCGAGGTAGGCGATGCCGCCGAGGCCAGCGGTGGCGACGGAGAGCGCGACGGTGGCGGCGCGCACGGCGGGGATGGGGTAGCGGTAGCGGGAGGCAATGCCGGCGCACACGCCGCCGACGAGGCCGTGTTCAACGTCGCGGCTGGTCGCCATCGTCATCTGTTGCTGCTCCCGCGGACGCTCGTCGGGCGTCCGACCGCGAACCGGTATCGGTCATCCGATCGCGAAGAGACGGCGCGCGTTCTCAGCGGTGGCGGTCGCCACGAGCTGGGGCGCTTCGCCCCGACACTTTGCCACGAATCGCGCCGTTTCGACCACGCAAGCGGGTTCGTTGCGCCGGCCCCGGAAGGGGACCGGGGTCAAGTACGGGCAGTCCGTCTCCAAGAGCATACCTGCGAGCGGCACTGACCGCGCCACGCTTTGACCTCGGTCATTGTTCGGATAGGTAACGGTGCCGGGGACGGAGATGAGGAACCCGAGTTCGAGGTAGCGCGCGGCCAACTCCGCGTCGCCGGCGAAGCAGTGGAGCATGCCGATCTCGCGGTCGGCGCCGAGGTAGCGGCCGACCCGCGCCGCCCAGTCCTTGAGGATGGCGTAGGTGGCGTCATCGGCGTCGCGGGAGTGGATGACGACGGGGAGATCGTGGGTCCTGGCGAGCTGGAGCTGCCAGCGGAAGGCGGTGTCCTGCTGGTCCGGCGGGGAGATGTTGCGAAAGAAGTCGAGGCCGATTTCGCCGACGGCGACGAAGTCGCCGCTGGCGGCGAGGGTTTCGAGGTCGGCGCGCTGTGCCTCGAGGTGTTGGGCCTCGTGGGGGTGGAGGCCGACGACGGGGTGGACGCGGGGGTCTTGCTGGGCGAGTGCGAGCGCGGCGCGGGAGGTGGGGACGTCGCAGCCGACCTCGATGATGGCTTCCAGGCCGGCGGTCCAGGCGCGGTTGAGGACGGCGGGGCGGTCGGCGAGGAGTTGGGGGTCCCAGGTGTGGGCGTGGGCGTCGATTGTGCCTTGGAGGGGGGTTGGGAAGGCGTCGAGGGGGATTGGTTTCATTGGG
>QWJG01000008.1 GCA_009391845.1 Chloroflexota bacterium | reverse complement strand
GTTCAAGTCATCCCAGAGGGACCGCTGGCGCTTCGCGCGTCCGAGGGTCATGCCGTGCTCCCAACTCAAGCACTGCAACCCCCGTTCGCTGATCTTCCCCCCTCAGCGACTCAGACGCGAGCCTCGAAAGACACCAGTCACCTAGAGCGCGATCTCGCGGACGTCGTCCGCGACCGTCAGCCGCGCTCCGGTGATCGCCTGCACCGCCTCGGGCGTCCATCCCGGCGCCACCTCGCGCAGCACAATCTCGCCCGGCCGGTCATCCGAGGCGGCGACAACATCCATCACCGCCACGTCCGTCACGATTCGGTCGACACAGCGCGGCGCGGTCAGCGGCAGCGTGCACGCCTCGAGGATCTTCAGCTCTCCCGAGGTGGTGGTGTGGAACATCAGCACCACCGTCCGCTTCGCGCAGTACGCGAGGTCTGGCGCGCCACCGAGGTTCCCCGCCGGTTTCCCCTCGAGCTGCGTGTTCGCGAGGTTGCCGTCGCGGTCCACCTGCAACCCGCCGAGCACCGCGACATCGAGATGCCCGCCGCGAATCATCGCGAACGACTCGTCGTGGCTCATAAAGACGATGCCCGGCTGCGCGGTCACCGGCAGCGTCCCCACAATCGTCACGAATGGGTCGATCAGTTCCGGGTCCGTGATCACCGGCCCGTACCCCAACATCCCCAATTCCGAGTGCAGCAGAATCTCGCGGTCCGGCGGCAACACGTTCGCGCATTCGAGGGGTAACCCAACCCCGAGGTTCACGACCTGGCCATCCTCGAAGTCGCGCGCCACCACCATCGCCATCACCGTCGGGTGCAGCCGCTCTGGTGTGGCGGTCACTGCGGCTGCTCCCAGCTCGTCGCCGCCGTCCGAGGCCGCTCGACGATCCGCTGCACGTAGACGCCTGCCACGTGGATCTCCTCGGGGCCGAGTGTCCCCAGCTCCACGATCTCGTCGACCTCAGCGACCGTCACCGTCGCCGCGCCGGCCATCGTCTCGTTGAACGTCCGCGCCCCCCGGAACCACAGGTTCCCGTGCCGGTCGGCGCGCTGCGCTCGGATCAGCGCGAAGTCGGCGTGCAGCGCCGTCTCCAGCACGTGCGGCACCCCGTCGAAGTCGCGCAGCTCCTTGCCCTCGGCAACGGCAGTCCCCGGCCCAACCGGCGTGTAGAACGCCGCGATACCGGCCCGCGCCGCGCGGATGCGTTCGGCCAGCGAGCCCTGCCCGGTCACCTCCACCTCGACTTCACCGCGGGCGAGCTGCGCCTCGAACGGGTAGACCAGCGAGTGCCGCGCAGCGACAGGGAAAGAGGTGATCCCCTTCCGAATCCGCCCCAGCTCAGCCAGCAATCCGATGTCGAAGTAGTCCGTGGGCCGTCGCTCCGGCGGGTACCACATGCTGTGCTCGTCCGAACGCGCCGGCCCGCGTCCCATCGCCGTCGCAACCGCCGTCAGCCCGCTCGCGCCCTGCCGCGCCACCGCCGCCACCAGGTAGGACGGGTGGTTCCACGGCGAGACGAACCCGCCAAAGTGCACCGTCGCCCCATCCGGCACATCGGCCACTGCCTCGTCGAACGTCGCGATCCGCTTGTCGATCAGCCTCGGCCCCCTCGGATGCACGAGGGCCACTTATAGCCGCCGCGCTTCGAGGCCGCTATCGGCCCGACGTCCGCACGCCCCGGAGCCCGATGGCATACGCCACCGCCAGCGCGGGCAGCGCCAGCAAGTCGGACGCGTCCGGCGTGACGGTCACCTGTGGCATCGCCGCGAAACCGCCGGTGTCGAGAAAGACCTCCAGTGCGACCGCGGGCCGCTGCAGCGCGGCCAGTGTGACGCGATAGACCTCGGTCATCGGCGGGAACACCTGGACCAGCGCGAACACGACGCCGGTCGCCACGACCGCCGCCATCAGCAGCCGGCGCGACGGCCCTCGATAGTGGCGGGACGCGGCCTGGCTGACCTCGACGAGGGCGACCAGCAGCAGTGGGAAGAACAGCAGCCCGGCGACGTCGGAGAGCTTGCCGGTCAGTGGGTGCCCCCACTCGGACTTCAGCCAGTGATCGTTCAGCAGCAGTACCCCGATCGCGAGGACCGGGATCGGATGCGTCAGGCCAGAGGCCACTCGGCCCCGCCGGGTGTTCACGGTCGGACTTCCAACCGGATGCCTCGATCGTCCTCCCACGGGAATTTGAACCCCGCAGTCTCGACGTCCGCCGTCACCGAGAGATCCCAGCTCACGTTGCCGCGATCGGGCGTGCCATCGGTCGGCCCAATCTGTACACGGGCATCGGGAAAGCACTCGCCCGACGCCAGCGCGTCCTCTATTGGCACTGTGAGTCGCAGACCAAGACGAACGGTCGATTCGTCGAGTGTGCCGTCGATCTCCAGTCCGAGGTCCTCGATCGCGAGGCGTACGGGCACAGACGTACCGGTCGGTGGCCGCTCGAGGTCCACCGTCAGTTCGAACACCGCCGGATGCGCGTCGGGATAGTCGACCAGGCCCAGGACTGGGCACGCGCGGACCGAGCGCTCGTACGCCTCGTCAAGGTCGGTGACCGGGATGCTCGGTTCGTCCGTCCGAACCTGCTCGGTCCCGTACCCACTCGTGGCGATCGACGCGAACAGCCCGGCGGTAATTACGGCACCGATCAGCACCGCACGTCCAGAGCGCCGCGTCTGTTCGAGGTCGATTCTCATCCGCTGTCCCGCCCCTCGATCGCGCGACCACCTGTCTGCCAAACGATCGCGAGCCCGCCGCGGATTCTGTCGCGGCCGATCGTTTCTGGCGACCCTGCCCACCGACCTCCGCCAGCATGCGGAACCTTCACCTCCCACCACGCACTCGCGCGGCAGACCCGGAGAGCGTCGAAGACGCTAGCCCGGATCGGGGGGAGGCGGCAGACTGGGCGCTGACCCAGCTTCGATCGCGAGGAATGCCGTGCTCGTCTCCCTCAAGTGGCTCCGTGACTACGTTGACCTGCCCGCCGACCTCGATGTGGACGCGTTTGCGCAGCAGCTCACCATGGCCAGCGCCGAGGTGGATGCCGTCAACCGCATCGGTGGCGACTGGGACCGCGAGCTGGTGACCGTTGGCGAGGTGCTGAAGGTCGAGCCGCATCCCGACGCCGACCGCCTGCGCCTTGCGACCGTGAACTACGGCGGCGCGGAGCCGCAGCGGGTCGTCTGTGGCGCGCCGAACCTTGCCGAGGGCCAGCGCATCGCCTTCGGCCGCGAGGGCGCGGAGCTGACCAACCCGCAGAGTGGCAATCTCCAGAAGCTGAAGGCCAACAAGATCCGTGGCGTCGAGTCGGCCGGGATGGTACTCTCCGAGGCCGAACTCGGCCTCTCGCAATCGCACGACGGCATCATCGAACTGCCCGCGGATGCGCCGATCGGCACGCCGTTGGCGGACTACCTCGGCGATGTCGTGCTGGACGTCCATATCTGGCCGAACCGCGCCGACATGATGTCGATGCTCGGCATCGCCCGCGAGGTCGCCGCCATCCTCGGCACCGCGGTGCGGGAGCCGGCGCTCGATTACCCCGAGGCGGGAGAGCCGGCGGCCGAGGCGATCGCGGTCGAGATTGCCGATCCGAATCTCTGCGCCCGCTACGTCGCCACGGTCATCGATGACATAACCGTTGGTCCGTCGCCGGCGTGGCTCCAGGAGCGATTGATCGCGGCAGGGCAGCGCCCGATCAACAACGTCGTCGACATAACGAACTTCGTGATGTTCGAGCTGGGGCAGCCGCTCCACGCCTTCGACCTCGATGCGGTGCAGAACCGCATCGTCGTCCGCAACGCTCGCGAGGGCGAAACGCTGCGCACGCTCGACTCCGTCGATCGCGCGCTGACCACCGAGACACTGCTGATCACCGACGAGAGCGGCCCGATCGCGTTGGCCGGGGTGATGGGCGGCGAGTCGACCGAGGTGTCCGAGGCCACGACATCGGTGCTGCTTGAGGCTGCGCGCTTCGACCCGGTGAGCATCCGCCGCACCTCGACGCGGCTTGCGCTCCGTTCCGAGGCGTCGTCGCGTTTCGAGCGCGGCCTCTCGCCGGAGCTGGCCGAGCGCGCCGCGCGCCGCGCGACGAAGCTGTTCGTCGAGGTCTGCGGCGGCACCGCGCGCTCCGGCATCGTCGACGCCTATCCGGCGCCCTACGAATCGCCCGAGGTCGCCATCACCCGCGCGCGCCTCGACACGTTGATTGGGTTCCACGTCCCAAGCGACGAGGTCGCCCAGATCCTCGGCACGCTCGGTTTCGCGGTGCTTGAAGCGGACGGCGGTTCGGCTGACGGCACCTTCCGCGTCCGCGCGCCCTGGTGGCGTACGGACATCTCGATCGCCGACGACCTCGCGGAGGAGGTCGTGCGCCTCGCCGGGTACGACCGCTTGCCGGGGACCACCATCAAGGGCCGCACGCCCGTCTGGGAGCCGGTGCCGCTCCGTGCCTTCCGTGACCGCATCCGCGACGCCATGGTCGACGCCGGCTGGCAAGAGGTCATCACCTACTCGCTGACGACCGATGAGGTGCTGGCGCGCGTGATGCCGGCCGAGGACCTCGCGATCATCCGGCCGCTGCGGCTGGAGAACACGCTCTCCTCCGACCGGCAGGTGATGCGTCCCACGCTCCGCCACTCGCTGCTCGAGGTCGTCGACCGCAACATCCGCGGCGGCGCACCCGAGATCGCGGTATTCGAGGCCGCGCGCGTCTACCTGCCGCGAGATGGCGAGCCACAGCCCGAGGAGCGCGACTACGTCGTCGGCGCACTCTCTGGCTTTGACCTCGATCGCTGGGGACGGCCGACCGACCGTGCGCTCGACTTCTACGACGCCAAGGGCGCGCTCGATGACGCGATGAACGCGCTCGATCTCACGCTGACCTACGAGGCGGACCAGGAATTCGGGATGATGCCCGGTCGCGTTGCGCGGCTCTCGATCGATGGGCAGACGGTTGGTGTGCTGGGCGAGATGCACCCCGAGGTGATCGCGCAGTTCGAGATCGACCAGCCGGTCACGCTCTTCGAACTGGACCTCGCCGGGGTGATGTCCCACGTCCGCGACCAGAAGCTCGTTGCCGGCATCCCGCGCTTCCCCGCTGTTGAACAGGACGTCGCGCTGGTCCTCGACGACGCGGTCTCCGCCGGCGCCGTCAGCGCGGTCTTCGAGGGCTCAGCGCTTGTCGCGAGCGCCCGTCCGTTCGACGTGTATCGCGGCGCGCAGCTTCCCGCCGGCAAGAAGTCCGTTGCCATCTCGGTGCGTTACCAGGCGCCGAACCGCACGCTGACGCAGGAAGACGCGGACCGCGAGCAGGCGAAGATCCTCAAGCGCCTCGAGAAGCAGTTTGGCGCCGAACTCCGGGGGTCTTCGGCGCCGTCTTAGACACTTCGAGCGGCTTTCGACCCGTCAATGACGCTTCGCGCCTCCCTGAACTGGGTCGGTGGACGTCGGCTCCCTGTCGTGGCGGGTAAGGACCTCGGAGTTCCGCCGCGGTTAGGGAGTGGCGAGGCCGGGTCCTAGCTCCGGATGCTTCGCGGTCGAGGTACGGAGGCGGGGACGGGGGCGGATCGCACGTCCTCGAGGTGGTCTTGCCGTCAGCAGGTCGTCAATCCTCCGGGAAGGATGCTTAACCGAACCTGCGATCGGCGGTCGTGAGGCAGTGTTCGCGGGGCCCCGTTGTGCCTCCCAGGGCAATGCCGCCGTGTCAGCCGCGCTCGTTAGCCGGCGGCGCCGTACGTGGGTGTCCCCGCGGTGTCGTAGGTGAGGTGGAGCGCCCCGCTGGGGTAGGTGACCGAGTCGGTCAGATGCAACGCGCTGGGCACGGTCCCGTCGGCGAACAACCGCTTGCCACTGCCGAGCAACAGCGGATACAGCCACAGGTTCAGCTGGTCGACAAGACCGAAGTGCAGCAGCGATTGCACGAGGTCGAGGCTGCCGATCACGTGGACTTCGTCGTGTCGGTCCTTGAGGGCGTTGATGCTCTCCGGTAGATCGCCGGTGACGAGCGTGGCCCCTTGCCAAGCGAGTGGGCCAGCGAGCGTACGGCTGCGGACGTACTTGGGGACGCCATTGAGCAGGCCGGTGAACGGGGTCTCCTCCGCGGCTTTCGGCCAGCAATCGGCGAAGATCTCATAGGTTTTTCGCCCCAGGAGCAGAGCGTCCATGCTCCTCGCCTGCTCGAACACCACCCCGTCCGAGCCGTCGTCCGCCAGTGGCGCCTGCCACCCTCCGTGAACGAAACCGCCGTCCCGATCCTCGTCGGGCCTGCCAGGCCCCTGTGCGACCCCGTCCAGCGTTATGAACTCGGTCACGATCAGCTTACCCATGGTGCGATCCGGTCCTATTCGTTACGCCCCGCTATAAAGATGCGATCGGCCTCCACGGTGGACGTCATGGCGGCGCGGTTGGTGATGCGGAGGTACCTGGACCAGCAACCGCTGTAGATGCCGCTGGGGCCGAAGAGTTGTTCGAGGTCGAGCCAGCGGTTGGCGGTGACGGGTGCACGGCGAGGGGCATCGGCGGACCCCGGAGGGGTTAGCGCCCGACGAACTCGGGTTCACGCCGCTCGACGAACGACCGCACTCCCTCGGTGCCGTCCGCGGTCGCGAACAGCGCGGCCACCGTCAGCTTGGTCATGTCCTCGACGCGAGACAGATCGTCGTCTTCGATCATGTAGACGAGGCGCTTGTGTCCCGCCGCGCTCTGTGGCGCCCCCGCCGCGATCGTCGTCGCGAGCGCGAGTGCCCGGTCGATCAGCTCGTCGGCCGGGACCACCTCGAGGACCGCGCCCATCTCCAGCGCTTCCTGTGGCGTGACACGGCGGCCGGTAAACATCAGCTCCAGCGCGCGCTGGGTGCCGACCGTCCGCGGGAGGAAGTAGCTGAGGCCGGAGTCGGCGACGATTCCGCGCTTGGTCTGGGCGACCTGGAAGACCGCGTCGTCAGCGGCGATGCGAATGTCGCACGCGAGCGCGACCGACCAGCCCATCCCGACGGCGTAGCCGTTGATCGCGCCGATGATCGGCACGTCGCAATGGCGCATCGCGTTTACGACCGAGAGGTGCGGGTGCGGTGCGTGCCACGGCTCTTTCAGTCGGTCGGGGTTCGCCGCCGGGAAGCTGCGGACGTCACCACCTGCCGAGAAGGCTCGGCCCTCACCGGTGAGCACGATCGCACGCGTCTCGTAGTCGCCGTTGTTGAGGGACTCGAGGTAGTGCGTCAGCTCCTCGCGCATCACCCCGCCCCACGAGTTGAGCTTGTCCGGCCGGTTGAGCTTCACCAGCGCAACGGGGCCGCGCTGTTCGATCAGCAGTTCGGTGTAGGCGTGGGTCATGGGGCGGCTCCTCGCTGCGGGTGTACGCGCGGAATCGTACCTCGAAGCGGGCGCCGCCACCGAGGATCGCGGGCGGCGGTGACCGCCTCGGGAACGGATCGGGGCTCGGGAGCGTCTAAGCCAGCGTTGAGGGTGGCGGGTGTGATCACCCGCGCGTCCGAGGCGATCACGCATGGGCGGGTAACGAAAGCAGGCACCCACGTGACGTTTATCGCTGCGGGGAGTTCCCCGTCACGTCCGAAGTTCCTCGAAGCAAGCTGCCCGTTGGTCGCCGGCTCCATCGCCCTCCTCGGATTGCTGGCGGACGTGCTCTTCAACGGCGCCGCGCTCGGCGTCAACGCGTCGGTGTGGGTCGGTGCCCTGATTGGCGTGTACGTCGTCACAGCGCGCCGCAACGGGCGAGTGATTGGCCGGCTCTCGGCCGGCATGCTGGTCGCGTCGTTCGGCCTCTCGATGATGGTTGCCTGGCGAGCGGCCTGGGCGCTTCAGGCGCTGGCGCTCGTTACCTCCCTCTCGCTGCTGCTCCTCGCGCTGGTCGCGGAGCGCGACACGCGGGCCCGCCGTGTCAGTATCAGCGGCCTGTTCCGCGCGTTCCTCCGAGGCGTCCTCGTCACCGCCCAGGGCGCGGTCCTGCTGCCGGGGGCGATGCCGTGGCATGCACTCCTCGGCGATGCGAAGCGCCGGGAGTTCCGGGGCATCGGGCGCGCGCTGCTGATCGCTGCGCCGCTGTTCCTGATCTTCGGCGCGCTGTTCGTCGCGGCGGACGCCGTCCTCGAGGCCTGGATCAGAGATTCACTCACCTTCAACCTCGCGGCGGTGCAACGCCACGTGGCGTGGCTCCTCGGAGGGGCGGCGGTGGCTGCCGGGGTGATCTGGTGTGGCATGGCGCCCGAGGAGTCCACGCCTGCGGGGCCGCGGCTGGCTGACGAACGGCGGCTGCGCGCCCTCGAAATGGGCGTCGTGCTCGGCTCGCTCGCGGCGTTGTTCGCGGTCTTCGTCGCGATCCAGGTGCAGTACCTCTTCGGTGGCGAGGCGCACGTGCAGTCCTCGACAGGGCTGACCTACGCGCAGTACGCGCGGCGTGGCTTCTTCGAGCTCGTCGCCGTTGCTGCGCTGCTGCTCCCGGTGCTCCTGCTTGCCGACTGGGCGCGGACGCGGGACTGGCGGAGCCGCGCCACCTTCCGAGTGCTGGCGACACTGCTGGTGCTGCTGCTGTTGGCGGTGATGACCTCGGCGTTCCAGCGGCTTCGCATCTATGTGGACGCCTTTGGGCTCACGGTGACGAGGTTCTACGCGGCCTCCTTCCTCGCGTGGTTGGGGGCTGTCTTCGGCTGGCTGCTCTGGTCGCTGCTCCGGGATCGTCGCGACGAGTTCATCGCCGGAGCGGTTCTCACCGCGCTGCTGGCGCTGGTCGTCGTCGCCGCCGCCAATCCCCACGGCACGATCGCCTCGACCAATCTGGCTCGCGCGGAGCAGGGCCGTGACTTCGATGTGCCGCACGCGGTCGGACTGAGTCCGGACGCGACACCGACGCTGATCGATGGCATCGACGTCCTGCCGCAGCAAGACGCATGCGAGCTGGCGACGGCACTCCTCGAGGGCAGCGATAGCACGGACGAGGATCTGCGGTCCTGGAACTGGGGCCGCGTCGAAGCCGAGCGAGCAATCGAGGCGAATCGCGATCGATTGGCCGTTGCATGTCGTTGAGGCGAACTCGAGCCGGCTAACTCTCGGGACAAGCGAAACGGCCGCGCTCAGCGCGGCCGTTTCGGCAATGCAGTCTGCGAGGGTTGTCCGACGCCGCGGCGTCGGACTGAGCCCGAGGCCGCTAGGCGGTTCGAGCGAGTTTCGCCTGTTCGGCGATCTGGGTGAAGGCCTCGGGGCTGCGCACGGCGAGGTCCGCCAGCATCTTGCGGTTGACCTCGATGCCGGCCTTGTTCATGCCGTCGATCAGCTCGCCGTACTTCAAGCCGTTGAGGCGGGCACCGGCGTTGATGCGGACGATCCAGAGGCGGCGGAAGTCACCCTTGCGATCCCGACGGTGATCGCTGGCGTATCGCAGCGCGTGGATCATCGACTCGTGCGCGACCTTGATGTTGGTCCGGCGCTTACCTCGGTGACCCTTGGTGAGCGCGAAGATCTTCTTGTGGCGCGCTCGGGTCTGGACGCGGTTACGAGTTCGGGGCATCAGTTCGTTCCTGGGATTCGGGTCTTGGCTGTCTGAACGCGGATCTGGACCGCGTGCTGTTCGTTTCGGCTAGCCGGTCGGCAGGTTCGCGCGGATCGACTTCGCCACGGTGGAGTGGGCGGTCATCATGCCGCGCATCTCGTACAGCGACCGCTTGTTGCGGCGCATCCGCTTCGGGACGGGCTTGCGGTACATCAACTTACCGGAGCCGGTGATCTTGATCCGCTTGGCGGTGCCCTTGTGCGTCTTCATCTTTGGCACGTGGTCACCTGCTTCCAGCGGCCGCTTCGGCCGCTTCGGTCGGTTCAGCTACCGCAGCGGCTGCTGCCGGCGGCGCGTCTTTTTTGCTCTCTGCTGGCTTGGCCTTCTTCGAAGGATCCAGCGTCATCGACATAAACCGGCCTTCGAGGGCTGGACGCCGCTCGAGATCGGATACGTCTTCAAGTTCGACCGCGAAGCCGTCCAACAATTCGCGTGCCACCTCAGGGTGGGTGATCTCGCGCGCTCGGAACATGACGGAGACTTTTACCTTGTCCCCGCCAAGCAGGAGCTTACGAGCCGTGCGAATCTTGAAGTCGCGGTCGTGCTTGCCGATCTTCACGCGCATACGGACTTCGCGCAACTCGACCTGCTTCGAACCGCGCCGAGCTTCCCGGTCGCGCTTCGACTGTTCGTACTTGAACTTTCCGTAGTCCATTACGCGGACGACGGGCGGATCAGCGTTCGGAGCGATTTCAACCAGGTCGAGGCTGGCTTCTTCGGCGATCTTCATCGCCTCGTCGATGGTTACGACGCCAACCTGTTCGCCGTCACGAACGAGCCGTACCCGTGGAACCCGGATTTGCTCGTTCAGGCGCAATTCTTTGGCGATGATTCACCCTTTCGATGACTGAGCATCCGGCGGCGCCGCAGCGTCGCACTACTATTCGATCGCGATTCTAGCATCGGCGAAAGGACGCCCACAATCAGGCGTTCCGCGCATCGCCCTGCTATTCCTCCGCGACGTCGTATTCCAGGACGATATCGCCTTTTTCGACGCGGTCACCTGCCGAGAAGCGAATTGCGGTGACGGTCCCGGCCAGCGGGGACCGGATCTCGTTCTGCATCTTCATCGCCTCGACCACCACCACGGTCTGGTCGGCCTCGATCGTGTCGCCGACGGCGACCCGCGCCTCGACGAAGACACCCGCGAGGGGGGCCGAGAGCTTGCCGGGGAGGTCCGTGCCACCGCCGACGCTGCTGCGGGCGCGCTTACCGCCGCCCGCGGCCGCGATCAGGAAGGTCCGACCGTCGACGGTCACGCGGAAATCGCGTCCGCTGCGCGCCACGTAGGCGCGCGTGGGGCGACCGTCGATCATCATCGACACCAGCCCGGGGACACCTGAGAGCGTCGCATCCGTGATCACCGGTGCGTCAGTGTCGACAGTGATCCGCGTCAACCCGTCGAGGTCGTCCACGACCACCGTGCGAATCTCGCCGTTTACTTCGAAACGATGCCGCGGCGCCATCCGCCACCCCCTGATTGAACACGGAGCCCGATTGCGTGCTCGCGGGTGGCCTGTTGCCACTTCGTGCGTCCGCCAGCGGATCCGCCGGCGGACGATTCCGCGCCAGCCACGCTGGCCGCGATCGCGGCTGCCAGCAGCGCCGTCCGTTCGCGTGGGTCTTCCTCCGGTGGCGCGGGCATCTTGAACGAGGACTCCAGCCATCCGGTGTGGAAGGCGCCGGACTGGAAGTCCGGGTGATCGAGGAGCGCGCGGTGGAAGGGCGCGTTGGTTTCGATGCCGACCACCATCAGGTCGCTCAGCGCGCGGCGCAGCCGGCGCACCGCCAGGTCGCGGTTTTCCGCCCACACGATCAGCTTCCCGAGTAGCGAGTCGTAGTAGACCGGCAGGTCGAGCCCGTCGAACAGCATCGTGTCGAAGCGCACGCCCGGTCCGGTCGGCAGTTCCACGTGTTCGACGAGTCCGAGGTCCGGCGTGAAGTTGTTGTAGGCATCCTCGGCGTTGATCCGGGCTTCGATCGCCCAGCCGTGCGGCTCCGCGAGGCCGATCTCGTCCGGGATCGCCTCGCCCGCGGCGACGGAGAGCTGCAACGCGACCAGGTCGACGCCGTAGACCAGCTCGGTCACCGGGTGCTCCACCTGCAACCGCGCGTTCATCTCCAGGAAGTAGAAGCTGCCGTCCGCGTCCATGAGGAACTCGACGGTGCCCGCGTTGCGGTAGCCGCAGCTCGTGGCGGCGGCGGCAGCCGCGTCGCACAGCCGCTTCCGGATCTCCGGGGTCACTGCCACCGAGGGCGCTTCCTCCAGCACTTTCTGGTTGCGGCGCTGGATCGAGCACTCGCGTTCGCCGAAGGTGCGCACGTTTCCGTGTGCGTCCGCCATCAACTGCACCTCGATGTGGCGAGCGGGCGATACGTACTTCTCGAGGAAGATCGAGGCGTCGCCGAAGGAGGAGGCGGCCTCGGATCCCGCGGCGCGCATGGCGTCCGCCAGATCCTGGGCACGTTGGACGAGGCGGATGCCGCGGCCACCACCACCGGCGGCCGCCTTCACCATCAGCGGGTAGCCGATGCGATCGCCCTCGCGGCGCGCCGTCTCCAGGTCGTTGATATCGATGTCGTTGGCGCCAGGAACCACCGGGACGCCCGCCGCTTCCATCAGCTTGCGGGCGGAGACCTTGTCACCCATCGCCTGCATCGCGGCGCCGGGTGGTCCGATGAAGGTGATCCCCGCGGCATCGCAGGCATCGACGAAGCGAGCGTTCTCCGACAGGAATCCGTAGCCCGGGTGGATCGCCTCGGCGCCGGTCTGCTTCGCCGCGGCGATGATCTTGTCGATCATCAGGTACGACTCCAGCGCCGGTCCGGGGCCGATGCACACCGCCAGATCCGCCTCGCGGACGTGCCGCGCGTTGCGATCCGCCTCCGAGTAGACGGCGACGGTCTCGATGCCCAGTTCGCGGGAGGTGCGCTGCACGCGCAGCGCGATCTCGCCGCGGTTGGCGATCAGTACCCGTTTGAACATCACCGTGCCTCGTTTGCGTCTGCCAGCAACGATTGGGTCGAGCGCGTTGGCGCGCCAGTCTGGCCCTCGAATTTGGAGGCTCAGACTGGCACGGGCAACCGCACTGCGGCAAGTAACCAAACGTCGTTAGATTGGTGGCTGGTAGCTCCTCGTATCGCGCTCGTCGATCATCCGGTCGACGAGCTGGAATACCGGCATCGCGCCCAGGTCGTCGCCACTGCGGTCGCGGACGGCCACCTGTTCGGCTTCCGCCTCACGATCGCCGATCACCAGCATGTACGGAATCTTCTGGAGCTGGGCGCGGCGAATCATGTTCCCCATCCGCTCGCCCGAGCTGTCCACGTCGACGCGGAAGCCCTTCTGCTTCAGTTCCCGCTGGACGTGCGCCGCGTAGTCGAGGTGCCGATCCGCGATCGGGATCACAATCGCCTGTACCGGCGCGAGCCAGAGCGGGAAGGCGCCGCCGTAGTGCTCGACGAGGATCCCGAAGAAGCGCTCGATCGAGCCGAGCAGCGCGCGGTGCACCATGTACGGCCGGTGGTCCGCACCGTCCTCGCCGACGTACGACATGTCGAAGCGCTCGGGCAGGTTGAAGTCGAACTGCACCGTCGAGCACTGCCACTTCCGACCGAGTGTGTCCTTGAGGTGGATGTCGATCTTCGGGCCGTAGAACGCGCCGCCGCCCTCGTCGACGCCGTATTCGAGGCCGGCGCGTTCAAGTGCCCGCCGGAGCGAGTCTTCGGCCTGGTCCCACTGCTCCTGCTCACCGACCGATTTCTCGGGTCGAGTCGAGAGGCTCGCCTCGAACTCCTCGAAGCCGAACAGGCGCAGCAGATGGAGGACGAACTCCACCACCTCGACGATTTCGTCCTCGACCTGTTCCGGCGTGCAGATGATGTGGGCGTCGTCCTGGGTGAACCCGCGGACGCGCATCATTCCGTGCAGTACACCGGAGCGCTCGTAGCGGTAGACCGTGCCCAACTCCGCCAGCTTCATCGGCAGCTCGCGGTAGGAGCGCTTCGTGTTCTTGTAGATCTGCACGTGGAACGGGCAGTTCATCGGCTTCAGGTAGTAGTCGTTCCCGTCGATGTCCATCGGCGAGTACATGCTGTCGGCGTAGAAATCGAGGTGGCCCGACGTCTCCCAGAGCGTCGCGCGCCCGACGTGCGGCGTGTAGACGATCTCGTAGTCCGCGGCGAAGTGTTCCTCGCGCCAGGCGTTCTCGATCTCGACCCGCGTGCGGCCACCCTTCGGGTGCCAGTAGATCAGGCCCGGGCCGTACTCCTCGTGCGTGGAGAACAGATCCAGCTCACGGCCGACCCGTCGGTGGTCGCGGCGCTCCGCCTCTTCGCGGGCCGCGAGGTAGGCGTCCAGCTCTTCCTGCGTGGGGAAGAGCACGCCGTAGATGCGCTGGAGCATCTTGTTCTTCTCGTCGCCGCGCCAGTAGGCGCCCGCGCTGTGCGTGAGCTTGAAGGCGCCGAGCTTGCCCGTGCGTTCGGTGTGACCGCCGCGGCAGAGGTCTTCGAACTTGGCGTGCTTGAAGTGCCCCACGAGGTCGCCCTCGAGGTTGGCGATCAGCTCCAGCTTGTACGGCTGGTCCTTGAAGATCTCCTCGGCCTGGGCCTTCGGGATCCACTCGCCCTCGATCGGCACGTTGCGCTTCACGGTCCGCTTCATGCGGCGTTCGAGGTTGGCGAGGTCCTCGGGGGTGAGGGAGCGAGGCAGATCGAAGTCGTAGTAGAAGCCGTTCTCGATCGGGGGGCCGATCGCGTACTTCCCCTCCGGGAACATTTCCAGCACGGCCTCGGCCAGCACGTGTGCCGCTGAATGCCGCATCCGCCGTAGCTGTTCGTCTGGCTCCAGGTCGGCCCACGGCACGTCTTCCTCGTGCGCGACGGCCTCGCCCAGTTCTTCCATCGTCATCTCGTCTGCTCCCTCGACTCTCCACGCCCGCGCCGCCCGGAGGTGGCGCGGAGCGCGCACACAGAAAAGCGCGCGCCACTCGTCCCACGGGACGAGAGACGCGCGCTCTCGTGGTTCCACCCGAATTCCCTCGTGGCCGCGTCCCCGGTGCGGGATCGGCCTCGAGGCTTCGTTGGCCCGTAACGGGGGCAGCCGCCGCGGGTTCGCCCGCGGGCTCAGGGGTGGTATCGCCTCACGATCGGCGGCGGGGCTTCCAGCCGGTGGCCCCTGCTCTCTGGCGCCGATCGAGCGTGGGGCGACGTGTCCCCGTCATCGCTCGTATTCCTCGGTCCACGCGGGTGGTCCAAGGGATGCTCCGCCGAGCATACGACGCAGCGCCCGCCAATGCGCGAGAGCGCACCCCATCGCGCGTCATCGCGAAGGGCTCGGCGAGACGTGGTCGTCGCGATCATCCGAGGGGTGTGGTGGTCGGTGGTGGGCGGTACTGGACTCGAACCAGTGACCTCAGCGATGTCAACGCTGCGCTCTAGCCAACTGAGCTAACCGCCCCGGAAACGCGGCTCGATCGATCCGGATCGATCGTCGCGCCGATGACGCAGGCTACGGCGCGCTCACAGCGACCGTCAAAGGTCCCGTTCGCCGCTCCTGCGTTCGTTCATCCGGCGTCGTGTGCGCGCGCCGCTAGTATCGGTAATTGGATTTCGTTGACACCCTCAGATTGGCGTTGCTACCGTTCGCGCGGGCCTCTAGCTCAATGGCAGAGCAGCTGACTCTTAATCAGCCGGTTCCGGGTTCGAATCCCGGGGGGCTCACCAACAACGGAACGGAAGAATTGGGCGCGACGCCGCCCCCCATCTATCGCGAACGTTGTTAGAGTGAGCGCTCGCCGCAGCCAGCGGATCGACGTAGGGACGCGGATCGAACGTAGAGATGCGGTGCAACTGGGGAAGTGTCGGAACTGGCAGACGAGCGTGATTTAGGATCACGTGCCGCAAGGCGTAGGAGTTCGAGTCTCCTCTTCCCCACCACCGCAACTCGGTGAGCCGGGGAGTCGAGACGTTGCGTGCGTGGGCGCCAAAGGTAGTTGGGAGACTCCATGGCAAAGCTGTTGGAGGTCAAGAACCTTCGAACGCACTTCTTCACTGAAGAAGGCGTGGTTCGGGCCGTTGACGGGGTAACGTGGGACCTCGATGAAGGGGAAACACTCGCGCTGGTCGGTGAATCGGGGTGCGGCAAGTCCGTGACCGCGATGTCGATCCTGCGCCTGATCCCTAACCCGCCGGGTCGAATCGTCGACGGCGAGATCATGTTCGAGGGTCGTGACCTCCTCAAGGTCTCCGATTCCGAGATGCGCAGCATCCGCGGGAACGACATCGCGATGGTGTTCCAGGAGCCGATGACCTCGCTCAATCCGGTGCTCACCATTGGTGCGCAAATCCGGGAGTCGATTCAGCTCCACCTCGGCCTCGAGGAAAGCGAAGCGACCGCCCGTGCCATCGAGCTTCTTGAGCTCGTTGGTATTCCGGAGGCCGGACAGCGCATCAAGGATTACCCGCACCAGTTCTCGGGCGGTATGCGTCAGCGCGTGATGATCGCCATGGCGCTCTCCTGCAACCCGAAACTCCTGATCGCCGACGAGCCAACGACCGCACTCGACGTGACCATTCAGGCGCAGATCCTCGAGATCATGGCCAACCTGTCGCAGGAGTTTGGCACGGCCGTCCTTGTCATCACCCACAACCTTGGGGTGGTGGCCCGTTACGCGGACCGCGTCAACGTCATGTACGCCGGTGAGATTGTCGAGAGCGGTACCGCTGTCGACGTCTTCAAGCGTGCGCGTCACCCGTACACCGTCGGTCTCCTGGAGTCCGTCCCGCGTCTGGACGACACCGAGCACCGCCGTCTCTCCACCATCGAGGGCCAGCCGCCGCTGCTCGTCGACCCGATCCCGGGTTGTGCGTTCGAGCCGCGTTGCGCGTGGGCGATCGAGAAGTGTCAGACGGAGAAGCCACCGCTCGAGGAGAAGGAGCCGGGGCACAAAGCTGCCTGCTGGCGGAATCCAAAGACGGATGAGAAGACCCGCATCGAGCAAGACCTGCGGACCCGCCTCGAGGCGGTCGGCGCGGTAGGATAGGGCCTGATGACCACTGACACCGCGGTACCCGTTACCACCCAGCGCGCCGAGATCCGCGAGAGCACCGGCGACCGCCTGCTGGAGGTCGAAGGCCTCAAGATGTACTTCCCGGTCACCTCCGGGTTGTTCATCCAGCGCAAGGTCGCCGATGTCCGCGCCGTGGATGGCATCAGCTTCCACGTCGAACGAAAAGAGACCCTGGGCCTCGTCGGCGAATCAGGATGTGGCAAGTCCACCACCGGACGCGCCATCCTCCAGCTGCACCGGCCGACCGCCGGCAGCGTCAAGTTTGATGGGGAAGAGCTGACCACCCTGAAGGGTGGCAACCTGCGGCGCTTCCGCCGCCGGATGCAGATGATCTTCCAGGACCCGTTCTCCAGCCTGAACCCGCGCATGAGCGTCGCCCAGATCGTCGGCGAGCCGATGGCGATTCACGGTCTGTACAAGGGCCAGGAACGCCGCGACCGCATCGAATACATCATGAACGCGGTCGGTCTCAACCCGCTCTTCGCCAAGCGCTACCCGCACGAGTTCTCGGGTGGTCAGCGTCAGCGCATCGGCATCGCCCGTGCACTCGCGGTGGAGCCAGACTTCATCGTGGCCGACGAGCCGGTTTCCGCGCTCGACGTCTCCATTCAGGCGCAGATCATCAACCTGATGGAGGACCTCCAGGCGGAGTTCAACCTCACCTACCTCTTCATCGCCCACGACCTCGCCGTCGTCCGTCACATCTCGGACCGCGTCGCCGTCATGTACCTGGGCAAGATGATGGAGCTGTCGGAGTCCAACGAGCTCTACGAGCTGCCGTTGCACCCGTACACGCAGGCTCTCCTCTCCGCGATTCCGATTACGGACCCGGAGATCGAGCGCACCCGTGAGCGCATCGTGCTGCAAGGCGACGTCCCGTCGCCGCTGCGGCCGCCCCCCGGTTGTGTCTTCCACACCCGTTGTCCAATCGCCGAGGACGTATGTCGGCAGGAAATCCCGGAATGGCGGGAGTTGCTCCCGAATCACTGGGTTGCCTGTCACCTCGCGGAGGCCCCGGAGAACGTCGTCTAGGTCAGCCGCCAGCGTTGCCAGACACCACGAGGCGAGCCATCCGGCTCGCCTCGTGCGTTGTGGGGCGATCCGTGGTCGGTGTTCGCGACCTCGGTCCGTCGCGCGGGCCGCACGCATAGTCGCGGCGCCGGATACTCTCGGATCGTGACCCCAAGCAGAATTCGCAACTTCTCGATCATCGCGCACATCGATCACGGCAAGTCGACGCTCGCCGATCGGATGCTGGAATCCACCGGCGCGATCTCCGCGCGAGACATGCAGACCCAACTTCTCGACTCGATGGACCTCGAGCGGGAGAAGGGAATCACGATCAAGGCGCAGGCCGTGCGCATCGGGTACAAAGCCGATGACGGTGAAACCTACGAACTGAACCTGATCGACACGCCGGGTCACGTCGACTTCGCCTACGAGGTCTCACGCGCGCTGGCGGCCTGCGAAGGCGCCATCCTGGTCGTGGACGCCACCCAGGGCATCCAGGCGCAGACACTGGCGAACGTCTACCAGGCGCTCGACCTCAATCTGAAGCTGATCCCGATCGTCAACAAGATCGATTTGCCGTCCGCCGAGCCGGAACGCGTCGCGACCGAGCTGATCGACGTGATCGGCTTCGATCCCGACGAGGTGCTCTTCGCCTCCGCCAAGACCGGCGAGGGCATTCACGACATCCTGCAGGCGATCGTTGAGCGCGTGCCGCCGCCGCAAGGCGATCCGGAGGCGCCGCTGCGCGCACTGGTCTTCGATGCGAAGTACGACACCTTCAAGGGTGTCCTGATGTACGTCCGCGTCGTCGATGGCCGCATCGACGGCAAAGATCTCCTGCGCCTCGTGCAGCAGGATCGGCGGTTCGAACCGGTCGAGCTTGGCTACTTTTCGCCCGCGCTGAAGACGACCAAAGCGCTGGAAGCTGGTCAGGTCGGCTACGTCGCCACGGGCCTCAAGGGCGTCCAGGAGAGCCGTGTCGGCGACACCATGACGACCGATCGAGCGGGCGCAACGAAAGCTCTTGCCGGCTACAAGCCAGCGAAGGCGATGGTCTTCGCCGGGCTCTATCCCACCGACTCCGAGCAGTACCCCGAACTGCGCGAGGCGCTGGAACGCCTGACGTTGAACGACGCCTCGCTCCAGTGGCAGCCCGAGACCTCGGCCGCCCTCGGCTTCGGCTTCCGCTGCGGCTTCCTGGGTCTCCTACACATGGAGATCATCCAGGAACGCCTCGAGCGGGAGTTTGACCTCGAATTGATCGCAACGGCGCCCTCCGTCGAGTACGAGGTCACGCGCACCAACGGTGACGAGCTGCGGATCGACTCGCCGGCGGCGCTGCCCGAATCCAGCGAGATCGCGGAGATCCGCGAGCCGTGGGTCAAGCTCTCCGTCACCGTGCCCGCGCGCTATATCGGCGCGATCATGGGCCTGGTGGACGAACGTCGCGGTGAGTTCGATCAGCTCGACTACCTCGATCACTCCGACGATGAGGGTGATTCGCGGGTGCTCGCCACCTATCGCGTGCCGCTGTCGGAGATCTTGATCGAGTTCTACGACCAGTTGAAGTCGCGTACCCAGGGCTACGCCGCTCTCGACTATCAGCTCATCGGCTACCGAGCGGCGCGCGTCCAGAAGCTCGAAATCCTCGTCAACGGCGAGGCCGTGGATGCGCTGTCGGCGATCGTGCCATCGGAGCACGCCGCGCGGCAGGGTCGCACGCTGGTCGCTTCGCTGAAGGAATTGATTCCTCGCCAGATGTTCGACGTGCCGATTCAGGCCGCTGTCGGCGGCCGCATCGTCGCGCGCGAAACCGTCCGCGCCATGCGCAAGAACGTGCTCGCCAAGTGCTACGGCGGCGACGTCTCCCGGAAGCGCAAGCTCCTGGAGAAACAGAAGGCCGGCAAGAAGCGCATGAAGATGGTCGGCTCCGTCGAGGTCCCACAGGAAGCTTTCATGGCCGTCCTGAAGCTGCGCGACTGACGCCAACCCCCGCACGAGAACCGCGTCACTGCGGCGTCACTGACGAGGGTGCTCCGCCCCTCCTCCGGTCGCCCGCTGCGACCGACCGTCTCCATGCGCTACGCTGCCGCCCGGTACCTTCGGCACGGAGGAAGCATGACTGAGCAGATCGTCGAGCCGCGCATCCGTGGCTTCATTTCGCTGACCGCCCATCCCGAGGGCTGCGCGGCGAACGTGCGCCACCAGGTCGAACTCGCGCGCGCTGGCGCCCGTGGCTCACTCGGTAACGCCCTCGTCGTTGGATCCAGCACCGGGTACGGGCTGGCCAGTTTCCTCGTGACCGCCTTTGGCTACGGCGCCTCGACGCTCGGCGTCTGCTTCGAGAAGGAGCCGAGTGACGCCAAGACCGGCAGCGCCGGCTGGTACAACCTCGTCGAGGCGCACCGGCTCGCCGACGAAGCTGGTGTCCACGTTGAGACCATCAACGGCGACGCGTTCTCCGACGAGGTGAAGCGCGAAGTCGTGCGCTCGTTGCGCGATCGGTTCGGTCCCCTCGATACCTTCGTCTACAGTCTCGCCGCCCCGCGCCGCCGCGATACGGACGGCACGATCTGGAGCAGCGCGCTCAAGCCCGTCGGTGAGCCGTACTCCGGGAAGCTTGTCGATCTCCGCCGCCACGAGATCGTTGACGGCACGATTGAACCGGCGACCGACGAGGAGATCGAAGCGACGCGCAAGGTCATGGGCGGCGAAGACTGGCGCGCCTGGGTCGAGCTGCTCCACGAGGAAGGCCTCCTCGCCGAGGGCTGCCGCGTCGTCGCCTACTCCTACATCGGTCCGGAGGTCACCGCGCCGATTTATCGCCACGGCACGATCGGCCGCGCCAAGGAAGACCTCGAAGCGACGGCCGCCGATCTGGACGCGCTGCTCGCGGAGCACAGCGGTGGAGCGTGGGTCAGCATTAACAAGGGTGTTGTCACCCAGGCCAGCAGCGCCATCCCGGGGGTCCCGCTCTACCTCAGCCTGCTCTTCAAGACGATGAAGCAGCGCGAGATTCATGAAGGGCCGATCGAGCAGATCATCCGCCTCTTCGGTGATCACCTCGGACCCGGTCGCACGCCGATCGTCGACGACCAGCAGCGCATCCGCCTGGACGACCTGGAGATGCGCGAGGACGTGCAGCGCGAGGTCCGCGAGCGCTGGGACAGCGTCACCACCGAGACCCTGCATGAACTGACGGACTACGCCGGCTACCGGCGCTATTTCGAGGGGTTGTTCGGCTTCGGCGTCGACGGGGTCGACTACTCACAACCCACCGAGATCGATCGGCACTTCCCGCTGCCCGTCGCTCCCTGAGCGTCCCGCCGTCGCCACGCGTGCCTGAGCCGCCTCCAGCTCCCCTCTTCCTCGCCAGCGCCGCTGCGTTCGGTGCCTGGCTTGAACGGCACGCCGCCACCGCGGACGAGCTGCTGGTCGGGTTCTGGAAGCAGGGCACCGGTCATCCGACGCTCAGCTGGAACGAATCCGTCGATGAGGCGCTCTGCCACGGCTGGATCGATGGCATTCGCCGCAGTGTCGACGCGGATCGCTACAGCATCCGCTTCACACCACGCCGCGCGCGCAGCAAGTGGAGCGCGAAGAACATCGCTCGCATCGAGGAGCTTCGTAGCGCGGGACGGATGCGGCCGGCCGGCATCGCCGCGTTCGACGGCCGAGTCGACGTATCCGCCGGCTACTCGTTTGAGCGGGGCAGCCCGGCCTCGCTGCCGGTGGCGTACCGCGATGAACTGGAGGCGGCGCCCGCGGCGCTGGCCTTCTTCGAGACACAGCCCGCTGGCTACCGGAACGGGGCGATCCACTGGGTGATGAGCGCCAAGCGCGACGAGACGCGTCAGCGGCGACTGCGGACGCTGATCGAGGACTCGACGAATGAGGAGCGGATCAAGCAGCTACGCGCCCGGCCCCGCAACCGCGACGCCAGCGACCAGTCGTAACGGCCGAGGTCAGTCTGCCGTCGGGAGGTGTGGGGCCGGCCTAGCCCTCGGCGGCTACGGCGTCGGCGGGAACGGCCGCCGGCTCCTCGGGCGGCTCGGTCTCCGAGGTCGCTTGTGCGGCCGGTAGGAGATCGTCGATCGTCACCACGCCGTTGACGTTCAGCAGGCGCGTGCGGATCGCCGCCTTCTTCTCCTCGCTCAACCCCTCGAGGCAGGCGATTGCCGCCGCGAACATCGAGCGCGTCGTCACGACCGCGTACCCGACGGACTCCGCCGCCACCTTCAGTGCCGGTGCGATCTCGCGCTGGCGTTCCTCGGGGCGGGTGAGCCGCTGGCCGTTCGCGACGACCAGCCCGCGCGCGACCTGCTGTCGTCGCTCGATCAGGCCATCCAAGCGCGCCCGCAAGCGGTAGTGCGGCTCCATCCCCACGGCTTCCTCGGCGCCCGCGACCACGTAGTGGACCTCGTGATCGCCGTCCGTGAGCAGCGGCGCATCGGTGTCCGAGGCCTTCGCTTCGAAGCCCAGCAGTTCCGCGCAACGAATCACCGCCGGCTGCAGCCCAATGTCGCCCGTGCGCCAGAGCGTGTCTCGCAAGCTCGCTCGCTCGGCGAGGTCGCCCTCCGCCTCGGCCAGTTCCGAGGTTGCGCGTTCCACCGCCGCCTGGCGTAGATCGCGTTCGCGGGTCCGTGCTTGCATCTCCGGGATCTCCACCTGTGCGGTCCAGCGCGGCGCGTCCTCGTCGGCGTGTCCCAGCAACTCGCGGAACGCCGCGATCAGCGCCTTGCTTTCCTTTTGCACCAGCCAGCGCGCGCCGTTCTGGCGCGGGGACGGCAGGAAGATCACCCGGCCGTTCAACACCGGGAACTCGACGCCGATCGGCAGGCCGCCCTCGGAGCGCGCGATCACCCGCGCCGTACCGGCGAACCCGGGCGCGCGATCGTTGAAGAAGCAGCGGTACAGCAGATCGCGCCGGTACGACTCGATCACCTCGACGGCCGGGTGCTCCGCGGCCGTGATCGCCGCGGTCGACCCGGCGCTGCCGCGCAGCAGCGTCGAATCCCACGCCATCCCCGCCGGCGCCGGGAGGAAGAAGTAGCGGTCCAGCCCCTGGTACCCGGCAACACCGGAGATCGCCGAGGGCGGATGCGCTAACACGATCACCACCGCGCCGCGTTCCAGTGCGCGCGTGAACTCGTCCAGCCGGCGCCGCAGCGTGTCGGCGATTCCCGTCACGCCATCGATCGGCTCGCCGTTCACCACCGTCAGATCCGCGAAGCTGAGATACGGCTCACTCGCGGCTACCGCGTTCTGGATCGATTCGGCGATACCGCCCACGTCCACCACGATCGCCTCGTAGTCGGTCACCGCGGGCGCGTTGAAGATGTGGTGGTTGTCGATCAAGGGATCGGCCAGCCGGTGGCTCAGCGAAAGAATGCGCATGTGGGCCTCGGATTCACGGGGGACGAGTTGGCGTCGAGCGAGTTTAGCCCATGGATCGCGCTACCTCGCGTGGCGCCCCGTCCCGCGCATCACGTCGCGAACACGGCCTCCTCGGCGGGGCGCTTCCTTGGGAATCGGCCCGGCTGATACGATCCGGCTGGTTGTGCTAGGCGGGGAACTAGCGGTGCCCTGTACCCGCAATCCGCTTTAGCGGGGCTGAATGCCCGCCCGAGGACTCGCTGCTACGGAAACTGCGATCGCTGGAGGCGTTGAGAACCTGGTCCTGCGCGGCGATGCCCGGCTAATCCCGTCAGGTCCGGAAGGAAGCAGCGGTACGTCGGTCTCATCGGGTGCCGTAGGGTCGCCGGGTTTGAGTCGACCGGCGGGAGTAAGACCGTGACACGGTTCGACGGCGGGGCACGACCACTTTCTATTGCCGCACGCCCATGTCCCCATTCCGCGCGCCGCACACTGGCGCCGCGCGCACACCATCGAGGTCGCTCGTGAGCCCCGCACGCACGCGCGGACGTGGCGACACACGCCGGCCAGGTGGGCGCGGCGATTCCGTCCCACCGTTGCCCCCCTACCTCGAACGGCTCGGCGTTCAGCCGCGGAAGGCGCTCGGCCAGAACTTCCTGATCGATGAACTCGCGCTCAGCGACATCGCCGCTGCCACCGTCACCCCCGACGTCGACACCGTCTTGGAGGTGGGCGCCGGCCCGGGCGGGCTGACGGAAGAGCTGCTCCAGCGCTTCGCGCGGGTCGTCGCCGTCGAGATCGACGAGGAGCTGGCGGGCCTGACGCAGGCGCGCCTGGAGAGCCGCGGCGGGCTCACCGTGATCGCCGCCGATATCCTCGATTTTGAGCCGGGCGAGCTCCTCGCGGAGGCGGGGGTCAGCGGGCCGTTCGTCGTCGCCGGCAACCTGCCGTACTACATCACCCAACCGATCGTGCGACGCCTCCTGGAGGCCGATCCCGCGCCGCAGCGGATCGTCGTCATGGTGCAGCGCGAGGTCTCGCGGCGGATGGTCGGCGCGGCCGGTCGCGAATCGCTGCTCTCGATGTCGATCAAGTTCTACGGCGCCCCGCGCATCCTTCGCGACGTGCCGTCCTCCGCCTTCTGGCCCGCGCCGAAGGTCGACTCCGCCGTCGTCGCGATCGACCGGCTATCGGCTCCGCCGATCCCGATCACCGCCGAGGAGCGCGTGTCGTTCTTCCACCTCTTGCGCGCCGGCTACGCCAGCCCTCGGAAGCAACTCCACAACGCACTCCCGGGCGCGCTCGGCCTGCCGAACGCCGTCATCGAGACGTTGCTCCGCGACGCCGGGCTCGATCCCGCGCTGCGCGCCCAGCACCTTGGCCTCGCGGACTGGGAGCGGCTCTACCGCTCGATCGAGGCGAAGCACCCGGAAGCGCTCGTCGTCCAGGAGCCGGCATGACCTCGCACGGCGTCCGGCTGCGCGCGCATGCGAAGATCAACCTCGCCCTCGAGGTCGTCCGGCGGCGCAAGGACGGCTACCACGAGATCGCCACCGTGATGACGACGCTGAGCCTCGCCGATCGGGTGGTCCTCCGTCCCGCATCCGAGCTCAGCGTCACGATCAGCGGCGAGTTCCGGCGCGGGATCGACCCGACCGACGATCTCGCCGGGCGCGCCGCTCGCGCGATCGCCGATGCCGCCGGCCGCCGGCCGGATGTCGCGATCGAGGTCGAGAAGCGGATCCCCTCGCCGGCCGGTCTGGGTGGTGGCTCCTCGGACGCCGGGGCGGTGCTGCGCGGCCTCAGTGTGATGTGGGAGCTCAACTGGTCGCCGGAACGCCTCGCGAAGATCGGCGCCACGATCGGATCGGACGTGCCGTTCTTTGTCCACGGTGGCACTGCGCACTGCACCGGTCGTGGCGAACTCGTCGAGCCGCTGCGCGACCTCGGTGAGACGCGGCTGCTCGTGCTGGTTCCGCCGGTACCGGCGGCATCGGACAAGACGGCCGCGCGCTACGCAGCGCTGCACACGCACGACTTCAGCGACGGCCACCGCACCCAGCGGCTGGCGCACCGCATCGCGCGCGGCGCACCGCCGCCCACCAACGACCTGATCAACGCCTTCGAGGCCGTGATCGAGCGCAGCACGCCGGAGCTGGTTGCGCACTACGCGCGCTACCGTCACGCCGCCGCTCCGCGCCTCCACCTCTGTGGCTCCGGGCCCGCCGTCTACATGTTCGTCCACGAGCAGGCCAAGCTCCCGGTACTCCGCCGCGAGTTCGAGCAGCTCGGCGCGACCGTCCTCGAAGCCCGCACGATTTCGAGGAGTGCGGCGCTCGCGATCGAGGAGTTGCCCGCGCCCGCGGGCAGCGCGCCGGATGCCTGACGGCGATACGGGTCGCGCGCTCCTCGCTGGCTGGGTCTCTGGCGCTGCAGTGGCATTCGCCACGACCGCGCTCGTCCTGATCGCGCTCGCGTACGACCCGGCCTGGCAAACCCGCGTCAACCGCAGCCGCCTCCGCCTGCCAATCCTCGGCGTGGTCGTCGTCAACGCGATGATGCTCTTCTGGACGCTGGTCGGGCTCGTCCTCGGCGCCGTCTTCCTCGGCACGGACCAGCCTGCCTTCTCGATCACCATCGTCGTGATCGTCACGCTCGCACTCGGCCTGTACGCCGTGATCCGTGGCATGCCTGGCTGGCTGACCTGGTCCACGGTCGCGGTCGCGCTCGCCGGGTTCGGCGTCATGCTGCCGGCCCTCGCTGGCCTCGGTTAGCGCCTGATCGCGGCGGATGCGCCGTTCGACCGCTGGCCCGCGCGAAACACGGCCGATATGCTCAGCCCTTCGTGCGCGCGGTGATTTCGTGATGAAGTCCCGGTCTTGCGTGTCGTAGCGGAGGCGGACCCGCCCTGGAACTCACAAACGGTCTCGATGGCACGCGCATGGACGTTCACGTCCACACCAACCCGGCTTCCTCGGACAGCATGTTGCAGCCCTCGGAACTCGTGGAACTTGCGATCGCCAACGGCCTGACCGCCGTCTCCATGTCGGAGCACGACTTCACCCTGGAATCCCATCGCCAGGAAGACTTCCGCGCCCAGTACCCCGATCTCTTCATCAACTTCGGCATGGAGGTCTCCACGGACCTCGGTCACATGCTCGCCTTCGGCTTCTCCAGTTACCTGCCCGGCATCCGCCGTCTGGAGAAGCTCCGCGAAGAGGCCGACAAGATCGGCGCCTTTGTCGTCGTCGCGCACCCCTTCCGCCGTCTCTTCGACCCCGTCACCGCCATGCGTACGGGCGAGAAGTTCGAACTCACGCCGGAGGAGGCCGCCGAGCAGATGGAGGTCTTCAAGCTGGTGCACGGCATCGAGGTCGCCAACGGCGCGAACACCCCGCAGGAGAACTACTTCGCCCTCTCCGTCGCCCGCATCCTCGGGATGCCCGCGACTGGCGGCAGCGACGCACACTCAACCTCCGGCATCGGCACCTTCGCGACCGCGTTCCGCGGCACCATCGGCTCCACGCCCGAGTTGCTCGAGGCGCTCCATTCCGGCGATTTCGAGGCGATTCACAAGACGAAGGCCCAGCGCTGGGTCCGCTTCGACCACGGCAGCATCGAGGCCGCCGAGCAGGAAACCGCGCGCCCAGCCTGATCCTGCGCTCGGGGCCAGAACCGACCGCTCGCGAGCACATTCGCCGCGCCCCGTACACTCGCCCCACTCCCCCGCTCCGATCCGTCGCGAAGGGTTCGCGTTGTCTCAACAGTTCGTCGCGCTCGATCTCGAAACCACGGGGCTGAATCCCGAGGTCGATGAGATCACCGAGATCGGTGCCACCCGCTTCGATCGCGATGGTGGGAGCGAGCAATTCCACACGTTCGTGAACCCCGGTCGCTCGATCCCGATGGAGATCCAGCAACTGACCGGCATCACCGACGCCGATGTCGCGGACGCTCCTCGCTTTGAGCGCGTCGTCAACGAATTGGCCACCTTCGTCGGGAACTGCCCGGTCGTGGGGCAGAACATCAAGTTCGACCTGGGGTTCCTGTCGAGCGCCGGGCTCGATCTGCCGGGGCCGATCTACGACACCTGGGAGATCGCCTCGGTGCTGCTCCCGCGCGCCGATCACCTCAACCTCGCCTCGATCGCCGAACTCCTCAACGTCCCGCTGCGGCAGGCGCACCGCGCCCTCGAGGATGCCGAGACCACGCGCGACATCTTCCTCGCGCTGCTCGCCCGCTTCGAGGAGCTGCCGCGCTCACTCCTCGGTGAGCTGCACGACTTCGCCGCCGCCGCACGCTGGTCCGCCGCGACGCTGATCGCGGAAGCGATCCTCCGCGCGCCCGCGGAGCCCGTGATCGACGATGCCGAGGCGGCCGCGATCGTCGAACGCCTGCGCCAGCCACAGCCGCCGGAGGTGATTGCGCCGCTCGTCCCCAGCGACAAGCCTGTCACCGTCGCCGGCGACGAGGTCGCCGCTGTCTTCGACGCGGCGTCCCGCCGTGCCGATCTGTTCGCCGACTACGAGCCGCGCCCCGGGCAGGTGGAGATGGCTCGCCAGGTCGCGCAGCAACTCGCTCACGGCGGGTCGTATGCGATCGAGGCGGGGACCGGCACCGGCAAGTCGTTGGGCTACCTCGTACCGGCGCTGTTGCATGCCAGCCGGAACCACGATCGCGTCGTGGTCTCCACGCACACCATCAACCTCCAGGAGCAGCTCGCTCACCACGATGTCCCGCTGGCCGCGAGCCTGATTGAGGCGGCGACCGGTGAACCGGCCAGCCAGCTCCGCGCCTCCGTGCTCAAGGGCCGCACGAACTACCTCTGTCTCGATCTGTGGACGCAGGCCCGCCTTGAGGCGCGCCCGCGCAACGAGCCAGAGGCCCGCCTCTACGGGCGCATCGCGAACTGGCTGCCCAGCACCTCCACCGGCGACGTCGCCGAGTTGTACATGACCTCCGATGAGCAACCGGCGTGGTCACGCCTCTCCGCGGACGGCACCGACTGTCTCTCGCGACGCTGCTCGTTCGTCCGCGACGGAAGCTGCTTCGTGCTGCGGGCGCGTCAGCGGGCAGCCGGTTCCCACGTCGTGATCGTCAACCACGCGCTGCTGCTCGCCAACGCCTCGCGTTCCGATCAGCTCCTCCCGCCGTTCCGCCATCTTGTGATCGATGAGGCGCACCGCCTCGAGGATGTCGCCACCCAGCACTTCGGCGCCTCGTTCGGCGTGCGCGATGCGCGCGAGCTGTTCGATCGCGCCGGCTCCAACGAGCGTCATGGCGCCGTCGGCCTCGCGCGGCTACTCCGTCAGGGCGAGCTGGCCGCGCCCACGGCTGCGCTGTCGCCGGTCGCCGGCTTCAGCGCGCTCGCCGATCAGATCGAGCCTGCGGTTACCGGCGGGCGCGATGCGTTGCGCGCGTTCACCGACACGCTCCGCGACTTCGCGCGCGACCAGTTTGAGGACGATCGCGCTCGCAACCGCACCGAGCTGCCACTCACCAAGGGCGTCCGCTCCCAGCCGCAGTGGGAGGACGTCGAGGAAACGGCGATCCAGCTCGAGATCTCGCTGCAGGTGCTCTCGAGCCGCCTCGGGTCCGTCGCCGACACCATCGGCTCCGTGCCGGACTCGATCCCCGACGCCCGCACGATCGGGCCGCTCGCCCTCGGCCTCCGTACCCAGACCGAGGAGCTGCGCGGCGTCCTCAACCACGCCGTGCTGTCGCCCACCCGCGACGACGTCTCGTGGCTCGTGCTCGGCGAGGGCGACGTTCGCATCAACCTCGCGCCGCTGGACGTCGCTCCACGGCTCCAGTCCGAACTGTTCGACGGACGCGAGTCCATCCTCGCGACCAGCGCCACGCTCCAGACGTCCGGATCGTTCGACTTCAGCCTGCGCCGACTCGGCCTCGACGAAGCGGAGACGCTCGTCGTGCCGTCGCCGTTCGATTACCGACGCGCCGTGCTGACGCTCGTCGTCGACGATCTCCCCGAGCCCGGCATGCCGGGCTACGAGTTCGCGCTGCACGAGTTGCTTGCCGACGCCGCGCTCGCCGCCGGCGGCCGCACGCTCGCTCTCTTCACCTCGCACGCGGCGCTGCGCGCCGCCGCCAACGATCTCCGCGAAGACCTCGCACCGCGCAACGTGCGCGTGCTCGCGCAGCGCATCGATGGCTCGCCGGCGCGGCTGCTGCGGATGCTCCAGGAGCAGCCCAACTCGATGATCCTCGGCACCGCCGCCTTCTGGGAGGGCGTCGACGTTCCGGGCGAAGCGCTCTCGCAGATCGTGATCGCCCGGCTGCCCTTCCCGGTGCCCACCGATCCGGTCTACGCCGGTCGCGCCGAGCGCTTCCAGGACCCCTTCTCCGAATACGCCTTGCCGCAGTCGGTACTGCGCTTCCGCCAGGGGTTCGGTCGCCTGATTCGCCGCACCACTGACCGTGGCGTCTTCCTGATCGCCGACAGCCGTGTCGCGCGGCGCGACTACGGCAAGGCGTTCCTCCAAGGCCTGCCGGACACGGAACTGCGCACGCTGAAGGCAGGCGCGGTCGCCGACGCCGTCGCGGACTGGCTCAACCGGTGACCGCTGCCTGGGCCACCTTCCAGGACGTCTCGCTCATGCCCGCGCCACCGATCGATCTCGACGCGCACCCGGCCTTCCGTCAAGCGCTGGCCGACGGCGTCGAGCGTGGCTTTGAGGGCGAACTGCCGTCGCTGCCCGATTCCGCCGAGCTCTATCTGCTCCAGGCTGACGCCGAGGATGTCGGGCTCGTCGCCATTCAGCGGGACTATCCGCGGCCCGGGACCGCGGCCGTCCTGGCGCTCGCCGTCGATCCCGCGCATCGCGGCCATGCCTACGCCACGAAGGCGCTGCTCGCCGCCGAGCGGCGCCTGACCACCGAGGGCGTGGAGCGCCTCACCACCCGGGTACCCCGGACCAATGGGCGCGGGCTCTATTTCATGCTGCGCGTCGGCTACACCCCCATCGCGGACCCGCCAGTTGGGGACGCGACCTGGTTCGAGCGGGCAGGGAGTCGCTAGCCCATGAACATTGAGGAAATCACGTTCGTTTCTCCTCAGACACTCATCGGTCGCTCACAGCAACCGATATTCAGGGTGATGACACCAACCGCCGAATCGGGCAGTCCAGCGCGAAATCCAGGCTACGGTCCCCGCCGCGCTGCTCAGCTCATGGTCGCCCTCGGCCGGACTCACGCCTCGCAGGTGCTCACGCACCTCCCGGAAGAACAGGTCGCGCACCTCGCGTGGCTCGTCGCACATACCGAGCAGCTCGGGCAAGCGGAGCGTGAGGACGTGCTCCGCGACTTCTACGCGTCGCTGACCTCGCGTGACTACGCCAGCGTCGGCGGTCCGGAGACGGTGCAGCAGATCCTGGAGGCGGCCTTCGGCAGCGAGCGTGCCGCCGATCTGCAGAGCCGCTTGGGCCGGATTGGACGCCCGAAGCCGTTCAAGTTCCTTGAGTATGTCTCCACCGGCATGCTCGTCGAGTTCCTGGTCACCGAGCACCCGCAGCTCATCGCGCTGATGTTCGCCAACCTGAACGTCGATCACGCCGCCGAACTGCTGATGCTGCTCCCGCCGGAGTTGCAGATCGAGACGCTCGTGCGGATCGTCCACCTCGACAAGCCCAGTTTCGAGACCGTCGAGCTGACCGAGGCGATCGTGCAGGGCCGCCTCGTCGGCGCCGCGCAGTCGCCCACCGCCGGGCCAGCCCTCGTCGGTGCCAACCAGCTCGTCGAGGTGCTCCGGCACGTCGACATCGCGACGCAGCGCGTCATCCTCGAGGGCATCGAGGACCTCGATCCGGAGCTCGCGGTCCGCATCCGCCAGCAGATGTTCGTCTTCGATGACCTGGCGTTGCTCGATCCCCGGTCGCTCCAGCGGGTGCTCCGCGAGATCAATCAGGCCGATCTCACGCTTGCGCTGCGCGCCGCCGACGAGCACACCGGCGAAGTAATCTTCGCGAATATGTCGACGCGGGCCTCGGCGATGGTGCACGAGGACATGGCGGCGCTCGGCCCGATTCGGCTCACCCTCGTCCACGAGGCCCAGAACCGCATCGTCACGATCGTTCGGCGCCTACAGGACGACGACGAGATCGTGGTCAACCGCGGTGGGGACGACCAGCTCGTCGCCTGAGTCAGCGCCGGCGCTTGCTCGTGCGGTTGAGCCGGTTGTTCCGTGCGCGTCCCAGCGTCTGGCGCATGAACCCGCGATACCAGCGCGCGACGAGGAACGCGATCGCGATCGCGACCACGAGGTGAAACACGTCCAGCGCGGTTGTCGGCAGAACCCCGGCGGCGAGCCGCTCGATCAACGTCCCGACGACCAACGCCAGTACTAGCGCCGCCTTGCCGTAACCACCGTCGCTGTTGGTGGTCGCCGCGTCACCACCGTCATCGGCTGGCGCCTCGGCGTGCGGCGCGAC
>QWJG01000007.1 GCA_009391845.1 Chloroflexota bacterium | reverse complement strand
TGCCTAGAGTTGACAGGGGGCCACTTCGGGCTAGTGCGGAGCGTCGCAGCGAACAAGTCTCGCCATCCGCTCAGGCGGTAGCTGGTCATGTGCAGTAGCGCTGCACGCGAGGACGGGATCCCGCGAGAAGTCGAGCAGTTCTGCTTGCTTCTCGCGGCGATCCTCGATCGAATGCGTAGAGCTGGCGAGCTCGAGTCGGAGGACAATGCCAATGAACGTCGCGATCTACATCAGAGTCTCGTCCGACGAGCAGACGAAGGGCCACTCCCTCGAATCGCAGCGGGACAGCCTGGCGGCCTGGTCCGAGAACCAGGGATGGAACCTCGTCGAAGTTTTCGAGGACGCGGGGGTGAGCGCGACCAGTGTGTCGAAGCGCCCCGCGTTCCTTCGGATGATTCGTGCAGCGAAAGAGGGGCAGTTCGAGGCTGTTCTTGTAAAGCGTCGTGACCGTTTCGCACGCAATCTGGGCGATGCCGCTGTCTATGAACAGCTTCTCGCTCAAGCCGGCGTACAGGTTTGGTCCCACGACGAAACCGCGACCAACGAGGACACACCCGCCGGCTTCCTCATGAAGGGAATGCTTGACGTCTTCGCCGCCCACTATTCCGTCGAGCTGTCGAAGAAGACCGCCGATGGCTGGCGCAAGCGAGCCGAGAAGGGGCTCCCCGTCGGTGACGTTCCGTTCGGATATCGCTCTCGGGGCCCTTCAGATCCCCCGGAGGTTGTTCCGGACGAAGCTGCGGCAGTTCGCGAGATCTTTCGGAGGTACGCCGCCGGTCGGTCCAGCATGCTCGAGCTGGCTCAGTTCCTAGATCGGCTAGGTCTGCAGCCCAAGTCCAAGCGCGGCCTCACGCGATTCACGAAGGACGGGGTCGCCGGGATTCTCTCCAACCGCTTCTATGTCGGAGAGATCAGCTACAAGAATGAGTTCACGGTCAAGGGCAAGCATGAAGCGATAATCGATCATGCCCTATGGCAGAGCGTCGCGGAGTCTCGCCACCGCCGCTCCGCCCAGCGGGGGACAGGTTCTCGAGGGAACCATCCCTATCTCCTTCGCGGCACGGGGATCTGCTCGCTTTGCCAAGCGGGCCTCTGGGGGAACCGTTCTAGAAACCACCACTACTATCGTTGTGCAAACCAACGGCGTGGGACGGGCTGTCCGAACCGGTCGCATGGAGTCCGCGCTGAGGCCTTGGACGAAAAAGTGTCTGCGCTATTCGCGGATGTCAGAATTCCGGACGGCTGGCGCGCTGTTGTCCTGCGCCTGTTGGATGAGGAAACGGCGGATCGAGGAGCGCTCGAAAACGAGCGTGGTCGCATCGAACGCAGAATCGCCCGTGTACGCGAGGCGCTCTTCGAGGGGATTGTGGACATCACCACCGCCCGTTCGGAGGTGGCCACCGCTCAGTCCCGTCTACGCGAGGTAGAGAGGGCAATCACCTCCGAGCC
The DNA here is from genome assembly GCA_009391845.1 of Chloroflexota bacterium. Next base: position 31,413 of record QWJG01000007.1, on the reverse strand, counting down.
GAAGTCGCCGCAATTGGTAGACGATTTCGTCAACCTGCGATCGCTCTGGCCTCACATGACGGCGACAGAGCGGCAGGGGGTGGTGCAGGCAGCGCTCGAGGAAGTCGAGGTCGATCTCGAGGCGCAACGGGTGGTTGCCTTCAAACCTCGCCCAGCAATGGAGCCCTTGTTCGCTGCTCTCGAGGTAACGGAGGCGAACGCAGACAGTGTTTGTGCCTGGCGACCCCGATCGGATTCGAACCGACGATCTCCACCGTGACAGGGTGGCGTGTTAGGCCGCTACACCACGGGGCCGTGTGAGCGACCTCAACGGTAAGGCCTTCCCTGCGCACCGGTCAACGAGGACAATCACCGTGTACCGATCAGCAACCCGCCGAGGAGGCCCGGATGCCACGCACCCCGCGACGCCGAGAATCGCCGCGCCGCCTGCCGCCCCGGCCCACCTACTCCGGCGCCCCCGTCGTCGAGGGCGCGGCGCGGCACATGAACGCGCAGAACGCACGGCCGCAACGCTACGTCGAACGCGAATCACCGCACCTCGCGAACGAGCTGCGGCGCGTGGCTGGCGTATCGCTGGTGAGCTTTGCGCTGCTCGCCATCCTCGCGATCGTCGATCGGCTGCAGTAGCCGCCGCCTCCGCCCGTCCCAACGCCGCTCGCCGTGTGGACGCCTCGTTCGAGGTCGCGTTGTCAGTGTGTGCATGCGCGTGGCCGTTCGGCGGCGCGTAGCGGCGTTACCGCAGTTGCTGCCAGGCAACGCTTGCGGCGATGAACGCGGCGACCGGCCCGATCAGGTCGTAGCGCAGCTGGTCGAACGGCAGCCCCGCGAGGGCGAAGCGAGTCACGAGGATCAGCACGATGCCCTGGATCGCGATCGCCTGCATCGCGAAGCCCCGCTTGCCGCCCGTCGCGCGCGTGATCGCGCGGACGAAGAGCGCGCCGATGCCGCTCCCGAGGAAGAAGCCGATGAAGATGCTGAAGAAGCCGATGCCGCTGCCCGGCGGGAGGAACATCCAGCCGACCACGCCCATCGGGACCCCGAGACCGACCGAGGCCGCTGCCGCGCGCAGGTAGTGGCTGGTTCCCAGCTCGTACATCGGTGGTCGGCGGAGGTTCGCGCAGGGCTTACAGCGCGTGCCGCCGGGCGTGTACACGAGGCAGCCCGGGCAGATGATCGCGGCACAGCGCCCGCAGGCGAGTTCGCTCTCCGGGTGCCACGACGAATTGCAGGTGAAGACTGACGGCTGGATGACGGCGTCGCCGTCCGAACTGGATCCGGCCGCTTCACGCTCATTCATACGTACAGGCTACCGAGGTTTTGCCCGGCCCGGGGCGTTCGGCGTTGGACGTCCTAGTGAGCGACTGCCGAGGCACGCGTCTCGCGAATCACGGTGACGCGAATCTCGCCGGGGTACTGCAGCGTCTCCTCGATCTTGCGAGAGACGTCGCGGGCCAACCGTGTTGCCTCCACGTCGTCGACCGTCTCCGGCCGCACCATGATCCGAATCTCGCGGCCCGCCTGAATCGCGAACGCCTCCTCCACGCCGTCGTAGGAATTGGCGATTGCCTCCAGCGCTTCAAGGCGCTTGATGTACTGGTCGGCCGACTCGCGGCGGGCGCCGGGCCGGCTGCCCGACATTGCGTCCGCGCAGATGACGATCAGCGCCTCGACGGTCTCGGGCTTCACCTCTTCGTGGTGCGCCTCGATGCAGTGAACGATGTCGCGGCTGACGCCAAACCGCTTGGCGATGTCGGCGCCGATCAGCGCGTGCGTGCCTTCGGTCTCGCGGTCCACGGCCTTACCGAGGTCGTGCAGCAGTCCGCCGACTCGTGCGATCTCGGCGTCGGCGCCCAGCTCGAACGCGAGCGCGGCGGCGAGCCATGAGGTCTCGAGGGCGTGGCGGAGCTGGTTCTGCCCGTAGGAGTAGCGGAACTTGAGCCGACCGAGTGTCTTGATCACCTCGGGATGGAGTCCGGTCACTTCGGCGTCGACGGCTGCCTGCTCGCCCGCCTCCTTGACCGTCTGCTCGACGTCCTTGCGCGCGCGGACCACGGCCTCCTCGATGCGGATGGGCTGGATGCGGCCGTCCTGCACGAGCTTGGCGAGCGCCTGCCGCGCGATTTCGCGGCGCACCGGATCGAAGCCGGAGACGGTGACGAGGCCGGGCGTGTCATCGATGATCAGGTCGCAGCCGGTGGCCGCCTCGAAAGCGCGGATATTGCGGCCCTCGCGGCCGATGATGCGGCCCTTCAGGTCGTCCGAGGGCAGTGCGACGGTGCTGACCGTCGTCTCGGCCGTGACCTCGGAGGTCATGCGCTGCATCACGGTGGCAAGGATCTTGCGGGAGCGGGTGCCCGCCTCGCTCTTCGCGGAGGTCTCCATCGCGCGGACGCGGCGGCTGGCCTCGTCGCGCAACTCGACGTCGAGGTCTGCCAGCAACCGCTCGCGCGCCTCCTCGGCGGTGAGCTGGGCGATTACCTCCAGGCGGCCACGCACACTCTGTTCGAGTTCCACCACGCGTCGCTCTTCGCCGTCCAGCTTGGCGGAGCGGTCGCGGACAGACTGCTCGTTGCGGTCGAGCTGCTCGGTGCGACGATCGAGGGCTTCCTCACGCTGTTCGAGCCGGCGCTCGGCACGCGTCAGCTCGCGGCGCGACTCGCGGGCCTCGACGTCGATCGCCTCGCGTCGCGTGAGCGCGTCCTTCTCCGCATCAAGCGTGAGTTCGCGCGCTTCCCGACGGGCGTCACCAACGAGCGTTGCCGCCTCATCCTGCGAGCGACGCACCATGCCGCTGCCACTGACACGAAAGAGGAAGTACAGCGCCGCGCCGCCGAGGGCGAACGCCCCCACGGCGACGAGCGCGATCACCAAGGACTCCATGGCCCACTCCAGTCGGCCACCGTCGCGCCGCGGCTGCGTCGCGCTCGGCGGGTGGTCGGAACTGCGCCGCATCACGGTAGACGCGGCGGCTGTTTGTTAACCGCATCCTAGCATCGAGGTTGGCGGACGGAATGGGCACGAATGCTGACGCCAGCGGTGGCGACGGCCCGCCGGGGCGGTCAGATTCGGTACGTACGAGCAGGCGAGGCGGTGTTTCGCCCCGCCGCGACCGCTAACGGTGGCTCAGTAGTGGGGTGGCGGTGCGGGCGCCCGACACGTCCGAGGGCTCCGATTCCTCGGCCGTGGCCGGCTCGGCCTCGGTCATGGCGGCTGCCTGGGCTCGCCGGATCGTCTCGTGGCCGAACCCACGGCGCTGCAGGAAGGCGTAGAGCCGCCGGTCGCGGACCTCGGGTTCGAGGCGGCTGAGTGAGCGCAACCGCTTGCGAGCGGCGGCGAGCGCCTCGGTGGTGTCATCGTGCCCGTCGAGGGCCGTCTCGAGGTCCTGTGGACCGATGCCGCGGCCCTGGAGCTCCCGGGCGAGCACGGAGCGGCCACGGCCACGTGAGCGGGGCTGGGCCACGTAGGAGCGCGCCCATGCGCCATCATCGAGGTAGCCAAGCTCCTCGATGCGGGCGAGCGCCCGCGTCACTTCCGGCTCGGCGAACGTGACGCCGAGGTGCGTTACCAGCTCGGCACGGGTACGACGGCGCTTGGCGAGGAATTCGAGGGCGCGACGGACCGCGATGCGGTGCCGGCCCTCGAACTGGATCCGTGCCCAGTGATCTACCTCCAGGAGCCGGTTCTCGTGGAGGTTGTGTTCCAGCAGGGATTCGAGTGGCAGTTCGATCGGATCGGCGTCGTCGACGCCTACCAGGGCGGTGCCACCACGCTTGCGCTCGATACTGACGACAACCGGCATTACGCGTCGCCTCCGCTAGGCGTCCATCACCAGTTCGGCAGTATCAGCAGTCTCGGCGTCGACTGCAGCTTCAATCGCTTCCAGCATCGCTTCCGGGTCGACATCCTCGTCGTCCGGTTTCGCGAGGACCGCGTCATCGACGACGGCCCCGGTCTTCAAGCCGGCGGCGGTGCGCACCAGCGCCTCGATCTCGGCACTGAGTTCCTCGTGCTCGCGGAGGTAGGCGGCGGAGTTCATCCGACCCTGGCCGAGGCGGAGATCGCCGTAGGAGTAGAACGAACCGAGCTTCTTTACCACGTCGTACTCGGCGGCCAGGTCGATGATGTCGCCGTGGCGGTTGATGCCGTGGAGTTCGCTGGTGAACAGGATGTCGAACTCCGCCTGGCGGAACGGCGGCGCGACCTTGTTCTTGACCACCTTGCAGCGGACACGGTTGCCGATGAAGTTCTGGCCGTCCTTGATCGACTCGATGCGGCGGATGTCGATGCGCACGGACGAGTAGAACTTCAGCGCGCGGCCGCCGGGGGTGGTCTCCGGGCTACCGAAGATCACGCCGATCTTCTCGCGCAGCTGGTTGATGAAGACCAGCGCGGTGTTGTTGCGGGCGACGGCGGAGGTGAGCTTCCGCATCGCCTGCGACATCAGCCGCGCCTGCAGACCGGGGAGGGAGTCGCCCATGTCGCCCTCGATCTCCGCGCGCGGCACGAGCGCTGCGACGGAGTCGATCACCACGAGGTCGATCGCGCCGGAGCGGATCAGCGCCTCGCAGATCTCGAGGGCCTGCTCCCCGGTGTCGGGCTGCGAAATCAGAAGCTCGTCGACGTTGATGCCACAGGCGGCGGCGTAGGCCGGGTCCATGGCGTGCTCGACATCGATGTAGGCGGCGGTGCCGCCGCTCTTCTGTGCTTCGGCCAGAATGTGCTGGGCGAGCGTGGACTTACCGGCGGATTCCGGTCCGAAGATCTCGGTGATCCGTCCGCGCGGGATGCCGCCGATACCGAGGGCGATGTCCAGCGAGAGCGCGCCGGTCGGGATTGAGGAGACCTGGATGGCGGCGTCGGGGTCGCCGAGGCGCATCACGGCACCTTTACCGAAGTCCTTCGTGATCTGATCGAGCGCGCGATTGAGGTTGTCGCGTCGGGTATCGGTCTTGCTGGCCTTGGCCATGAAATTGCGCCTCTCGTGTATCGCCCCCGAGGGGCTTCGATGACTTCTCTATCGCCGCGTTCCGAACAGTAGTAGAACGGGCGTTCTAGGTCAAGCATTGCGCGTCACCTGCGTGTCGGTGCGCCGTATCGTCCAGTGTAGAGAGCAGAGAGGGACCGCGATGGCTTTACCGGCGAACGATCAGGAACCGCGGGCGCGGATCACCGTGCGAATCGCGCCGCGTGCATCGCGGGACGTGATCGGAGCAACGCTGGGTGGCGAGGTGGTCATCCGGGTGACGGCTCCGCCGGTCGACGGCAAGGCCAACGAAGCGGTTGAACGGCTGCTCGCAAAACGGCTGGGGGTGGGGCGGCGTTCGATCGTGATCGTGACTGGTCACCACTCACGACGCAAGGTCGTGGAGATCCGCGGTCTGTCCGAAGCCGAGGTGCGGGCGCGGCTATAGCGCCCAGCATTCGCGGCGGACGGTCAGGAGTAGCGGGCGAGTTCCTGTCCAACGATCAGCAGCGCGAAGATCGCGACCATCGACGAGATGTCGATCATGCCGATCGGTGGGATCACGCGGCGAAGCGGATCGAGGATCGGATCTGTGACGGCGTTCAACGCCTGAAAGATCGGACCGTTGCGGTCGATCGGGAACCAGCTCAGCAACGCCCGGGCGAAAATCGCCAGGCCAAGCAACTGCAGCAGCAAGCCAATGCCCTGGATTACAGGAACCATGTCCGGGTCCTTCCGGTCAGTCGGTGTCTTCGGCGAGTTCGCGGGCGCGCCTGAATGCGGCATCGATCGCGTCATCGAACGCGGCGCGCACGCCGGCCGATTCGAGTTCCGCGAGGGCGGCCGCGGTGGTGCCACCGGGCGAGGTCACGGCGTTCCGCAGCTCCGCCGGATGGGCGCCGTTCTCGATCGCGTAGCGCGCCGATCCGGCGACGGTGGCGAGCACGAGCGAGGTCGCGTTGGCGCGGCGCATGCCGAGGCGAACGCCGGCGTCGATCATCGCCTCGATGACGTAGTAGACATAAGCGGGCCCAGAACCGTGCAGCGCCGTCGCGAGGTCTACCGCCTCATCGTCCTCGACCTCGATCGCGACGGTGGAGACGGCGTCCAGCACCTGGTGCAGGCGCTTGCGTTGCAGCTCCGTGACCTCGGTCGCAACGAGGTAGGCGGCGGCGCCCTCGCCGATCGCGGCGGGAAGGTTGGGCATCACACGCACGCAGGCGCGGTGTCCGGAGAGACGTTGGAGATCGCCCAGCGTGACGCCGGCGGCGATGGAGACGAGTACCGAGTCCGAGGGGAGGGCTCCCCGCAGCGAGCTGATTGTGTCGACGTCCTGTGGCTTCAGCGCGACCAGCACCAGCTCCGCGCCGATACAGGCGCTTTCGAGGTCCGACGTGAGCCGCACCCCGTATTCGCTGAGGACCGTGCGACGGGACTCGCTGATCTCGGCAACCGCGATGTCCTGCGGCATGGCCGCACCGGCACGCAAGAGGCCGCGCAGGAACGCCTCTCCCATGAATCCGCCGCCAAGCAGTCCAACGCGCATCGTTGAATCCGTTCCGTGTTGCCCGAGGTTAGCCGCGACGATCGCCGAAGATCGCTCGCCCAATTCGCACGATCGTGGCGCCCTCCTCGATCGCCACCGGGTAGTCGTCCGTCATACCCATCGAAAGCCCCGGGAGGCCGAGCGATTCGGCCAGCGCGCGTAGCTCCCGAAAGACCGGGCGCACCTGTTCCGGGTCATCACTGCGCGGCGCGACGGTCATCAGACCGGCAACCTCCAGGGCGGCGCAATCTCTGGCAGCCGACAGCAATGGCGCAATCGCGCCAGGCGCGACGCCGTGCTTTTGGGCCTCACCGGCGATATTCACCTCAAGGTAGCAGCGGATCGGCGTGCCCGAAGTGGGGCGAATCCCTGACGCCCAGCGGTTCCCGATCTCGGTAACCAGCCCCTCTGAATCCAGCGAATGCAGGGTGCCAAGGTGCGGGATCACCTGCCGCGCCTTGTTGCGCTGTAGGTGGCCGATGAAATGCCAGCTTGGCGTCAGACCGGCCGCCGCAGCGGCCTCCGCCTTCGGTACGAACTCCTGGGCGCGATTTTCGCCGAGGTCCAGCATCCGAGCGCGGACGGCGGCCTCGATCACCTCGAAGCCGTGCGTCTTGGAGACGCCGACGATGGTCACGGAGGCGGGATCGCGTCCAGCCCGTACGCAGGCCGCGGCGACCTCGGCGCGGACAGCGCTCAGGTTCGCGGCGATCGCGTCGGTGCGTGCATCGGCTGTGGTCACGGGCGGCAGCTACTCGCCCTGGATGCGCGCGACCTCGGCGTCGTGCGCCTGCCGCTCACGGCGCAGGACGTAGGCGATCACGGCAGCGATCGGGGTTAGCGGGATCAGCGCTAGCGCCGGGTGAATTGAGAACAGGATGATGATTGCGACGAAGGTAGCGATCAGCGCAATCATGCCGCCGAGGAACGGGAGGAGCAGCCCAAACGCGACCTTCGTGATGACGAAGACCTCGGACCAGCTTCCGGGTTGCTGTTGTTTTGGAGGTTCGTAGCCGTAGCTCATCTGAACGCCTGCCGTGTCCGCTTCGACCGCCGGATGCCGTTCCGCTTGCCAGTGTACGCGGAGCCACCTCGCGGCGTGCCGTGAGCGGTGCTGACGCCGTGCGCCGGAGCGGACGGGGCGCGGGACGCGGCTCCGCGGCGCCCGGATGGGCTCAGCCGGCGGTCAGCCGCACTTCGTGTAGCCGCACGACTGGCAGACCAGACAGCGCTCCGCGAATTCGAGCTGCATGCCGCAGTCCGGGCAGGTGAGGCCGGAGAGTGGAGCCGCCGCTCCGGCCGGACGCGCCACCTCGGGCGTTCCGAAGTGGAGGCGGAGCCAGCGGAACACGTAGTCCAGCATGCTGGTGGCGAACGGGATGTCCGGGTTCGCGGTGATGCCGTACGGCTCGAACCGCGTCTGCTCCAGCTTGTCGGCCAACTTGTCGAGGCTCACGCCGTACTGCAGGGCGATCGAGGTGAGCAGCGCAACGGCGTCTGTCAGCCCGGATACCGTCGAGCCCTCCTTGGCGATCTTGATGAAGACCTCGCCGGGCGCGCCGTCCTCGTAAAGGCCGACCGTGATGTAGCCCTCTTGCTCGCCGACACGGAACTTGTGGGTGAGCGACTGCCGCTCATCCGCCAGGTGACGGCGTCGTGGCTCGATCGGTGACGTCGTCTCCTCGCGCGCGTGGGCCAGCACCTGCACCGCGCGCGATCCGTCGCGGTAGACGGTCACGCCCTTGCAGTGCAGCTCATGCGCGAGCCGGTAGACGCGGTGCACATCCTCGATGCTGGCGTCGCGAGGGAGGTTCACGGTCTTCGAGACCGCGAGGTCGGTGTGTGCCTGGAATGCCGCCTGCATGCGGACGTGCCAGTCGGGGCTGATCTCGTGCGCCGTGGCGAAGCGGGCCCGATCGGCGTCGGGCACCTCGTCGCGGCTGGCGAGGCTGGCGCCGGCGATCAGCGCCTCGGCCAGTTCGTCCGAGGCGTAGCCGGCCGCCTGCGCCGCGGTCTGGAACGCCTCGTTGACCTCGGGCAGCACGGTGCCGTCGCCCATCCGCCGGTAGTGCGCCAGCGAGAACAGCGGCTCGATGCCGGACGAGGCGCCGGCGATGATCGCGATCGTCCCGGTCGGGGCGATGCAGGTGCGCGTGGCGTTCCGGTAGCGCGGACCACCGGCGTAGATGGAGCGCTCCCAGTTCGGGAAGACGCCTTTCTCCTCGCCCAGTGCCGCCGAGGCCTCGTCGGCGACCCGCCCGATCGAGGTCGCCAGCCGCTCCGCGAGGGCGATCGCTTCGTCGCTCTCGTACGGGATAGCGGCGGCGATGAGGAGGTCCGCCCAACCCATCATCCCGAGGCCGATCTTGCGGTTGCCACGGACCGCCTCGGCGATCTGCGGCACGGGGAAGGTGTTCGCCTCGACGACGTTGTCGAGGAACCGCACCCCAAGGCGCACCGTCTCCTCGAGCGCGGCCCAGTCGAGGTCCCCCGCGGCGGCATCCCAGAAGCGCGCGACGTTGATCGAACCGAGGGTGCACGCCTCCCATGGCAGCAGCGGAACCTCGCCGCAGGGATTGGTCGCCTCGATCTCGCCGAGCGCGGGGGTCGGGTTGTGGCGGTTGATCTCGTCGAGGAAGACCAGCCCGGGGTCGCCGGTGGTCCACGCGGCGCGGGCAATCTCGTCCAGCAACGCCGCGGCGTCGATCTCGCCTCGCGGGCTGCCGTCGCGCGGGTCGCGGAGCGTGAACGCGTCGCCTCGGGCGGCCGCAGCCAGGAAGTCGTTGGTCACGCCGATGGAGAGGTTGAAGCGCTGTGCGCTGACGCCGTCGTCCTTGGCGTGGATGAACTGCTCGATGTCCGGGTGATCGACGCGCAGGATCCCCATGTTCGCGCCGTCGCGCTTCCCGCCCTGCGTCACCAGCCGCGAGACGTCGTCGTAATGCCGGAGCACGGAAACGGGACCGCAGGCGGATCCGTGGGTCGAGGCGATCGGTTCGCCGATGCCGCGCAAGCGCGAGAACGCGAAGCCGGTGCCGCCCCCGAACTTCTGGACCATCGCCGCCGCCTCGGCGGTCGCCATGATCGACTCGAGGCTGTCCTCGATCGGCAGCACGAAACAGGCGGCGAGCGTGCCGCGCCCAGTGCCGGCGTTCATCAACGTGGGGGAGTTGGGGAGGAAGCGGAGCGTCGCCATCTCGTCGTAGAAGCGCTGCGCCCACTGCCGCTGCGCGGTCTCGCCGACCTCGACAGCCGCGATCGCGGTCGCGACGCGCGCGAGCAGCTCCTCGGGCGTCTCGACCACGGCGCCACGGTCGTCGCGCAGCAGGTAGCGGCGCTCGAGGACGGTGCCGGCGTTGCCGGTCAACGTGACGGGGGCGGTGCGGATGTGGTCGGTGGCTACCATGTGATTCCGAACGCCTCGCGGCGCGGTCGCGCTCGCTTCGGAGGCTGCCCGTGTATCAGAACAGATGTTCTGTCAGCCCTCAACGGTGACATGACGCCGCCGCCGGGATGTGCACTCAGTGTAAGGAACTGGGCTCAGCGGCAGGTACGGGTCTCACCGGAAGGGAATCGACCCGCACGACGTAGGTGCCACTCATCTTGTCGTGCCACGTCTGTCCGGAATCGTCCCAGGTGCCCCAGAGGAAACCAAGTCCAACCGGTATCCAGCTCAGCCAGGCCGTGAGCGTTCGCCCAAGGCCCCAGCCGATCCCGGGCGGCTCCAGGTTGGTGCGGACGATGCGGAGACCAAGGATGCGCTTGCCGACGGTTCCGCCGGTAGCGTTGGCGACCCATGTGCCGACCAACATGATCAGAATCCAGGACAGCCACATCCACAGGCCGAGGCGGTCCTGATCGGCGATCGGGATGTTGCCGTTCTCCGGGATGCCGTTCACGGCGAAATAGCCGATCGCGAAGATGACGGCGATCGCGAACCAGGACCCCGCCGCAAACCCGATATCAATCAGAAACGCGCTGATGCGCCGGCCGTTGGGAGCCAGCTCCGCGGGACCGTCGCCCAGCAGCCGTCCCGCCGTCCGGCCGGGTTGCCCCGCCGCCATCGAGGGTGCGACGGCGCGTGGCTGTCCGCTCCAGCTTGGCCCTGGCTGACCGCCTGCCGGGATCGGTCCCCGCTCGGCGTTGCCTTCGGGTGGTGGCGCCGTCAGTTCGCGACCGCAAGAACGGCAGAAGCGGTCCTCGTTGTTGGCCTCGGTACCGCAGTGGATGCAGAACATCGGCGCCCCGGTGGTCGGACGGACATCGCGAGTCCGTGGACAGTTGTCGCTCGAGGGTGGGGTCTGGGCGCCCCGCGCTGCAACGGGGCTCCCCTGATCGGGGAACCCCGCAGCCGGCGTGTGTGCGCTAGCGAGTCGCGACGCCGCGGTGCGCGGCGAGGTCGATCGGCGTGCTGTTCCGAGCCGCGACGCCATCCGCGCCGACGCCCGTGCTGCCGAGGCCAAGCGGCCCATCGTCGAACATGCGCGCCTGCTCCGGCGCGGGAACGTCCGGCGCCAGTGCAATCCGCTCCAGCTCCTCGAGCATCTGCTCGAGCGACACGAACTGGTGATAGATCGACGCGAAGCGGATGTAGGCGATCGGATCCAGAGCCTTGAGCCTGGTGATCACCATCTCGCTCAGAATGCGGCTTCCCACCTCGCCATGGCGGTAGCCCATGACGCGCCGCTCGATGTCCTCGACGATTGCTTCGAGCGCACCCTCCGGCAACGGGCGCTTGCGCGCGGCGATGCGGAGGCTGGTCAACAATTTCTGACGCTGGAACTCCTCGCGGCGTCCATCCTTCTTCACGACCATAATCACGGTGGGTTGTACTTGTTCAACGGTCGTGAACGGCTCGTCGCAGCTCGCGCACCGTCGTTGCCGGTAGACGCCGGCAACCGCCTCTCGGGTTTCGACGACGGTCGTCTCGCTGCTGGCGTCCTTGCCACAGAACGGACAGTTCATACGAATGTGGGCCCTCGCTGCCACAGGGAGCTGGGTGGGTGCGGTCACTTCCTGGGGGTAGACGGGAGTAGAGCACGCTGGTCGGAGCTGGGACAACGCCGCGCGTCCACAGGCTGTGCGGGACTTGTCCCCACTACGGTGGATAGACGTTGAACGAGCGTTGACCGAGCCGATTCTGCATGGCCGTCACCTGACTGGCGGCACGCCGACAGCGATCGGCGACACCCAACGAGGTCCCCCCGTGGGCATCGCGCCGCGACCACACGCGGCACTGGCGAGGTGAGGGCGTGGGCTGGATGATGGCGCGATGACAGAACCGCCACGAGCGCCACGTCGCCCGGATGAACTGCTGCTGGACGAGCTGACCGATCAGCTCGATCGCACGCGCAGCCTGCTGACGGGCAGCCCGGCGGATGTGGCGGAGCGCGCGCTGGGGCGCATCGGTGGCGATAGCGAAGCGGACGCGCGGCTCGCCTCGGATCTCGCGCGCGGCACGCCGCTGGCGGCGCCGGCGCGCTTCGAGGAGGCGCACCGCCTGGTCATGCGTGCCATCGAGGTCTTGGACCGCGACGGTTCCCGGAACCCGCCGGTGGGCGGGTTTGCGCCGCTGCGAGCAATCGCGTTACCGGCGGTGGAGTTCGTGGCGGAGTTCATCGTGCGGTCCTATACCAAGCGGGTGGTGGGCGACCTCGGGAAGCTCTACGCGCAGCGGGAGAGCCAATCGTTGCCTGGTTCGCCGGAGCGTCGCGTGCTGACGCGGGCGCGGGTGGACATGCAACGGCTGGCGCCGGCGTACTCGGGCGGTGGCGTCGGCGCGCCGCTGCTGCTGGTGGCCGGCGCGATGGTGCCGGTGCTGGCGTCACTGGGTCAGCAGCTCGGGGCGATCGACTTCAACGCACGCTGGGTGCTCGTCGGCGCGGCGATTTCGCTGCTGCTGTTCGTGTCGCTGTCGTGGCTGTTGCTACGCGGGGCGGCGCTGGCGCGACACCGCAGCCAGTTGATCGTGCGCCAGCCGTTGGCGGCGCTGTGGGAGACGATCGGTGGCGCGGGAACCCCGCCCGAGGATGCCGCGGTGCTCTTCGCGACGATCGCGATCGTGCTGACGGCGCTGGTCTGGTTCGCGCTGCCGGCGTTGGCTGGGCTCGGGTTCGTGTTCTTCTAGCTCGATCTCACACGGTCGGCCCGGATCGTGGCGGCGAGCCGCCGATCGCGTGGCGGGCGCATCGGTGCGCGGATCGGTGTTGGAGCTGAGAGAGCTGCCGGGGCGGCATCCTTGCCAACCCCGGCGAGCTCAGGTGGCGAGGTCCGGCATCCATGCCGTCCTCGCCGACGCTGCCGGCGACGTCTGTTGCGGTTCCCCGCCGGCTGGGATTCCCCTAGCGGCTCGGGAAGGACCGACGCAGGAACGTCGGGAGGTCTGCCTCGTTGAGCGTGTCCGGAGACATCGGCTCCGGCCGCAGCTCCCCGAGCTTGACTGCCTGCGGCAGCGGCGGCGCCTTGTACGGCGTCTGCTCGATCTCCTCGATCGTGCGGCGCATCGTCGTCGGGCGGTTTCCGCTGAAGCCGGTGGCGATCACGGTGATCCGCACCTCGTCCGTGAGCGATTCGTCCATGCTCGTACCGAAGATGATCTCGGCGTCCGGGTCGACGACCTCGGCGATCACGCGCGCGGCGGCGTCCAGCTCGCGGAGGCTGAGGTTCTTCGGCCCGGTGACGTTGAACAGCACGCCGGTGGCGCCGGTGATGTCGACCTCCAGCAGCGGGCTGGAGATCGCCTGGCGGGCGGCTTCCACGGCACGGTTCTCACCTCGGCCGGTGCCGATCGCCATCAGCGCCGGGCCGGCGTCGGTCATCACCTTGCGTACGTCCGCGAAGTCCAGGTTCACCATGCCAGGCACCGTGATCAGCTCGCTGATGCCCTGGATGCCCTGGCGCAGCACGTCGTCCGCGGCGCGGAAGGCGTCCTCGATTGAGAGATCTTCGCTGTTCAGCTGAAGCAGTCGATCGTTCGGGATGATGATCAGCGTGTCGACCTTGTCCTGCAGGTCGCGAACGCCGTCCTCAGCCTGCTGACGGCGCTTGGCGCCCTCGAAGCTGAACGGCTTGGTGACCACACCGATGGTGAGCGCGCCAATCTCACGGGCGACCTCCGCGACGATCGGGGCGGCGCCGGTACCGGTGCCACCGCCGAGGCAGGCCGTGACGAAGGCCATCTCCGCGCCCTGCAGCGCTTCCGCGATCAGTTCGCGGGACTCCTCGGCGGCGCGGTTGCCGCGCAACGGATCGCTGCCGGCGCCCAGGCCGCGGGTGAGCCGGTCGCCGATGCGCACCTTCAGCTCCGCGTTACAAGCCTCCAGGGCCTGCAGGTCGGTGTTCACGGCGACGTACTGCACGCCCGGGAGCCGCGACTCCATCATGCGGTTGACGGCATTCGATCCACCGCCCCCGACGCCGATGACCTTGATCGGTGGCAAGCCCTCCAGATCGTGATCGCTGAAGGTCGTGCCGGTGTTCGTGGTCTTTCTCTCGGTGGCCATCTGCTGGGTCCCCTCCGCCGGACGCCGGGCGTCCGTGCTGTCATTCGCGATTGCTGATCGATTCGTGTGGTTCTGCATCTCCGCCGAGCGTCCAGTCGCCGCCGGCGTGGCAGCTTCGACAGGCAGCTCGCTGACCGGCGCGACGGACGGTTCGTCGTCCGGCACGCGCTCGAACTCGGAGGCGATCGCCGGGGACGGCACCTCCGCGCTCAGATCGAGCCGGGACGGCGGCTTCGCCATCCGTTCCGGCAGATCGGGGGACTTTGCGGGGAGCGACTGCTGCTTCGTGGGGAGCGGAGCGGTAGCCATTGCATCCTCGATCGCCGCCTCGAAGGCGGCGTCGGCTCCGGAGACCAGCGTCTCCTCGACGGCGCCGAGCGCCTGCTCGGTTGCATCGGCGCGCCGCGCGGCTTCGAGATAATCGAAGAGCGTGTGCGGCGTGAGGTGCGCCTGTTCCTCCTCACCCTTGCCCTCGGCCCCGCCCTCGCGAGCGGATCCCCGGGATCGGGCCCGTTGGTCGTTCATGTCGAACCCCCTAAGCGCATGCATGCGGAACTCACGTTGCGCGTGCTGTGACCGGCCCCCGCCGAGTCGGTTCCTGTTGTGGTGGGGATGGTTATCTGGTTGGTCATTGCGGCAGCACCACCCGCATCAGGTGCGCGACGCGGCGCATCAGGCCACCGAGCGGCGCGATTGGGGCGGCGGTGGAGCGGAACATGATCTCCTGCTCCTTCAGCGCCCAGCGCAGCAGCCCGACCGAGGTGGCGTAGGCCGGATCCTGGAGGATGTCCGAGAGCCCGCTGAGGTGACGTGGCCGTCCCACGCGCGCCGGCAGTCCGAGGACCTCCTCCGCGAGCAGATCGATGCCCGGCAGCGCCGCCGCGCCGCCGGTGATGATCGCGCCGGCGGAGAGCATCTCCGGCTCGGTACCGCGCCGGATCTCGGCGAGCACCATTTCGAGGATCTCCTCGGCACGGGCCTGCAGCACCTCCGCGATCATCCGGCGTGGCACGCTCTTGCGGCCGTCCGCGCCGAACGAGGCCAGTTCGACCTCCTCGTCGGCGTCGATCATCGAGGGGATCGCGTGGCCGTAGTCCCGCTTCGCCTGTTCGGCGGCGGGCTGCGGCGCGCGCAACGCGACGACCAGGTCGCGCGTCATGTGGATGCCGCCGACCGGCAGCACCGCGGTGTGCACCACGGCGCCGTCGCGGTAGACGCTGATATCGGTGGTGCCGCCACCCATGTCGATCAGCACCGCGCCGTGGCGCAGTTCCTCGGGCTCGGTCACGGCCTCGGCGGATGCGAGCGGCTGCAGAATCAGCGACTCCACGCGCACGCCGGCGCCCTCGACGCAGTGCACGAGGTTCTGCATCGCCGAGGACGAGCAGGTGACGACGTGCGTTTCCACATCCAGGCGTGAGCCGAACATCCCAACCGGATCGGAGACGTTGTCGTGCCCGTCCACCACGTAGTAGCGCGGGACGACGTGAATCACCTCGCGGTTGTTCGGGACGTTGAAGATCCGCGCGCTCTCGAGGGCGCGCTGAACGTCGCTGTCCGTGATCGGATGACGCGGATCGGCGACCGCGACGATCCCCTGCGAGTTGCGCGAGGAGACGTGCGGGCCAGCGATCCCGATGTGCGCCGACAGGATCTTCGATCCCGAGGCGCGTTCGGCGCGCTCCACCGACGAGGCGATCGCCTCGATCGCGGCGTGCACGTTGTCGACCATGCCCTTCGCCAGCCCGGCCGAGGGGCCGATCCCGACGCCAAGGATCCGTAGCTCGTGCTGCGGGGTCAGTTCGGCAACGATGGTGCAGACCTTCGTTGTTCCAACATCAATAGCGGCGAGCGTGGGGTTCGCCATCACCGCACCTCCTGGGGAGTCCCGACCAGTGCCGTCGGAACCTGAACAAACTGACCCGCGCCCGCCAAGGGGGTCATCGCAACACCACGTTCCGCCCGAACCGGAGGTCAATCTCGGCCACCAGCAGGTCGCCACCTGCGAGTTGATCGAGCAGTGCTGACCACGTCGAGACCTTGAACGCGTAGTTCGTTGAGTCGCCAAACACGGCATCCGGCGCGTCGTCCACGACCACGGTCAGTCCGCGATCGCGCCGGAAGACAAAGCCACTTGGCGTGATGCCAAGCTCGGTGAAGGTGCCGTCTTTGCGCAGCCGCGCAACCAGACCGACCGTGTCGGCGTCGACGTCGAGACCCCCGAGGAGGTCGGCCGGAGCGGCGATATCGATGATCGTGGGAGCGTCCGCCGCTGGTTGCCGCGCCAGATCGAGGATGTGGCCACCGGCGTCGACCATCACGCGGCGGCCGGCAGCCTGCCAGTAGCCCCAGCCCTGCCGCTCCTGGATCGAGATCGAGATGCCCTGCGGCCACGCACGGTCCACCGAGGCACTGGCGACGCCGGGTACCGCCTCGATGCGGGCGCGCGCGGCGTCGAGGTCGGCGGTAAAGAGCGAGTGCGCGTCGAGGTCGGAGGCCGCCGCGATCGCGACCGGGTCAACGACCTGCACGCCGTTGACCTCGATGCGTTGCACGCGGAGCGCGCCACCGAGGTAGATCCAGCTCGCGCCGTAGACCGCGGCGCCGAGCACCGCGATCGCAATTACGCGTCGGAACCAGCTCCCCCAGGGGATGTGGCGCTTCGGCTTCGGGCGTTGCGCGCGCGCGAGTTCGAACTGGGATCGGGCGTCCCGTTGGTCGCGCGATCCGCGTACCGGCCGCCGCGATCCGGCGCGCGGCGGCCGCTCTCCACCGAGGATGACGGGGCGGCGCAATTGCATCGCTAGCCCTCCCGCCGCAGTTCGCGCCGCGCCTGGCGCGCGTGTCGTTCGAGGGCGAGATCGACCAGTTGCGAGATCAGCGCGGTGTAGCTCACGCCCTCTTCCTGCCAGAGGCGCGGGTACTGGGAGATCGGCGTGAAGCCGGGCAGCGTGTTGATCTCGATGATCTGGACCGGCCCGCCGTCCTCGGCGAAGAAATCGACGCGGGCGAGGCCGGCGCAGTCCACGGCGCGGTAGGCGCGCAGCGCCAGCTCGCGGACACGCTCGGTGGTCTCTGGCGAGATGTTGGCCGGGAAGATCATCCGCGTGGAGTCGTCCTGGTACTTCGCCTCGTAGGTGTAGAACTCCGCCTCGGGCAGGATTTCGGAGACGCGGGAGGCGCGCGGCTGCTCGTTTCCGAGGACCGCGCACTCCACCTCGTGGCCGGACATCGCGCGCTCAACGATCACCTTGCGGTCGTGGCGCGCGGCCACGGCCACGGCCTCGCCGAAGTCCTCGCGCGATCGCGCCTTGCTGACGCCGACCGATGAGCCGCCGTTGCAGGGCTTCACGAAGCAGGGGTAACCGAGCTTCTGATCGATGAAGGTCATCACCTCGGCGGGTGGATCGGCGAGGTCGTCGTCGGCGAGGACCAGGTAGGGCGGCTGCGGGATCTCGGCGGCCGCGAAGGCGCCGCGCATCAGCTCCTTGTCCATCCCGATCGCGCTGGCGGCGACGCCGGCGCCGACATACGGCAACCCGGCCAGCTCCAGGAGCCCCTGCAGGGTGCCGTCTTCGCCGTGCGTGCCGTGGATGATCGGGAAGACCACATCCATGCCGCGCAACGCCTCGAGCGTCTCGGGGTAGGCGAGCAGGCCATCGCCCGCGTCGTCACCGAGGTTGGCGGCGTCCGCGTTCGCGAGGCGGCGCGTCGTTTCCTCGGGCGTGAGCCAGGCGCCGTTGCGGGTCACGCCGAAGGGCACCACCTCGAAGCGCGCGTGATCGGCTTCGCGCATCACGGAGCGGCCGGAGGAGACGGAGACCTCGTGCTCGGTCGATTGGCCGCCAATCATGACGGCGAGACGCTGGCGGTCGCTCATCGGCGCCCTCCCAGCTCGCGGAGCACGGCGGGCGCGAGTTCGGTCACGCTGCCGGCACCGATCGTGAGGAAGGCGTCGCCGGGCTGGAGATCGGCGGCGATCCGCTTCGCGCCAGCGGCGATCGATTCCAGCTCGATCGGCACGGGGTTGGTGATCTCCTTCGCCAGCGCCGCGGCGTCGATCCCCGCATCGGGGGTTTCGCGCGCGGCGTAGGTCGGCAGCAGGTAGAGCGCGTCGAGCGCCTCGAAGCAGGTGCGGAAGGCGTCCAGCAGGTAGCTGGAGCGCGAATAGGTGTGTGGCTGGAAGCAGGCGACGAGGCGTCGTCCGCTGAAGCGCTGGCGCGCGGCGGCGAGGGTGGCGCGCACCTCGGTCGGGTGGTGCGCGTAGTCGTCGACGATCGTGATCGGCTGGCCGCCACGGGTCACCTCGCCAATCAGCTCGAAGTGGCGGCGCGCGCCACGGAAGTCGGCGACGGCAGCGGCTGCGCGGTGGAAGTCCACGCCCGCCCGCATCGCCACGGCGAGCGCGCCGAGGGCGTTCGAGACGTTGTGGCGCCCGGGAACGGCGAGCGAGAGCTTGCCCAGTTCGCGCCCGTCGAGCTCGACGGTGGCGTCGAGGCCACCTCGATCGTTTCCGCGCAGCGCGCGCGCACGCCAGTCGGCGTCCCCTTCGAGGCTGTAACGCTCCACGTGCGCCCCGGCGGCGCGGCGTGCGACGCCGAGGGCCTCGGAACCGGGCGAGTCGGCGCAGACGATGAGCGTGCCATCGGGGACGATCTGAGAGGCGAATTGCGCGAAGGCAGCGTGCACGCGCTCCTCGGTGCCGTAGTAGTCGAGGTGATCCACCTCGATGTTGGTGACAAGCGCGATCTTCGGGGTGTATTGGAGGAACGCCTCGGCGTATTCGTCCGCCTCCAGCACCGCGTGCTTGCCCTCGCCGTTGCGCACGTTGCCGCCGAGGTCCGGCGAGTCACCGCCGAGCAGCACGAGCGGATCGAGCCCACCGCGCTCAGCCATCAGCGCCAGCATGTTGGTCGTCGTGGTCTTGCCGTGACTGCCGGAGATCGCCAGCACCTCGCGATCCGCGATCAGGCGCTGGACCATTTCGGCGCGGAGGATCACCGGGATGCCGCGCTCGCGGGCGGCGACCAGCTCCGGGTTGTCCTGCTTCACCGCCGCCGTCACGACGAGCAACTGGGCGTCGCCGATGTTCGCCGGCGAGTGACCGTCGTAGATGGTCGCACCCAGCCGTTCGAGGCGGCGCGTGTAGTCCGAGGGCGCCAGATCGGAGCCCGTAATCGTGTGACCACGGGCGATCAGGAGCTGACCGATCGCGGACATATGCACGCCACCGGCGCCCACCAGGTGGACCCGTGGCGGCGCGATCGCGTCACGCTGCTGGCGATTCCTGGACATGATGCCCATCACGCCCCGGCCTCCCGCAGCAACGAGGCGATCCGCGCGGCCGCGTCCGGCTGTGCGATCGAGCGCATCGCTGCGGCCATGCCCTCGCGACGTTGGTCGTCGTCGAGCAGGCCGATCACCTCGCCGGCGAGTCGATCGATGGTTGCACTATTGAGGACCTGGGCGGCCCCACGTTCCTCGAGGTAGGCGGCGTTCACGGACTGATCGGAGAACCCGCCGGGAACGACAATCGCGGGCAGGCCCATCGCCGGCAGTTCGCCGAGCGTCGAGGCGCCGGCGCGCATCACCGCGAGGTCGGCGACGGCCATCGCGTAGGCCATCTCCTCAGTGTAGGCGACCAGGTGATAGCGCTCACGCTGCCAGTCGGGGAGCTGCGCACGCTCGCGATCGAGCCAGTCGAACTCGTTGCGGCCGGAGACGTGGATTACCTGCATCCGTGGCAGCAGGCGCGGGAGCGCTTCCTTGACGACCAGGTTGATCTGGTGCGCGCCCAGCGAGCCGCCGGCGATCAACAGCGTCTGTACGCCCGGCGCGAGCCCAAAGCGGACGCAACCTTCCGCGCGGGTGGCTTCGGCGAACTGGCGGCGTACCGGGTAGCCGGTCACCAGCGCCTTCGATTCGTTGAGGAACGGCAGTGAGCCGTCCACCGAACAGGCGACGGTGTTGGCGTAGCGCTGCAGCAGACGCACCGCCCAACCGGGCTTCACGTCCGGCAGGAAGACGATCAACGGGATGCGCTGCTGGCGGGCGGCGCGACCGATTGGGGCGGCGCCATAGCCGCCGGTCGCGAAGACGGCGTCGGGGCGATCCTCGCGGAACCAGCCGCGTGCGGCACGGCTTCCTCGGTAGAAGCTCCAGAGACCGTTGGCGACACGCAGCGGGGAGCGACCGCGGAGCTGGGCGGCCGGCACCACGCGGTACTCGATCTCTTGCTCCTCGGCGAAGGCGCGCTCCGGGCCGTGCTCGGTGCCGTAGTAGACCAGCTCGGTGTCGATACGCTCACGCAGACGCTCCGCCACCGCGAGTGCGGGATACACGTGACCGCCCGTACCGCCGCCGGCGAGTGCGAACTTCATCGCGCACCCCCCGTCGCGCTCGTCTGCGCGCGCTGCACCCCTCGAGGGCGCGCAGGCTCGGGGGTGAAGGCGGCGTAGCGACTGACCGAGAGCAGCAGCCCGATCGCGAGCAGCGAGACGAGTAACGAGGATCCGCCCGCGGAGAGGAACGGCAGCGGGATGCCGGTCAGCGGGATCAGCCGCGTCACGCCGCCGACGTTGAGCAGCAACTGGAAGGCGAACCACGCGAGCACGCCAGCCGCGATCAGCGATCCGAAGGTGTCGGGGGCGCGACGCATGATCAGCCAGGCGCGCCAGAACAGCACGAGGAACAGCGACAGCACCACGGTGACGCCGACGAAGCCGATCTCCTCGCCGATGATCGCGAGCACCCCGTCCGTGTGCGATCCCGGCACGTAGAAGAACTTCTGCCGCGAGACCCCAAGACCAAGGCCCCAGACACCACCAGAACCGAAGGCGACCAGCAGTTGGAGCGTGTGGAAGCCGACGCCCGTCGGGTCCGACTCCGCCGAGGTGAAGGAGAGGATGCGGTCCATCCGGTACCCGCCGCTGGCGATCAGCAGCGAAGCCATGACGATGCCGCTACCGGCCAGCGCGATCACGTGAACCAGCCGCGCACCGGCGATGAAGAAGAGGGTGCCGGTGATGATCGCGATCATGACCGTGGTTCCGAGATCCGGTTCGAGCATGATCAGCGCGCCAACCAGCCCGACCATGCCGACGAACGGTAGGACGCCGAGCGAGAAGTTCTTGAGCGCGTCGCCGCGCGAGGCGAGCCAGGCCGCCATGTAGATCAGCACGGCGAGCTTGGCGAACTCGCTGGGTTGCAGCGGTGGCAACGGGCCGAGCTGGATCCAGCGCAGGGCGCCGTTGGATTCGACGCCGACACCCGGGATCAGGACGGCGGCGAGTCCGAGCAATGCGCCGAGCATCAGCAGCGGGCTGAGGCGGCGGAGGTGGCGGTAGTCGAACTGCATCATGGCGACGAGACCGACGAGGCCGATCGCGGCGAAGAGGAGCTGGCGCTTGATGAAGTAGTTGGGGTCGCCGTAGTCGACCTGGGCGAGGACGTACGAGGACGAATAGACGAAGATCAGCCCGAGCACGAGCAGCACGAGCACGGTGGTGAGCAGCCCGTAATCCGGCGCGTGCGCGCGTACGCGCGCTTCCGTGACGCGGCGCTCGGCCGTGGCGCTCATCGCGCGACCTCGAGGTTGGCGACGGCGGCGCGGAAGTCGGCGCCGCGCACCTCGAAGGTGCGGTAGGCGTCGAACGACGTGCCGGCGGGGGAGAAGAGGACGACATCGCCGGCGCGGGCGCGATCGGCGGCGCGACGCACGGCCGCGGCGACATCCGCGACGCGCTCGATCGAGGGCGTGTCGCCGTCCTGGGCCTCGCGCACGGCTTCGGCGAACAGATCGCCGGCCTCGCCGAAGGTGATCACGGCGCGACAGCGTTCGACGGCCAGCGCGGCCATCTCGCGTAGCGGGAGGCGCTTGTCACGCCCACCGAGCAGCAGCACCAATGGCTCCTCGTACGAACGAAGGCCGGCGATGGTGCGCTCTGGGGTGGTGGCGATGGAGTCGTTTACATAAAGGACGTCACGAATCGTCGTGACGGGCTCCAGGCGGTGGGGGACTCCGCGGAACGTACGCACCGCCTCGGCGATCGCCGCGTCGACGGCACCGAGGCGCGACGCGACGGCGGTGGCGGAGAGGACGTTGGCGACGTTGTGTTCGCCGCGCAACGGGATCTCGTCGCGGTGTATGACGGCGTGGTCCTCGCCAGCCTCGCGGCGCACGACGGTGTCGTCGAGGAGCAGGGCGCCATCGCCCGGCAGATCGCGGGTCATCGAGGTGGTGGCAACGCGGCCGGCTGCTTCGTCGACGAAGCCGGCGCAGACCTCGTCATCGAGGTTGAAGATCGCGAGGTCCTCGGGCGCTTGGAACTGGAAGATCCGGCGCTTCAAATCGACATAAGACGACCACGAGTAGTGATCGAGGTGGTTCGGCGTTACGTTCGTGACGCAGGCGAGCGCGGGGCTCTCCTCGACCATCTCGAGCTGGGTATGCGACAGCTCGACGACGACTTTCGTCGTGGGTTCGATGCGCTCGAGCAGGCTGAGCAGGCCGATCCCGATGTTTCCGCCGACGACGTAGTCGACGCCGGACGCATCCAGCATCGCCGCGGTGAGGGCGGTGGTGGTGGTCTTGCCGGACGATCCGGTGATCCCGGCGACCGGAGCGGGACACCGATCGAGGAAGAGCTGCGTCATCGAGGAGACGGGGACGCCCTCGCGGCGGGCGGCGCGGAGCGCGGGCAGATCGGTGGGGACGCCCTGGGAGACGAAGACGACCTCGGCGTTGGTGGCGTCCTCGGTGCGGTTTTCGCCGAGGGAGAGGTGCGGATCGCAGTCGGCGACGGCTTCGATTTGTTCGCGCAGCTGCATGGCGGTCCGAGAATCGGACACAGTAACCGCGGCCCCTTCGACCGTCAGGTAACGCACGAGGTCAATTCCCTCGATTCCGAGGCCAACAACCGTCACCCGAGCCCCGAGTAGGTTCGGTATACGGGTCATAGCAGATGAGCCATTACAATATCCACATTCAGACAGACCCACAAATCATTGGCAGATCGACCCCGCGCCGCGCGCTCGATCGCTTCGCCGTTCCCGCGCGTCATACGGACAGCGCCAAGGCGACGCCGACCATCGCGCCGGCGAAGGCGAACAACCACATTCGGAGCACCACCTGGGGCTCACTCCAGCCGAGGAGCTCGAAGTGGTGGTGGAGGGGCGTCATCCGGAAGAGGCGGCGGCCGCCGGTGGTCTGGAAGTAGGCGATCTGCAGGACCGTGGAGCCGGCGTTGGCGACAAAGACGATCCCGATGATCGGCAACAGGAGCCAGTGGCCGGTCATCAGCGCGACGGTGGCGAGCGATGCGCCGAGCGGGAGCGCGCCGGTGTCGCCCATGAACACCTGCGCGGGATGGGCGTTGTACCAGAGGAACCCGAGCAGGGCGCCGACGACGGTGAAGGAGAAGGTGGCAAGGAATTCCTGGCCCTGGATAAAGGCGATCACCGCGTAGGCGGCGAAGGCGATCGCGGCCGTGCCGCCCAGCAGGCCATCGAGGCCGTCAGTGATTGAGACGGCGCTGGTGGTCGCGAAGACGGTGATGACGGCGATCACGAGGTAGATCGGTCCGAGATCGACCTGGCCGGCCCACGGAACGTTGGCACTGCGGGCATCGAGCTGGAAGTAGAGGGTGTAGGCGACGACGGCGGAGAGGCCGCCGATCAGCAGGAACTTGAGCCGCCAGGACAGTGCGCGCCGGCCGATCACGCTCGTGAGCGTGCCGAGGTCGTCCCAGAAGCCGATCGCCATCGTGAAGATGACGACGAAGAGCGGCAGCAAGATCGAGCGCCGTTCGAAGACCAGTCCGCCATTTCGGATCTCGAAGATGTTCGTGACGACGGTGACCAGGGCGACGGTGCCGTAGATGATCAGGCCACCCATGGTGGGCGTGCCCTGCTTGACGTGGTGCGTCGTCGGGCCCTCGGCGGAGATGACCTTCCCGATGTTGCGCCCGCGGAGGGCCGGCACGATGAACGCGCCGAGCAGCAGCGAGATCAGGAAAGCGGATCCACCGACGAACAGGGCGTAAATCACGAGCGCTCCTCGAGGGCGGCGTTGAGCGCCAGGATCAGATCGCGGACGACGGTTTCGAGGTGCAGCGCGTTTGAGCCCTTGATCAAGATCGCGTCGCCCGGTTCGAGGCGCTGAGCCAGGACGGTCGCGGCCTCGTCCTTGCTGGCGAGGTGACGGGTGGTCACGCCGGCGGTCGCCGCGACCTCGCCGATACGAGCTCCGAGGTCGCCGATCGTGAAGAGCAGATCGAGTTCCGCGCCGGCGCGTTCGCCCACCTTCTGGTGCGCGCGAGCCGACTCATCGCCGAGTTCGAGCATGTCACCGAGGAGCGCGACGTGGCGGCCGGTGAGTTCGGACAGCAGATCGAGGGCGGCGTTCATCGAGGCGGGATTGGCGTTGTAGGTGTCGTCCAGCAAGGTGATGTCCTCGGTGAGCGCGACGATCTCCAGACGCAGCGGGACGTCCAGTCGTTCCACCGCGCCGGTGATGTCGTCGAGCGGGACGCCGTCGACGTGGGCGACGGCGATGCCAGCGAGAACGTTGCTCAACAGGTGTGCGCCCGGCAACGGGACGTGCACGCGCCGCTGTTCGCCGTCGATGTCGAGGGTGAAGTCGAAGCCACGGGCGCCCTGGCTTTCGACCGCGTGGCCGCGCACCCGTGCACCCTCGGCGGTGCCGAACGTGGTGACCGGCGCGGCAGTGCTGGGCGCCATGGCGGCGACGAGCGGATCATCGGCGTTGAGGATCGCGTGCCCGTCGGCGGGCAGCGCCTCGATCAGTTCGCGCTTCGCCTGGACGATCGCCTCCATCGAGCCGGCGCGCTCGAGGTGGACCGGGCCCACGTTGAGCACGACGCCGACGCGCGGCCGGGTCCAGCGACAAAGCAGCGCGATCTCGCCGGTGGTGTACATGCCGTGTTCGATCACGGCGCGCTCGGACTCCGGGCGCAGTTCCAGCAAGCAGAGCGGGACGCTGATCTCGTTGTTGTAGTTCAGCGGATTGACCTGGACGCGATAGCGGGGCGCCAGCAGCTGCGCGACGATCAGCTTAGTAGTGGTCTTGCCGACGTTGCCGGTGACGCCCACGACATCGAGGCCGGTCAGTGCGGAGCGCCAGGCCGCGCCCAGCGTCTGCAGCGCGAGCAGCGGGTCGTCCACGTAGAAGCGGGAAGCGGCCTCGGTGCCTTCGACGATGCGACCGAGCAGGCAGCCGGTGGCGCCGGCGGCGACCGCGGCGGCCGCGTGGTTATGCCCGTCGGTGCGCTCTCCGGGGAGGGCGACGAAGAGATCGCCGGGGCGCGCCTCACGCGAATCGATGATCGCGCGTTCAAAGACGCGGTCGGTGCCGCCGCGGCCGCGGAGCATCGGCCCCAGCGCTTCCGCGACGAAACGCGAGTCGAGGACGAGCGAGGGCGCGTTCACGGCGCGGCCACCAGTGCTTCGGTCGGCGGGATGCGGAGGTATTCCATGATCTCAGCGGCGACGCGGGAAAACACCGGTGCCGCGACCTGACCACCGAGGTTGAGCGCGCCCTGTGGGGTGTCGATCTTGATGAGGATCGAGACCTGGGGGTCGTTGTAGGGCAGGAATCCGGCGAACGACGCGATTGTCGTGTCGAAGTCGTAGCCGGACTCGTCGGAGAGGATCGTCGTCCCGGTCTTACCGGCGACCGCGTAGCCGTCGACCTGCGCGAGGTGCCACTCGACGCCGTCGACAACGTCGTTCATCAGCCCGGCCATCGTGTGCGCGGTCTCGGCGGAGACGACCTGTCGCACCGCGACCGGGTCGAAGGTCCGGACGTCATCCGCGGAGACGATGCGGGAGACGATGTAGGGGCGCATCAGCCAACCGTCATTGGCGAGGGTGTTCACCGCCGTGAGCACCTGCAGGGGGCTGGCGGCGAGACCCTGGCCGAAGGAGTTGGTGGCGAGGTCGACTGGGTACCAGGCCGGATCGGCGGGGGTACGGATCAGGCCCTCGGCCTCGCCGCTCAGTCCCAGGTGGGTCTGCTCACCGATGCCGAAATTCTTGAGGTACTTGTAGAAGTCTTCCGCTCCGATCAGTTGGGAGAGCCAGACGGAGCCGGTATTCAACGACTTCTGCAGGTAGGTGCGGACGTTGACCTCGCCCCAGGCCTGGAAGTCCCAGTTACTGATCGTGTCCGTACCGACGAGGACCGAGCCCTCGTCGACGTAGGTCGACTCCGCGTTCACGCGCCCGAGGTCGATCGCCATCGCGGTGGTGAGCGTCTTGAGCACCGAGCCGGGTTCGTAGAGGTCGGTCATCGGGCGGTTGCGGACGAGTTCGCTGAGCTGCGGGTCCTGGAGACCCTCCGCCGTGATCGCCGCGCCCGGCCGCGACGCCATGCCCAGGATCTCGCCGGTGCGCGGGCGCATCACGGTGATCGAGCCGCTGGGCGCGTCGTACTCCTCGAGGGCGCGCTCCAGCTCGCGCTCGATGATCGCCTGAATGAAGCGATCGATCGTGAGTTGGACCTCGCCGCCGCGCACCGCGCGGTCGTCGGTGTTGGCGGCGAACGCGATCGGGCGTCCCAGCAGGTCGAGTTCGCGATCGACGCGGCCGCCCTGGCCGCGCAACAGGTGGTCGTAGTCCGATTCGACGCCCCAGAGACCGACGCCGTCGATGCCGACGTAGCCGACGATCTGGCTGCCGAGGTCGCCCTCGGGGTACTCGCGGACGGCGGAGGGAAGGGTACGGATGCCCCAGAGATCGAGCGCGCGGAGGGCGACGCCCTCCTGGTAGCTCAGATCGCGGCGGATTGGGATGTCGCCGATGTCGGCGGAGATGCCTTCGGCGAAGAGCATGTCGGCGTCGAGGTGGAGGAAGTCGGCGACGGCGATCGCGGCTTCCGATGCCTTCACGTGGTCACGCCAGAGGAAACGGTCGATGTAGATGTCCCAGGTATCGATGGAGACGGCGAGCGGATAGCCGGTCGCGTCGGTGATCACGCCGCGTGGCGCGGGTGTCTCGGCGTTGCCGTGACGGGTCGCCTGGGCGCGATCCAGGTAGACCTCGTGATTGACGATTTGAAGGTCGTAGAGGCGGACCATGATGGCGCCAAGGGAGGCGAGCACCAGCAGCGTGACGACCCAATGGCGCCACGTCAGGTGATCGGGTCGGGCGTCGCTCACCGCGAACCCTCTCTACCCCACGCCGACGTTGCATCCCGCGGCCCGCGCACGCGGGCTAGTCGAATCCGGGGATGCGTTCCAGGAGCGGCTCCCACCAGGGATCCGACTCAACTTCCATCACCGGCGCCGGTTCGATGTAACGGCGAGGGAGCGGCATCGCTCGCGGCGCCGGCGCGTCGATCGTGACGCGCACCGTCTGCTCCGGTTCCACCATGCCGAGGCGACCAGTCGCCTCGTCGTGCAGCAGTTCGAGTTGCGAGCGCTCGGCCACGTTGGCCTCGAGCAGGCGGATCTCGGCCTCCAGGGTGCTGCGTTCGGCCTGCAGCGTGCGGAGCTGGAAGCCGACCGTGGCGACCTGGCTGGCCTGGAGCACCTGGAGTAGGCCGAGCAGGGCGACGCCCAACAGGGCGACGCCGATGATCAGCAAACGCGAAACCTGACCGGCCCCGGGTAGCGACCAACCGCGTCCATGGGGAGCGGCGGCGCCGCGGCCGGGGCGACCGGCGACGGCGCCATCACGAACGGTGGCGCCGAGCGATGCCATCAGGCGGCCTCGGTGAGCGGGATCGCCTCGGCGACCCGCAGTCGCGCGGAGCGCGAACGCGGATTGCGGGCGATCTCTTCGTCGCTGGCTTTGCGCACGCGGCGCGTGACGCGACGCCAGCTTGGGGGCGGTCCGGGATCTGGCGACCAGCGATCGCGCGGACGCGCGGCGCTGTGGTCGCGGATGTATTCTTTGACCCGTCGATCTTCCAGTGAATGGAAGGAAATGACGACGAGGCGACCGCCGGTGGCCTCGAGCAGACCGTGGGCCGACGCGAGTACGGCGTCCAGGTGCTTCAGCTCCTGGTTAACCGCAATTCGCAAGGCTTGGAACGTCAACGTGGCGGGGTGGATAGTGTTGGGTCGTCCCCGGCCCCGTCCCACGGTCTGCTCGATGACACCGGCCAATTCGCCAGTGGTACGCACGGGGCGACGTGCAACGATCGCCCTCGCAATGTGACGGCTGCGGCGTTCTTCGCCGTAGCGCCAGATGATGTCCGCGAGTTCCCCTTCCTCCAGGTCGTTGACCAGATCGGCAGCGGTGAGCTGCTGATCCGGATCCATTCGCATGTCGAGCGGTTCGTTCTGCTGGAACGAGAACCCCCGCCCGGGCTGCTGAATCTGTAGCGACGACATCCCGAGATCGAGCAGCATCCCGTCGACGGCATCGAAGCCGTGTTCGGCGCAGATCGTCTCGACGTCCTCGTAGTTCCCGCGTACCAGCACGACCGCGTCGCCGTACGGCGCGAGGCGATCGGCGGCGACGGCGAGTGCGTGCGGGTCGCGGTCGATCCCGAGCACGCGGCCACCGGGCTGTGCGGCCTCGATGATTGCGAGCGCGTGACCACCGAGGCCGACCGTGCCGTCCACGTAGTGTCCGCCGGGGCGGATCGCGAGGCCCTCGATGACCTCGTCGCGCATGACGGGGACGTGATGGGGCGTTGTGGAGCGTGTGGACGCGCCGGTGGCGATCCGTGGGGTGGCGTTGGGGTTGAAGGGAGGAGTGGAGCCGGTCATTCGGCGGGCTCCTGCTCGTCGCGTTCGTCGTCCCCGACATCCTTCAGTTCGCTGGCCCAGCGCTCCGGGTCCCAGATTTCGATGTAGTCACCACAGCCGACGAGCGCGACGCGGCCCTCGATGCTCACGCTGTCGCGGAGCATCCCGGGCACGAGGACGCGGCCTTGTCGGTCGAGTTCAAGTGAGTAGGCGTCGTGCATGAAGCCTCGGCGGGTGCGCCGCGCTGAGCGGCGCCGGTTGCCGTCCTCGGAGTCCAGCCTGCGCTGTGCCTCCTGGTCGAACGTCTCCTGTGTGTAGATCTCCAAACAGCCATCCGGCCCAGGCCGGACGACACCCCCGTCGACGAACGCGCGGCGATAGCGGGCGGGGATCGCGAGTCGCCCGCGTTCGTCGATGGAGTGCTCGAAGGTGCCGAAGAAAAACACTCGGCCCCCCTCGCAGCGTCAGGGGTTTGGGGTAGCGGGCAGGGTTGCGACCCCATTTCCCCCCACAACGCCCCCAGACAGTACCAGACGCCCCACAACGCAAACAACAGAACATATGGTCGATCTTTCGAGGGCAATTACGAACGGCTGGTAGATTCACGCGACGTGGTGCGGCAGCCTCATGCGAGCGGCAGGGACAGCCAAGTCCCGGCGTGGAGGAGCGGCGATGCGGTTCGATGTGCTGACGCTGTTTCCGGAAATGTTCAGCGGGCCGCTGGATCAGTCGATCCTGAAGCGCGCCCAGGACGCCTCGTTGATCGAGGTCGCGCTGCACCAGTTGCGCGACTGGGCGACGGACAAGCACTACACGGTGGACGCCTACCCCTTCGGTGGCGGCCCGGGGATGGTGATGAAGCCCGATCCGCTCTTCGCCGCCGTCGAGGCGATCCAGCCGCTGACCCAACCGGCTGCCGAGGTGGTGTTGCTGACACCGCAGGGCCGTCGCCTGGATAGCGAGCTGGTGCGCGAGCTGGCCTCGATCCCGCGCCTGCTGTTGATCTGCGGCCGCTACGAGGGTGTGGACGAACGCGTCCGCCAGCACCTGGTGGATCGCGAGGTGAGCGTGGGCGACGTCGTGGTCTCCGGCGGCGAGCTGCCGGCGATGCTGTTAATCGACGCGGTGTCGCGCCGGATTCCCGGCGTGCTGGGCGCCGAGGACGCGCTGTCCGAGGAGTCGTTCGACGAGCACCTGTTGGAGTACCCGCAGTACACGCGCCCGGCGGAGTTCCGCGACTGGGCGGTGCCGCCGGTGTTGCTCTCCGGCCACCACGGCGAGGTTGAACGCTGGCGGCGGCGGCAGCGGCTGCTCCGCACGCGCGCACGGCGCCCCGATTTGCTGGCGGCCGCCGATCTCAGTGCGGAAGAGCAGCGCTGGCTGGAATCAGAGCCAACCCCGACTGATGCACTCGACGCAACCGAGCGAGGACGGCTAGACTAGCCGTTCGCTCGGGTCCCCTGAGTTCAACAATCCGCGTCCAGTTACTGGTGGGATGGCGATGGCAATCGACCTCCGCGAATTCGCGCAGCCTCGGAATTCCGAATTCCCCGACTTCGGTGCCGGTGACTCCGTGCGCGTTCAGATTCGCGTCATCGAGGGCACCCGCGAGCGGCTACAGCCGTTCGACGGCACGGTGATTCGTGTGAAGAACGGCCCGGCCGGCAACTTCACTGTGCGCCGTGTGACCTCCGGTATCGGCGTCGAGCGGACGTTCCCGTTCAACAGCCCGCGCCTCGAGAAGATCGAGGTGACGCGCAAGGGTCGTGTCCGCCGATCGCGGCTGTACTACCTGCGAGGCCTCACCGGCCGCGCCGCCCGTATCCGCGAAGCTCGCCGCTGAGCCTTCGGCTCTTCTCGACCCTGCGGGGCTTGTTGACCTTCGCCTCGTCGTGGGGTGATTCGTTCGTTCCTCGCTCGTTGACGGCGCTGATCCGGGCGAGCGTGTGGACGTAGCGCCGTCCTCGGAAGATTCGCACCCATTTCGCCCCCGCTCACCTCGGGCGTGTGAGGCGACCGTATGATTCGCTGACGATGCCACGTCTTCACGTCGAGCCGCTCGATCCGGCCGTTCCCGGGCGGTCGCGCTACGTGAAGGTGGCGGTCAATTCTGGCCGCCCGACGTACCTGACCTTTTCTTATGCAGTTCCGGCGGATCGAGAGATCGCGCCCGGCGAGGTGGTGCACGCGCCGTTCGGCCGCCAGACGTTGCAGGGAATCGTGGTGGACGGGCCGATCGATACGCCCGGCTACAACCCGTCCGAGGTGCGCCCGCTTGAGCCGCCGCTGGAGGGCGCGCCGCGCGTGACACCAGCGCGCATGGAGCTGGCGCGCTGGCTGCAGGAGTACTACCTGTCACCACCGTGGGAGGCGCATTCCGTGTTCCTGCCGCCGGGCGCGGGCGAGCGTCCGGAGCGACTCGTCGCGCGCGGTGCGGAGGTGGGCGAGGAGGAGCCGGACGCGCTCTCCGATCGTCAGCGCGTCCTGTTCGATGCGCTGGGCGATGAGCCGGAGGAACAGGAAGCGCTGAAAAAGCGACTCGCGCCGGAGCTGCCGGTGCGCGGCTTCGATGCGGCGCTGCGCGTGCTGATCCGGCGCGGGCTGGCGGACCGCCGTTACCGGCTGGCGCGCCCGCGCGGGCGTGCGCGGTTGGTCGACACGGTGCGGCTGCACGCGCAACCCGCG
>QWJG01000006.1 GCA_009391845.1 Chloroflexota bacterium | reverse complement strand
CCCGCCCCCTCATCGACGAAATGATCGCCCACGCTCGCCAGGACCTCCCCAACGAAGCCTGTGGCCAGCTCGACGGCCGCGACGGCGAAGCCGTCACCGCCCACCCCGTCAAGAACGTCGAGGCCAGTCCCTACCGCTATTCCATGGACCCGCTCTCGATGCTCAAACTCGAAAACGCCCGCGAGGCCAGTGGCGAGACCCTCTTCGCCATCTACCACTCCCACGTCGCCTCCGAGGCCTACCCATCCCCCACTGACATTCGCCAGGCCTTCTTCCCCCCCGGCGAAGTGGACCGCGACCCCATGTACCCCGACACCTACTACATCCTCATCTCCCTCAAGTACGACCCGCCCCACGTTCGCGCCTTCCACATCCGCACCGGCGGCACCATCGAAGAAGAGCAAATCGACATCGAGGACCCCGCATGACCACGGATCCCAACGCGATCCCCGGCGGCCCGGACAGCCCCTTCGCTAGGTTCCTCGGCTTCCAGCCCGGCGAAGTCACCAGCGAGCAGTCCGTCACCCGCCTCGTCACCCAGCCGCACCACCTCAACCCAACCGGCGCCATCCACGGCGGCGCCCTCATCTCCCTCGCCGACAACGTCGCCACGAGGATGGCCAACATCGCCCAGAACGGCGGCCCCAACGAGGGCAAATTCATGTCCGGCATCGACCTCCATGCCACCTTCCTCTCCAACCAGCGCGGCGGCACCGTCACCGCCACCGCCCGCCCCGTCCGCGTCGGCGGCCGTGTCACCGTCATCCGCACCCAGGTCACCGGCGAGGACGGCAAGCTCCTCCTCGAACTCACCACCACGCACATCCCCACTTAGCGCGTCCGCTCCCTGACCCCGTCGCCACCGCCTCCCCTCAGCCGTAGCCTGATCCCATGACCGCACCACCCTCCGAGGCCCAACCCGCCCCGATCCGGATCGGCGATCGCACCTTCATCTGGGGCGCCCGCACCTACGTCATGGGCATCATCAACGTCACCCCCGACTCCTTCTCCGGCGACGGCATCCTCGATCCCGCCCGCGCCGGCGCCCTCGCCGTTCGCCTCGTCGAGGACGGCGCCGACCTCGTCGACATCGGCGCCGAATCCACCCGCCCCGATCACGAGCCGATCGACGCCGCCGAGGAATGGCGTCGCCTCGAGCACTCCCTCCTCGCCGTCCGCCGCCTCGTCGACGTCCCCGTCACCGTCGACACCAGCAAAGCCGCTGTCGCCGAACGCGCCTTCCACGCCGGCGCCGACGCCCTCAACGACGTCCGAGGGCTGCGCGGCGATCCGGATCTCGCCGCCGTCCTCGCCGCCTCCGGCAAACCCGCCATCCTCATGCACAACCAGCGCGGCCGGGAATTCGGCGGCGACGTCATCGCCGACACCCACGCCGGCCTCGAGGTCAGCCTCAACCTCGCCCTCCGCGCCGGCGCCTCCGAGGCCAACCTCATCGTCGATCCCGGCTTCGGCTTCGGCTGGGGCCCCGCCCGCAACCTCGATCTCCTGCGCCGCCTCGGCGAACTCCGCTCGCTCGGACGCCCCCTCCTCCTCGGCACATCGAGGAAGTCCACCATTGGCACCGTGCTCGATCGCACCGCCAACCAGCGCCAGTGGGGCACCGCCGCCACCCTCGCCCTCGCTGTCGCGCAGGGCGTCGATATCGTGCGTGTCCACGAGGTCGCCGAAATGAAGCAGGTCGTACGTATGGCGGACGCCGTCGTCCGCGGCTGGCCCCCGCCGGATCAACCCGACCAACCGCA
The DNA here is from genome assembly GCA_009391845.1 of Chloroflexota bacterium. The sequence goes on along the minus strand of QWJG01000006.1, from coordinate 51,069 downwards.
GTTCCGGAGCCTTCGAGGTGACTGAAACCCCGCGCCGGATCTACTTCGGCCTCGGCAGCAACCTCGGCGACCGACGCGCCCACCTGCGTGAGGCCGTCGCCGCGCTACGCCGTGGCGGCGTCGCCATCGACGCGATCAGCGGCCTCTACGAAACCCCACCCTGGGGCGTCACCGATCAGCCCGCGTTCCTCAACGCCGTCGTCGCCGGCCCGTCCGCTCTCAGCCCCGCTGACCTGCTCCGCCTCGCCAAACGCATCGAAGCGGACGCCGGGCGCGACTTTCAGGCGCCACGCTGGACCGCCCGTCCGATCGACGTCGACATCCTGATCATCGAGGGCGAAATCGTCGCGACCGATGACCTCACCGTCCCCCACCCGCTCATGTACCAGCGCCCCTTCGTGCTCATCCCGCTGGCCGATCTCACGGGCGACAGTGGCGAGGTCATTCAACTCGAAGGCGCCGAGTGGCCCGAGGACTAACGCATACCTGGCGCGCTAGTACCTGAAACAGGCGCGAAGCGTCAGGAGGGGGTCGAAGACCCCTCGACACCGAAATCGTCCGGATCGTTCCAGTTCGTCGTCGCCATCGTGTAGCCGACCCAGAACGCCATCCCGGCGGCCGCCGCCAGCGCCGCGAACACTGGGATTGCCAGCACTACGTACGATCGCTTTGTGACCCCCAGCAGGAACGCACCCACCGTCAGGCCGGCAGCCCCCATCAGCGCCTGACCCGCGCGCCGCGTTTCCTCTTGCGTCATCAGGAACCGTGGCCGCTCGTCGGCGCAGCGCCGTCAATCGCCTCGCGCAGATCCGGCGGCAGCAAGTTCGGGATCCCGTCCGCAATCGGGTAGCTGTGACCCTCGGCGCAGCGCAGCGTGCCTTCCAGCACCTCGCCGTCCGCCTCGCGCGTCACCTCCAGCGTCAGTGCGCTCTTCGTCACCGGGCAGACCAGGATGTCCATTAGGTCGCGTCGCATTCAGGATCCTCGGGCTTCCCGCCGGCGCTGAGTGGAACGACACACGCGGCGGCGCCGATCATAGGGAGCCGGTCCCAGCCGGGCAACGCGCGCCCAACGCCCGCTGGAGGCCACCAGCGCTCGCCGCTAGACTCGCCCTGCTCCAGCAGCCTCCCGAGGTGCCATCTTGACCGATGCCGATCCGTCGCGGTCCCACGCCGGTACCTCGGTGATCCACCTGCACCGCGCCATCGCCCGCATCTCCCCGGATGTCATCGCCGTGAAGCAGGCGCGCACCGGCCTCGTCGGCCCCTTCATCGAAATCGTCCTCACCCTCCTCGCCGTGTTCGCCATCGCCCGCTACATCAACTCACTCCCGCTCTTCGTCCTCTTCCTCCTGCTCCTGCTCGTCATCGTGCTCGGGCCGCTCGGGGTCATCGGCCTCGTCAACAACGTCGCCGGCACCAGCTTCCTGATGGAACGCGCCAAATATTCCGCTCGCTGGCAGCAGGGCCTGCTCGGCATGGGCATCGGCACCTACGAACTCGTCCCCTTCAACCGCATCCAACACTTCGCCGTCATCACCGACTACGACGACGTCCTCGCCTCCGGCATCGAACAGGACGTCGTGCACTGGGAGATCGTCCTCGTCAAAGACAACGACCGCGAACTCGCCGTCGGCAGCGTCGTCGCCGCCCGCTCGCTCGCCCTCGAGGCCGGCCAGCGCGCCAACGCGCTTGCCACCGCCCTCGGCGAGATGTCGGCCGCCACCGTCCGCCTCGGCGACCTCGAGGGCATCGAGGATCCCGAGGCCGCTCCCCCGGAGGAGGTCACCACCTCCGAGGAGTACGATGCCGGCAACACCCAAACATCGCCTGACCACCGCTGACGGAGGTACCAATGGACCGCGCGATCGAACTCATGCGGGACGCCCGCACCATCGCCGTCGTCGGCGTCTCCTCCAACCCCGACCGACCCTCCAACGAGGTCGCCAGCTATCTCATGGAGCACGGCTTCACCGTCTACATGGTCAACCCCACCGAGACCGAAGTGCTCGGCCAACCCGCCTACGCCAGCGTTCGTGACCTCCCGGAATCCGTCGACATCGTCGATATCTTCCGCCGCTCCGCGGACGTCCCGCCCGTCGTCGATGACGCCATCGCCGCCGGTGCCAGAGCCGTCTGGATGCAGCTCGAGATCGTCCATGAGGAAGCCGCCGCCCTCGCCCGCACCGCCGGCCTGGAGGTCGTCATGGACAAATGCACCAAGATCGAACACGCCCGCCTCGGCCGGGCGGAAGCCTGAACGGGCTCATCGTCCGGGCGATCGAGCCGAAACTGTAACCACAGCTTCTCAATTCGACTCGAACCGGCGGAGCCGCGTGATACAATCTCCCTCTAGCGGGCCAGCTCGAAAGTCGCTCGGTTGACACATAGCCTTCGTGAGAAGTGCGGCGTGTTTGGTGTCTTCGCCCCGCGCGAGGACGTAGCGAGACTTACCTTCTTCGGGCTCCACGCCCTCCAACATCGCGGCCAGGAATCAGCAGGCATCGCCACCAGCGACGGTGAGCGGATCCGCGTCTTTGCCGAAATGGGCCTCGTCACCCAGATCTTCGATGAACGCGCGCTCGCTGGTCTTCCGGGCACCCACGCCATCGGCCACACGCGCTATTCAACCAGCGGTTCCAGCAAGGTCGAGAACGCCCAGCCGTTCCTCGTCAAAGGACCCAACGGCCCCCTCGCTGTCGCCCACAACGGCAACATCGTCAACGCCGAGCTGCTCCGCGAGGGCCTCGAATCCGAGGGCATCGCGTTCGAAGCCTCCAGCGACACCGAGGTCATCGCGCGCCTCCTCGTCAACGCCTCCGGCGAAAGCTGGGAACAGCGCTTCGCCCAACTCATGCGCCGCGCCAGCGGTGCCTACTCGCTCACCATCCTCTCGCCGGACGGTGTCTTCGCCGCCCGTGACCCCATGGGCGTCCGTCCGCTCTGCATCGGCGAACTGGACGGCGGCTACGTCTTCGCCTCCGAAACCTGCGCGCTTGATCACCTCGGTGCCCGCTTCGTGCGTGAAGTCGAGCCGGGCGAGGTCGTGCGCGCTGACGCGACCGGCCTGACCTCCTGGTTCCCCGTTGGTCGGCGTGATCTCACCGTCCTCAGCCCACAGCGCCTCTGCCTCCTCGAATTCATCTACTTCGCGCGTCCTGACTCCCACATGGGCGGGCAGCTGCTCCACCCCGTGCGCATGCGCCTCGGCGCCGCGCTCGCGCGCCAGCACCCCGTCGAGGCCGATCTCGTTATCGGTGTCCCGGACTCCGCCACCGCCGCCGCGATCGGCTACTCGCAGGAATCCGGGATCCAGTACGCCGAGGGCCTGATCAAGAACCGCTACGTTGGACGGACCTTCATCCAGCCCAACCAGCGCCTGCGCGAACAGGGCGTCCAGCTCAAATTCAATCCGCTCGCGGAAGTCATCAAGGGCAAGCGCCTCGTCGTCGTCGATGACTCAATCGTCCGCGGCACCACCACCCCGCGCGTCGTCAAGATGCTCCGCGACGCCGGCGCTGCCGAAATCCACCTCCGCATCACCTCCCCGCCGATCAAGCACCCCTGCTTCTACGGGGTCGACATGGCCACCCGCGGCGAACTCATCGCCGCGCACAACGATCTCGAGGAGATCCGCCAGCACGTCGGCGCGGACACGCTCGAGTACCTCTCCATCGAATCCACCGTCGAAGCCACCAATACCGGCGTCGGCACCCACTGCACCGCCTGCTTCACCGGCGACTACCCCGGTGAAGTCCCCCTCCAGCTCGACAAGTTCGCGCTCGAGGCCAGCGCCGAGGACATCGCCCGCGATCGACACGCCCTCCCCGTCATCGAGCGCGTCGAGTTGGAACGTGTCGAGGTCTGAGCACGCTCGCAATCAACCGCTGCCCCGGCCACTGTCGTCAGCCGTGATCGACGCGTACCCTCCGCACCTGCAACAGCCCCCTCCCCGCGGGACGACGGCATGACCGACTCACCTCAAACCACTCCACTGCGCTACGTCGACGCTGGCGTCGATGTCGACGCTGCCGATGCCACCGTGCGCCAGTTCGCGGCCATCGCCCGCCGCACCATGCGCCCCGAAGTGTTGTCCGGCGTCGGATTGTTCGCGGGTTTGTTTCGCGTCCCAGAGGGCTACCGCGATCCGGTGCTGGTCGCGAGCGCGGACGGCGTTGGCACCAAGCTGCTGATCGCCGCCGCGCTCGAACGCTTCGACACCATCGGCGCCGATCTCGTCAATCACTGCGTCAACGACATCCTCACCACCGGCGCCCGACCGCTCTTCTTCCTGGACTACCTCGCCACCGCCGATCTCTCGCAGGAGCGCCGTGTCGAACTCGTCGGCGGCATCGGCGAAGCCTGCCGCGCCCAGAACGTCGCCCTCCTCGGCGGCGAGACCGCCGACATGCCAGACGTCTATCGCTCCGGCGACTTCGATCTCGCCGGCTTCATCGTCGGCATCGTCGAACGCGATCAGGCCATCGAGAGCTCTCGCCTCACCGTCGGTGACGTCCTCGTCGCCCTCCCCTCTGGTGGCCTCCAGACCAACGGCTACTCGCTCGTCCGCGAAATCTGGGCCATCGGCAAGGGCCTCGGCGCTGACCACGATCGCGCGGCGCTCGAGACCACCTACGAGGAGCTGGGCGGCACCCTGGGCGACGCCCTACTCGCCATTCACCCCTCCTTCGTCACCGAGCTGGAGCCCCACCTCGGCGCCCTCCACGGCATCGCCCACATCACGGGTGGTGGCATCCCCGGCAACCTCTCTCGCCTCTTCACCGGCCCCGCCGAACACCTCGGCGCCCGCATCGACGCCAGCTCGTGGGAGATCCCCGCGATCTTCCAGCTCATCCAACGCACCGGCGGCATCGAGGATGGCGAGATGTACCGCGCCTTCAACATGGGCGCCGGCATCATCGTTGCCATGGACCAGGCCGCGGCCAGCAGCCTCATCGCCGATCAGCCCCAGGCCTGGCGCATCGGTGAGATCGTCCAGCGTGCCCCGGGTGCTCCCCCTGTCGCCGGGCTTCCCGCCTAGCGCCACCCCGCCGGACGCACCCGCGGACCGCCCGCGCCAGGGGTAGCAACGGAACAGGAACAGCAATGCGCGCCATCCTCGCCGTCTACGACAAGCGCGACATCGTCGACTTCGCCCGTGGCCTCCACGACATGGGCTGGGAACTCGTCGGCACCGGCGGCACCGCCCGCACGATCGCCGAAGCCGGACTCCCCATCACCGAGGTCGCCGATCTCACCGGCAGCCCGGAAATGCTCGGCGGCCGCGTCAAGACGCTCCACCCCGCCGTCCACGGCGGCATCCTCTACCGCCGCGGCCACGCCGGCGATGAAGCAGAAGTCGCCCTCTACGAAGTCCCCGCCATCGACCTCGTCGCCGGGAACCTCTACCCCTTTATCGAGACGGTCACCGGCCGCACCGTCGATCTCGCCGAAGCACTCGAACAAATCGACATCGGCGGCCCCACCATGATCCGCGCCGCCGCCAAGAATCACCCGTGGGTGCTCCCCGTCGTCAGCCCGGATGACTACCCGACCGTCCTCGAAGCGCTCCGCGCTGCCGGTGGCCCCGAGGGCGTCCCGCTCGACCTCCGCCGTCGCCTCGCCGCGAAAGCCTTCCAGCACGTCGCCCACTACGACACCGCGGTCGCCGAATACCTCCGCGAAGACGACGACCCCTTCCCCGCCCAGTTCACCACCGCCGCCACGCTCATCCAGCAGAACCGCTACGGCGAGAACCCCCACCAGCGCGGCGCCTTCTACCGCGCCGACTCCGTCCACGCCCCCGCCGAAGGCATCGGCGGCTTCCGCCAGCACCACGGCAAAGCCATGTCCTACGTCAACTTCCTGGACGCCGACGCCGCCTACAACCTCGCCGCCGACTTCGAAACCCCCGCCGTCGCGATCATCAAACACACCAACCCCGCTTGCTTCGCGACCTCCGCCGACTCGAGCACCGTCAGCGCCCTCTACGAACGCGCTCTCGCCGAAGGCGACTTCGTCTCCGCCTACGGCGGCATCGTCGCCACCAACCGCGTCGTCGACATGGCCTTCGCCACCGCGCTCCGCGACGTCCGCAGCCCCGGATCCGACACCCGCATGTTCTACGAAATCGTCATCGCCCCCGGTTACGAACCGGACGCCCTCGAGCACCTCAAGAAGAAGTCCAAAGACCTCCGCATCCTCACCGCCCCGCTCGGCGACCCCCACCGCCCCCACCTCGAAGTGCGATCCGTCCGCGGCGGCCTCCTCGTCCAGGACAGCGACGTCTCCATCGACACCCGCTTCGACCTCGTCAGCGACCGCCCCCTCACCCCCGCCGAGGACCGCGACCTCCGGGTCGGCTGGATCGTCTCCAAGCACGTCAAATCCAACGCCGTGGTCTTCGTCAAAGACGGCGTCATGATCGGCATGGGCGCCGGCCAGCCCAACCGCGTCGGCAGCGCCAGACTCTGCGCCGAACAAGCCGGCGAACGCGCCCGCGGCGCCGTCGCCGCCACCGACGCCCTCATCCCCTTCCCCGACACCGTGGAGGTCTGCGCCGCCGCCGGCTGCACCGTCGTCGCCCACACCGGCGGATCAATCCGCGACGACGAATCCATCGCCGCCGCCAACCGCCTCAACGTCTCCCTCGTCACCACCGGCGTCCGCCACTTCCGCCACTAGCCCCCGCTCCGTCTACCGCTAGTTCCGAATCCCAGCGCGACACCGCCTGTTCCCGGTCCGTTTCCGTCGTAGGTGGGTCTAGCGGTACGTAACAGCCTCCGCACCAGCCGACGCCTTCACCCTAAACGCGACACTCCGCCCGCAACGCGAGAGACTGAAACCCCGGTCGAAACCCACCCCCCGCCCACGAGCGCGCGCCCACTCGGCCCGCAGGGAGGACCAGCACCCGTGGCCACAGTCGACCTCGTCATCCCCTGCTACAACGAAGCCCACGTCCTCCCGACCAGCATCAAACAAACCCTCGCCTTCCTCGACGGGCACCCCGAACACCAGTGGCGCGTCGTCATCGCCGACAACGCCTCCACCGATCGCACCCTTGCCGTCGCTCAAGAACTCCAGGCGGCCAACCCCGGTCGCGTCGTCGCGCTCCACATTCCCGTCAAAGGCCGCGGCCTCGCCCTCCGCACCGCCTGGATCACCTCAGATGCCGACGTCTGCGCCTACATGGACGTCGACCTCTCCACCGACCTCAATCACCTACCCGCCCTCGTCGACCCACTCGCCGCCGGCCAGGGCGACCTCTCCTACGGCACCCGGCTCCATCGCGACTCCCAGACCACCCGCGGCTGGAAGCGCGAAATCATCTCCCGTTGCTACATCCAGATCCTCAGGTGGGGTGGCGGCCTTCGCGCCAGCGACGCCCAGTGCGGATTCAAAGGCATCCGTACCGACGCCGCCCGCGCCCTGCTTCCCGTCGTCGAAGACACCGGCTTCTTCTTTGACTCCGAGTTGCTGCTGATCGCCCAGCACAACGGCTACCGTCTGATCGAAGTCCCCGTGAAGTGGACCGACGACCCCGACACCCGGGTCAACGTCTGGCGAACCGCCGTCGCTAACCTCAAAGGCCTCTGGCGCCTGCGCCGTGGCGGCTTCCCCAAAGCGGTCCGCGCATCCGACGACTTGACGTAACAAAGCGGCCGCGCGATCGAACCGCGACCTGTCAGAACTCGCTCGTGGGACGGTTTCCTTGACCCTACATGGGGCGATGGCTAATTTCGCCATACCTTCGACGGCGCCGCCGTGCGGAGGACGGGTTTGTGAGCGCCGAATCTCCGGCGGTAGGAGGCAATCGTGATTGGTGAAGGCGAAGGGCTAGAACTGCTCGCCGTGTTTGTCACCTTCATGCTTGGCCTCGGAATCATGGTCGTGCTCGGGAAATGGTGGGAGGCGTAGCCATGCTGCGTCGCCGACAATCCGTGAACGAGAAGCTGGGGTAACTGATGGCGACGAGTGAGCAGCCACAGGGCCGATCGCTTGGTGATCGTCTCTATGACGGGGCCTTCAAGAACCGCCTCTGGAAGTCCATCTTCCGATCCGGCTACCCCAACACCCCCCGTAACCAGATGCTTGCCGTTGCCACCAACGTCTTCCTGCACCTCCACCCCACCCGCATTCACCGCACCCACGTCAAGATCACCCACACTTTCTGCCTGGGTGGCCTCTCCTTCTTCCTCTTCCTCGGCCTCACCATCACCGGCGTCCTGCTGATGTTCTATTACGTCCCCTCCATCGAACGGGCGTACGGCGACATCCTCGCGCTCGATACCGACGTCCGCTTCGGCAAGCTCATGCGCAACATGCACCGCTGGATGGCGCACGGCATGGTGCTCACCGTCCTCATGCACATGATGCGAGTCTTCTACACCGGCGCGTACAAGCCGCCGCGCGAATTCAACTGGGTCGTCGGCGTCGTGCTGCTCGTCCTCACCCTGCTGCTCTCCTTCACCGGCTACCTCTTGCCGTGGGACCAGCTCGCCCTCTGGGCCATCACCGTCGGTACCAACATGATTGGTTCCGCCCCGCTGCTCGGTGAGCCCAACCGCTTCATCCTCGTCGGTGGATTCCAGGTCGGACAGTCCGCCCTCATCCGCTTCTACACCCTCCATGTCATCGGATTGCCGTTACTCGCGGCAGTCTTCATGACCGTTCACTTCTGGCGAATCCGCCGCGACGGCGGCCTGGCACGGCCGCTCTAGTGGCCAGCGTGACGAAGCCGTACGGGCAGGATCAGAACGGGAGCCATCATGGCGGTTGCTGAACAGGCACAGCCGGCTTCACGAGCGGTACGCGCTCGCGCGCGCCGCGTCCGTGAGGAAGAACTGCTCGTCTGGCCGGATCTCGTCTTCGTCGAGTTCATCTCGGCCGTGCTCTTCCTCGGCCTCATCGCCATTCTCTCGATCATGGTCGACGCCATCCTCCTCGATCAGGCGAACCCCGCCGTCACCCCGAACCCCTCCAAGGCGCCCTGGTACTTCCTCAACCTCCAGGAACTGCTGCTCCACATGCACCCGGCCCTCGCCGGCGTCATCGTCCCGACCGTTGCCTTGATCGCGCTCGGCGCGATCCCCTACTTCGACACCTCCAACGAGTACCAGGGCGAATGGCTCTCGAGCCCCCGCGCCTGGCCGAACCTCATCACCGGCGCCATCGTCGGTGCCATCGGCACCACCCTGCTGATCTTCTACGACGCCTCCTTCCACGTTCGTATCTTCGAATGGATCGCCAACCCTGGCGAAAACCGCTTCCTCCCCGGCACCACCGAGGACAACCCCGCCTTCAACGGCTGGCCGGAGAAACTCAACTTCCTCAAGAGCCTCCGTTCACTCCAGACCGAAGTGAACTGGCCCGACGAACTCACCCAAATCCCCCTGGGATCGAAGGTGCTGCGGACCGACCTCCTCGGCCTCCCAGCGATCGACCTCGACGTCAATTTCCCGGCGATGATTGTCGAGCAGATCATTCCCGTGACGATGATGGTCGGCCTCCCGCTCCTGCTGTCGGCGGTGGCCTGGAAGCTCAAACTTGCGCAGACGAAGCGCGATCACATGATTCTGCAGTTCAGCGGCTTCATCGCCGTCTACGTGACCCTGACCATCATCGGAACGTTCTTCCGCGGGCAGGGGCTCGAGCTGGTGCCGTACACGATCTTCGCGGAACACTAGGGAACGGCCACCCCGCCGCCGCGCTGAGGTGCGGCTGCTGGAGGGAGCATCGAAGTGGCGAACGAGACACAGACACCGGACGCTCCGGCGGAACGCGCCTCGGCTACCGATGCCTGGCGCGAGGCGCTCGCCTCGCGTCGGACAGAGTTGGCTGCGCCCGAGTCGGTGCCGACGACCCAGGCTGCGCCGATCGAGATGGATGTATCGCGCCGCAACTTCCTGCGCGCGTCGTTCTGGACCGGGCTCGGCGTCACGCTTGGCGGCGGCGTTGCGCTCTTCGTCGACTTCTTCTATCCGCGGAACGTGAAGGGGTTCGGTGGCCCGGTGGCTGCCGGCAACGTGACCGAGTACCTGCGTGGCGCTCCGCCGGTGGCGAACAGCGCCGGCCAGTTCTGGATCGCCAACCTCGATCCGACCGACATGGCCGACAACGGCACCGGCGGCGGCGAGGGCCTGATCGCGCTCTGGCGGAAGTGCCCGCACCTCGGATGCACGGTGCCGTGGCTGCCCGGTGCGAGCGTCGAGGTGTCCAGTGACACGAGCTGGTATCAGTGCCCGTGCCATGGATCCACGTACACCAAGTCAGGGATCCGCGTGTTCGGCCCGGCGCCGCGCTCGATGGACACCATGGCGATCGAGATTGACGACGCCGGCAACGTCACCGTCCAGACCGGCTCCATCACATCCGGTGGTCCCGACAATCCGGAGCGCGCGGTCACGCACCCGCTGCTTCCCACCTAGGCGAGCATCTTGCAGACCCACCCGGCCCGCGGAACGGTGATCGCATGAATACGAGCAAGCAAGTCAACGCGATGATCGGCCTCCTCTTCCTGGTGGCCCTCTTCTTCGCGGCCAACGTGCTCAACGAGCCGAATCGCCAGGAGGCCGCGGTCGAGAATCAGACCGAGGTCTTCTCCGAGCGCGGCGCCGAGATCTTTGTGCAGAACTGCCGCGGCTGTCACGGCCTCGAAGGCCTTGGGCCGGACGAAGGCGCCATCGGCGCGAAGCTCAACACGCCGGCGTTCCTGATCCTCGGCGAGGAGAACGCGTTCAATTCCGACGCGACGGCGATCGGCGTGGCTGATGGCATTCGCGGCTTCCTGGGCGACAGCATCGCCTGCGGGCGCACCAACACGGTGATGCCGGTCTGGTCCGAGCGGTACGGCGGCCCGTTGTCCGATCGTCAGATCGAATACCTGGTGACGCTGATTACCGAGGGCCGCTGGGACCTCGTCGTCGAACTGGGCCACGAGAACGACACGCACCAGATTCCTGAGTTGACCCGCGAGAGCATCATTCTGGATGGCGCCGGTCTGGCGCCGACCAAGGAGAACTGCGGGCAGTACAACGGCATCACCGCGAAGCCGTTCCGTGACCGCGACCCGTTCGCCTCGGGGGCGATCGCGTCCGAGACGCCGGGCGCGGACGGCACCGCCGAGCCTGGCGGCACCGCCACTGCTGGCGGCGGGCCGGAAGACGCGATGGTCCAGACCCTGCCGGTTCGTGAGTACTTTGCTTCGCTCTGCGCCGGTTGTCACGGTCAGAACCGCGAAGGCGGCGTTGGCCTGCCGCTGACAAGGGATGTGCTCACCGAGTCCGATGACTTCTACATCGACGTCCTCACCAACGGTCGTGCGGGGACTGCGATGTCGCCGTTCGGGGGTGGCGCGGAACTGACGCCGGACGAGGTCGCGGGGATCGTGACCTGGCTGAAGAACACCGATCCGTAGCGGCCCGCGGGGGTTCGGGATGGATCGTGAGCGCGACGGTCACTAGGCTGACCGTTCGACGTAATGCGTCCGCACTGACTGACGGAATGACGGGGGTACCATGGCAGCGATCACGGGCAAGCGATACCGATGCCAGAGCTGCGGCGCGGAGTTCATCGTGACCCGCGGCGCCGACGAGGGCGAACTGCGCTGCGGCGAAGAGCCGCTCGAGCAGCTGTAAGCGCAGGAGGACATAACCGTGGCCGTTGCACTGGGTAAGCGCTACAAGGACGAGAACACCGGCATCGAGGTGCTCTGCATCAAGCCGGGCGACTGCAACCTCAACGTTGACGGTCGTGGCATGGAAGAACTGCAGCCGAAGGTGCTGCCTTCCGCCGACTAGTTCCACAGCCGAGGGACCACTCGCGTTGACGCGCGGGCGGTCCCTCTCTACGCTCGCAGATGCGCACCTCGTGGTGCGCATCGTTACGATCGGCGTCGACGCGACCACACTGGGGTCGGACCGCGCTGAAGAAGGGTCCCCTGGAGAACGTGGCCGAAGTCACCATTGCCGAATCCGAATCACTCGACGCAGCACTGCGCCGTTTCAATAAGCGCGTGCAGTCCGAGGGCATCCTGACGGCTGCCCGCCGGCACGAGTTCTACGAGAAGCCGTCCGAAAAGCGGAAGAAGAAGGACGCCGCCCGCCGGCGCAAGCTCCGCAAGTCCATCATCAAGGCGCAGAAGCGGCGCGAGTTCTTCTAGGCTCGCGCTCCGTTCCCGTTCCGCCATCCGGTCATCTCTCAACTCGATCACGAGTACGCCGTAAACCCACGCCGCGCTGGCGCGGGTTCGGCGTTCGCGCAGCGCCCCCGGCTATGATGGGCACCACCCGCGCCGAACTGGAGATGTCGTGAGCTCGATTGCCACAACGATCCGCCAGGAAATGGTGGCCGCGACCAAGGCGGGCGAACGATTTCAGCGTGACACGCTGCGGCTGCTGATCGCGGCGATCGAGAATGGCCGCATCGAGGCCGGGCACGAGCTGTCCGACGACGAGACGCTGAAGGTCCTCCAGAAAGAGGCGAAGCAGCGCCGCGACTCCATCGAGGAGTACCGCAAGGGCGCCCGCGAAGACCTCGTGGCATCCGAGGAAGCGGAACTCGCGATCATCGCGACCTTCCTCCCGGAACAGCTCGATGACGCCGCCGTCCGTCTCCTCGTGGAAGCGACCATCGCCGAGGTGGGCGCGTCCGGGATGGACGATCTTGGCAAGGTGATGGGACCACTCATGCAGAAGCTGGATGGTCGAGCCGACGGTCGCGCCGCCAACGCGATTGTTCGGGAACTGCTCTCCGGCTGATCGAAGCGGGCTTCCGCCCGAGAAGCGTTCGCATGACGAAGCAGCCAGCGCGCCCCCAATTCCTCCAGTTGACGCCTTCCGAGGGCCACAACTCGATCATCTTCTTCGGTGGCTTGCTGGCCGCGCTCTTGTTCGCCGTGCTGTTCCCGTGGTTCCCCGGCGGCCAGTTGCTGGACGTTGGTGCCACGGTCAACCGCGACATCCTGGCGCCGCGCGCCGTCAACTACGAGTCGACGGTCCTCACCGAGCAGCTCCGCGCGGAACGGGCCGCCGAGGTCGCCGACGTACTGGTGCTGGACACCGATGCCCGCGACACACAGCTCTCTCAGCTCGATGCGATCCTCGCCGAGATCGATCAGATTCGCGGGGACACCTCGCTGTCCGCGTCCGCCCGCGAGACCGAAGTGCGGGCGATCCCGGGCACCGAACTGTCACAGCGCGCGGCCGCCACCGTCGTCGGTTCGGACTTTGCCCAGTGGCGCACGCTCTCCGACGAGGCCCGCAGCTCGCTGGGCAGCACGCTCGCCGGCGCGATCGGCGAAGACGAAGTCGCAGCCGCGCGCAGCCGCGCCGCCGGCCTGCTGTCGCCGGCGCTCGAGGCGGATCAGATCATCGCGCTCCGCGAGCTGATCGATCCGTTGATCGTTGCGACCGTAACCGTGGACGCCGTGAACACGGAGCAACTCCGTGAGGAGGCGCGCCAGAACACCCCGCCGGTGCTGATCGACTTCGCGCGCGGCGAGATCGTGATCGAATCCGGCGCGGTCCTCACGCAAGCCGACGTGGAGGCGCTGGACGAGTTGGAGCTCCGCTCCACTGGAATCGATCCAAAACGCATCGCCGCGACGGCGATCATCGCGCTGCTCTCCGGAGCGGCCCTCGTTGGTTACCTGCTGATCGCGAAGCCGGCTTCGGTGCGCGGTCCGCGGCGAATCGTCCTGGTCGGTCTGCTGCTGATCGTGCCGGCGGCCATCGCGAAGTTCGCGTTGCCGATCGTATCGCCAGACCTCGATCGTCACTTCCTCGCTCATGCGTTGCCGCTTGCCGCCGGTCCGATCGCCGCGGCGGTGCTCTTGGACGTGGGCGTCGCGGTGTTGCTCTCCGCGATCCTCGCGGGGTTGGTGCTCTTTACCAGCGGCTACGCGCCGGGCCTCGAATCCGGCGGCTCCGCGGCGCAGCTCGAGACCGCGCGGCTTGCGCTGGCGACGATCGCGGGTTCGTTGGCCGGGGTGTTTGTCGCGGCGAACGCGGACCAGCTTCAACGCTTCCTCGCCGCTGGAATAGCGGCGGCGATCGCCTCGGGTTTGGCGGTGCTGCCGATCTGGTTGATCGATACGGACGGCGGGTTCGTCGATCTCTTCTGGCTCGTCGGCGCGGTGGCGGCGAACGGGCTGCTCTCCGCCTTGATCGGCGTCGGCGCGTTCGTCTTGCTCAGCCGACCGTTCGGGATCATCACGCGTGTCGAACTGATGGAGCTGGCGCAGCTCAGCCGGCCAGTGTTGCGGCGGCTCCAGGACGAAGCGCCGGGGACGTTCCAGCACTCGATCCTCGTTGGCAACCTCGCGGAGCGCGCAGCCGATCGGATCGGCGCGGACCCGCTGCTCGCGCGTGTCGGCGCTTACTACCACGACATCGGCAAGCTCACGGCGCCCGGCTTCTTTGTGGAGAACACCGGCGGCGAGGCCAATCCGCACGAGGGCCTCGATCCGCTGCAGAGCACGCGCGTGATCATGCAGCACGTGACCGGCGGCGTGGAGCTGGCCCGGAAGTCCGGTCTGCCGGAAGTGCTGATTCAGTTCATCCGCCAGCACCACGGCCAGCGCCTGGTGACCTTCTTCTACCGTCGTGCGGCGGAGGTCGATCCCGACATCGACCCGGAGCTGTTCCGCTACCCGGGCCCGCGGCCGCAGTCACGCGAAGCGGCGCTGGTGATGCTGGCGGACAGTTGCGAGGCAGCGACCCGCGCGAGTTCTGATCACAGCACTGAGCGCATTCGCACGATCGTTTCGAACACGTTCCGCGAACGGATCGACGAGGGCGAATTCGACGAGTCCCCGATCTCGCTGCGCGACCTGGGGATCGTGCGCGAGACCTATATCGCCACGCTGACTGCGGTGTTCCATCCGCGCGTCGAGTACCCCGATCCGACCCAACGGGAGCTTGAGGCACGCGGCCGTGCGGTTGGAAGCAGCGCGCCGGCGACCAGCGCCGCGGGCGCGAACGGCGCGGGACGCGGTTCCGCGAGCGCGGCGCGTCGAGGGGCGGACGTGATCATCGAGCCACCCGAGCCGCGGCGCGCGGCAGCCGAGGCCGATCGCGGGGAGAATGAGCTGAGCGAGGACGACAGCTAAGGCCGCGTTCGAGCGAACGCGCGCCCGCCGCTATCCTCGATGCGTCGCCCTCGGACCACTGCGATCCGCGAGGGCGTGCCACTCCCCGAGCTTGGAGGCGCGATGCGCGCGGCGGTTCTGGTCTTTCCCGGTACGTGGAGTGATCGCGACTGCGAATGGGCCCTCCAGCAGGTGGGGATCGAGTCGCGCCGCATCTGGCACCGCGACCCAATCAGCTTTGACCGTGACGAGTTGGTGGTGCTGCCGGGTGGCTTCTCCTACGGCGACTACCTGCGCTGTGGCGCGATCGCCCGCTTCTCGCCGGTGATGGACGCGGTCCGCGATCACGCCGCCGCCGGCGGACTGGTGATCGGGATCTGCAACGGATTCCAGATCCTCTGTGAGGCACAGCTCCTGCCCGGCGTCTTGATGCGCAACGACAGCCTCCAGTTCCGCTGCCAGGACGCGCTGCTCCAGGTCGGTAACCGGCGGTCGCCGTTCACCTCTGCAATCGATCCGGCGCGATTGCTGCGCGTGCCGGTCTCCCATGGCGAGGGCAACTACTACGCGGATGCCGCGACCCTCGATCGCCTCGAAGCCGAGGACCGCGTCGCCTTCCGCTACGTGGACGCCGCGGGCAACGCGACGCCCGAGGCCAACCCGAACGGTTCGCTCCGCAACATCGCCGGCATCGTCAACGAGGGCGGCAACGTCCTCGGGATGATGCCGCACCCGGAGCGGGCCTGTGAGGCGCTCCTCGGCAACGAGGATGGCAACGCGATCTGGGAGTCGGCGCTCAGTTCGCTCGTTCCTGCCTAGCTGACGTTGCTGGCCCGCGGGCGACGATCGAGGTGACTGACCCTCCGGCGGGCCAGTGCTAGCCTGACGATCTCCCCCGCCGAGCAGGAGTTCCGATGGACGTCGACGACCACACGTTGGCCCAGGTGGCGATGTCTCGCGCGGAGTACGCGCGGTTGCTCGACATGCTCGATCGCGAACCGACCGAGGTGGAGTTGGGGATCGTTGGCGCGCTCTGGTCAGAGCACTGCGGCTACAAGCACTCGCGGCCGTTGTTCCACCATTTCCCGACGGAGGGACCGTTTGTCCTGACAAAGGTCGGCGAAGAGAACGCCGGGGCGATCGACCTCGGTGACGGGTGGTGCGCCGTCTTCAAGATGGAGTCGCACAACCACCCGTCCGCGATCGAGCCTTACGAGGGCGCGGCGACCGGCGTCGGTGGCATCCTGCGCGACATTTTCGCGATGGGGATGCGACCGGTGGCGTTGCTCGACTCGCTGCGCTTCGGACCGCTGACCGACGCGACGAACCGTCACCTCTTCAACGGGGTGGTGGCTGGCATCGGTGGCTACGGCAACTGCATCGGCGTGCCGACCGTCGGCGGCGAAGTGCAGTTCGACGAGTCCTATTCCGGGAACCCACTGGTCAACGCGATGTGCGTGGGGGTCGGGCGGATCGAACATCTGCTCTCCGCGAGCGCGGCCGGGCCCGGCAACCCGCTGGTGCTGGTCGGCGCCGACACCGGGCGCGACGGCATCCACGGCGCGACGTTCGCGTCGGTCGAGCTGGACGAGAACTCGGGCGAGCGCCGCCCCGCGGTCCAGGTGGGCAACCCGTTCCTGGAGAAGCTGCTGCTCGAGGCCTGCGTGGAGCTGGCGGAGCAGCACGGCGACTGGATCGAGGGCCTGCAGGACCTCGGCGCCGCCGGGCTCACCTCGAGCGCCGTGGAGGCGGCGGCGCGGGCGGGGACCGGCATCGAGATCGACGTCGCGCTCGTCCCCCGCCGCGAGCAGGGGATGACCGCCTACGAGGTGATGCTGTCCGAGTCGCAGGAGCGGATGCTCGTGATCCCGAAGCGTGAGCACCTCGATGACGTGCTCGCGCTGTTCCGCCGCTGGGAGATCCACGCCGATGTGATCGGCACCGTGACCGACGACAGCATGGTGACGATCCGCGATGGCGACAGCGTGGTGGCGCGCCTCCCGGTCGGGGTGCCGACCGACCCGCCGATGTACCCGCCCGAGGGCGTGCGCCCGGCCGAGCTGGATCGCTGGCAGTCGGAAGACCTCGAGGCCGTATCGGACCTCACCGATCCGAGCGCGGCGCTGCTGACGCTGCTGGCCGATCCGAACATCGCGAGTCGCCGCGCGATCTACCGCCAGTACGACCACCAGGTGCTGAACAACACCGTCGTGAAGCCGGGCGGCGACGCCGCGGTGATCAGGGTGAAGGGTTCGACCAAGGGGATCGCCGCGACCACGGACTGCAACGCGCGCTTCGTCGCCCTCGAACCGCGCGTCGGTGCGGCGATCGCGGTGGCGGAGGCGGCGCGCAACATCGTGGCGACCGGAGCGCGCCCGGCGGCGGTGACGGACTGCCTGAACTTCGGTAACCCCGAGAAGCCCGAGGTCGGCTACCAGCTCGAGCAGGCGATCCTCGGGATCTCCGACGCCTGTCGGGTGCTGGGGACGCCGGTGATCTCCGGCAACGCCTCGCTCTACAACGAGACGCCCAGCGGCCAGGTGCTGCCGACACCGGGCATCGGCATGATCGGCGTGATCGACGACGTCCAGACGCGGCTGACCGCGACGCCCGCCGAGGGCGATCGGCTGGTGCTGATCGGAGCTCCGCTCGCGCAGCCGGCAGCGACGCTGGCCGGATCGCAGTACCTCACGGAGAAGCTGGGCCGGCTGGCCGGACGGCCGACGATCGACCTGGCGCATGAGGCCGCCGTGCAACAGTTGGTCCTCGAAGCGCACGCGGCGGGGCTGCTGTCCGCCGCGCACGACTGCTCCGACGGCGGCCTGGCGATCGCGGTGAGCGAGATGTGCCTGGCCGCGGGCGCGGGGATCGACGGCGCTGCCCTCGATGTGGGCCCGCGGCTCGATGCCGCGCTCTTCGGTGAGGCGCAGTCGCGCTTCGTGCTGGCGGCGGCGTCCGAGGCGGCAGTGGCGGATCTGCTGGCGCGATCGGCGGCAGCCGGCATCAGCGCAACGCGGCTTGGGACCGTGGGCGGGTCGCGTATCCAGATCGGGCCGGTCGACATCGACCTTGCAGCGGCGGGCGCTGCCTACGATGGCGGCCTCGAGCGCGCGCTCGCCGGGTAGCTGCACCGTGCGCTGGCTAGAGTTCAAGGCGGTCGCGCCCAACCTCGTGGCCCTGGAGCAACGCGCCCGCGACTTCGAAGCCGACTTCCTCTCCGAACGTCGTGAGCAGGACGTGCACTTCAACTTCCCCGACGGGATGTTGCTGTTGCGCGAACTCGAGCAGCCGCCCGGCGACCTGATCACCTACCAGCGCGTGGAGTACGAGGGCTTCCACCTGGCCGAGGCCGAGGTCGCCGCGGTCGAGGACGTGCGCGAGGTGAAGGCGATGCTGCGCGGTCGCTTCGGCGCGCGGGTCGAGGTGGAGAAGTCACGCAAGACCTTCCAGTGGCGTGCGACCCGTATCCATCTCGATCAGGTGTTTCGGCTCGGCATGTTCGTCGAGCTGGTGAGCGCGGTGG
Source organism: Chloroflexota bacterium (assembly GCA_009391845.1). The sequence goes on along the minus strand of QWJG01000006.1, from coordinate 32,459 downwards.
ACGGGCGCGACGAGGCGGAGACCGCCGTCGAGCTGCGCGAGGTGCTGGTGCGGCTCGGGATGGAGCACGTCACCTCGGAGTTGCGCGGGTACGCGGATCTGATGCTGGCGCGCGAGACAGGCCTGTAGGCGAGCCGCGTTAGCCCTCGACGTTCCGATCGAGCAACACGGGCGCGTTCGGGACGCGCACAATAGTGAGGTGCAATTCGCCGCGACGGCGAAGCGGGAGGCGCGGATGGCGTCGACAGTCCTCGATCGATGGCGGTTCGGCGGCGCTGGTGCGAGCGGACGCGCGCTCTGGAAGCGGCTGGGCGCGATCGCGCTGCGGCTCAACGGCACGCAACTCCCGATCTACCTCGATCGATCCGACCGCGCGGAGCTACAGCGCACGATCGACGGCTGAGACGACATCGCCCTGGCCGTTGGCCGGGTCTACGAACTGCACGGGATGCGCGGGCTGGGGAATCGATCGCTGTACTAGCGGGCGATCGGTCGAGCGCTGCGGACCGTCGAGGCGAGTGGCCTCGATGGTTGATTTAGAACAGATGTTTGACACGAGCGAACGTCTGTTCTACGCTGCTCGACGAGTCCGTTGCCGCGGGTGACGACTCGGTTCCGATTGCGTGACTCGAAGGGCATCGATAACCTGTCGAACTCATGCGGTGCGATGGTCCGGTTCCGGATACTCACCGTCTGTCCACGACAGGGACCACAGACAGACCGGGGAATTGCGGGATAACTCCCGCAGTCTGTGGACTGGCCCGTCGATAAGTTGCGTTCGGTACCGGGTCACTCCCCCAAGATGACGGCAGTCCCGGCTCCGACACACCGAGAGGGTCATTCGACGTGAAGGTCGTGTTTCTGGAGACCGTTGAAGGATCGGGCACCATGGGCGAGGTGCGAACCGTACGCCCAGGGTATGCCCGTAACTATCTGTTGCCGCGCGGCCTAGCCGCACCGGCAACTCCTGACGTCCTCGCACGAGCCGAAAGGCTTCGTGAGATCGAGGAGGAACGGCAGCGTGCCCAGGATGAGCACGCCCAAGAGCTTGTCGGCAAGCTCGAAGGCACACCGCTCGTCATGGCTGTACGCGTCGGAGAGCAGGGACGTCTGTACGGCTCCGTCACCAGTGCGGACGTCGCCGAGAAGGCTGGGGAGATTCTCGGCGAAGAGTTGGACAGACGTCGCATCCTGCTGCCCGAGGTGATCAGAAGCGTTGGGTTGTACACCGTACCGATCCGGCTCTCACGTAATGTGGTGCCGGAGGTTCAGGTGGTGGTCGTGGATGCAGAAGCGCCGGAAGGCGTGGAAGCAGCCGTTGACCTGTTACTGAATCCGCCGCTTGCGGTGGAGTACGTAGCAGCCATCTTGCCAGGTAAGGCTGAAACTCCCGATGTGGCCGAGGTGGAGGCATCCGCCGAGGATCTGGTAACCGCCGGTGCGTCGGAGTCGGGCTACTCAGCTCCGGACGCGGAGGCTCCTGCCGCCGCGACGGAAGAAGACACCTCGACCACGTAGGTCGCGGCCGAACGGCCGCCGACCTCGACGGATTTGTCGTACGGCCCCGCTGGCGGGGCCGTCTTCATGTCGCCGCGCGCGCGGCGAGGTGCTTCCAAGTAGATGAGGGAGCGCCGCTGTGGTCTCGGACAGCCGGCCCGCGCAGATTCTGCGCGACACACGCCCACAACAGACCGGCTTGCCGCCGCACGATATCGCCGCCGAGGAAGCCGTCATCGCCGCGATGCTGCTCGACGACGAGACCTACGCGCGCGTGCTGCCGGTTGTCCAGCCAAAAGACTTCTTCCGTGAGCAGAACGGGTGGGTCTTCGAGGCCTGCCTGAGCCTCGCCGAGCGCGGCGAAGCCGTGACCGTCCCGACGGTGGCCCACGAGCTCGAGCGTGCTGGCCACCTCGAGACGGTCGGCGGTGAGCCGTTCCTGCAGGAGATCGCGGGCAAGTACTTCACGGCGATCGGTGTCGAGGCACACGCGCGGATCGTCGCGCGGGACGCGCTCTACCGGCGGCTGATGCAGGTCGCCGGCAACATCGCGCAGCTTGCCAGCGCCGGCGGTCCGGACGCCGCGCGCGTGCTGGGCGAGGCGGAATCGCTGCTGCTCGGCCTGCGCACCGCCGAGGGCTCGGGCGACTTCAAGCGCCTGCGCGAGCTACTGGACGCGTTCCTCGAGGCGCCCTCGGAGGACGAGGACGGCGAGCTGGCGTCCTCGGTGCGCTCTGGCTTCATGGATCTGGACGAGCATCTTGGCGGCGGATTCAAGCGCGGCGATCTGATCATCCTCGCCGCGCGTACCGGTGTCGGGAAGACCTCGTTGATGCTCAACTTCGCGCGCAACGGCGCAGTGGGGCAGCACGCGACGATCGCGATGTTCAGCCTGGAGATGGGCGGCGAGCAGCTTGCAATGCGCATGCTCTCCTCCGAGGCCGGCGTGAAGATGGCGCGTCTGCGCCTCGGGCGACATGGCGAGGACGAAGAAGCGCGGGTGATGCACGCGCACGGACAGCTCGGTGGTGCGCCGGTTTTCATCGATGACTCGGCGGCGCTGACGGTGCCGGAGATCCGCGCGAAGTGCCGCCGGCTCCAGGCGGATCACGGCCTGGACCTCGTGATCGTCGACTACCTGCAGTTGCTCCACGGCGCGGGCCGGATGGACACGCGCGCGAACGAGATCGGGCAGATCTCGCGATCGCTCAAGGAGCTGGCGCGCGAGTTGAACGTGCCAGTGATCGCCGCCGCGCAGCTCTCGCGAGCGGTCGAGACGCGCCAGCCACACATCCCGATGCTCTCCGACCTGCGTGAGTCCGGCTCGATCGAGCAGGACGCGGACATCGTGATGTTCATCTATCGCGAAGACGTGTACCTGCAGGCCGAGGACTGGCAGCAGCAGCACCCGGGGCAGCCCGGCGGCGCGCACCCAACCGGCCTCGCGCAGATCATCGTGGCGAAGCACCGTAACGGCCCGACCGGCACGGTCACCGTGCGCTGGGTGGGCGAGACCGCCAGCTTCCAGGATCTGCTGCTGCGATCCGAGCCGGTGCCGCCCGGGTACGACGACTACGATCCGGACTTCCTGAACTGATGTCCGGCCTACAGCCGCCATTCGTGCCGGCTTCCCCCGGCGACCTCGCCGACCCTGCCGCGGCGCGCGGCGTTCGCGAAGACCCTGCCGCGGCACGCGGCGCTCCTGATGGGCAGGCCGTGCCGCGCGTTACCCCCGAGGGCGCGCCGCTCGGCGCCTTGCCCGCCCCCCGACCGTTCGAGGGCTTCCGTACCGGGACGAGGCCGATCACGCTCCCGGCGGAACTGTTCGCGGAGCTGCTCCCGAGCATCGACGACGAGGCGGAGCTGCGGGTGACGCTGCATACGCTGTTCGCGATCGGCCGATCGCGCGGTCCGTTGCGTGCGGTGCGCCAGAGCGAACTGGCGCGCGAGACCGCGCTCACGCGCGGCCTCGAACACTGCGGCGGCGCGGACGCGCTGCCGCGGGCGCTCGCCGGCGCGGTAGCGCGCGGATCGCTCCTCGACTGCCCGCTCGACGACGGCGACGTCCTCTACCTGGTGAACAACGAGGGTGGGCGACGGCTGCGTACGCGCATCATCACCGGCACCCAGCCGTTGCCGGACGGCCGGCGCCCGCGCCCGGAGCCACTACCCGCGGAGCGCAGTGGGCCCGCCACCGTCTACGAGCAGGAGATCGGCACGCTGACACCGGCGATCGCCTCGCTGCTGGCGGAGGCGCAGGAGCGCTACGCCGGCGACTGGATCATCGAAGCGCTGCAGCTTGCCGCGACGAACAACGCACGCTCCTGGCGCTACGCGGAGGCGATCCTCCGCCGCTGGGAGACCGAAGGGCGAGATGATGAGGCAACTCGGGGAGATGCTCGAACCGCCGACCCGTACGGCCATGTCTACCGACGCGAGTAGGGTCGCGACGCCGGCGGGCGTTCCCGCTCCGGCGCCGGAGGCTGCTTGCCCGTTCTGCGCCGGTGCCCGCTTCGTGCGCGTGACGTCCGATCCGCAGGACCCGCGCTTCGGCCACCCGGTGCCCTGCCGCTGCGCGCTGAACGAGGACCCGGACGAGCGCCGCGCGCGGTTGCTCCGCTACTCCCAGCTCGGCCCGTTGCGACGGATGACCTTCGAGGCGCTCGATCGCCGAGGGCGCAGCGACGATCCCTCGGAGCAGGCGCACTTCAGCGAGGCGGTCGCGATCGCGGAGCGCTACGCCGAGCACCCGGAGGGGTGGCTGGTGCTCACCGGCGCGCACGGCCGGGGCAAGACGCACCTGGCGGCGGCGATCGCCAACCGCGCGATCGATCGCGGCGATCCGGCTCTCTTCCTCAGCATCGCCGATCTCCTCGACGCGCTGCGCGCCGGGTACGACGAGGACGCCGAGGATGACTACGACCGCGTGCTGGAACAGGTGCGCCGCGCGCCGCTGCTGATTCTCGACGACCTCGATGGCTACTCGGAAACCGCCTGGGCGCGCGAGAAGTTCCTGCAGGTGATCACGCATCGCTTCAACGCGCTGCTCCCGACCGTCTTCACCGGCGTCCGGCCGACCGAGGAAACCGAGGCGCGGCTCGCGAGCCGGCTGAGCGATCCCGGCGTGACACAGCAGATCGAGCTGGGCTCGGGCAACGGTCCGCGCTTCTTCGGCGTCGGTGCGATGGGCCGCGAACAACTCGACCAGTTCACGCTCGATCAGTTCGACCCGGCCGGGCGCGGCCTGCGCGGTGAATCGCGACGCAACCTGGAAGGTGCGTTCCGGCTCGCCCGCCAGTGGGCGGCCTCACCGGACGGCTGGTTGGTATTCCTCGGCGGCAACGGCTGCGGCAAGACGCACCTGGCGGCGGGGATCGCCGCGGAACGCCTCGCCGCGGGCGACGCGGTCGCCTTCGCGAACGTGCCGGACCTCCTCGATGAGCTGCGCGCGACGTTCGCACCGGGATCGCGCGAGCGCTTCGATCATCGCTTCCGGCGGTTACTCGACGCGCCGGTGCTGGTGCTCGATGACCTGGGCGCGCAGCAGACGAGCGCCTGGGCGGAGGAGAAGCTCTACCAGATCCTCAATCACCGGCACCTGCAACGGAAGCCGACGATCGTTACGACGAACTGCGAGCTGAAGATGATGGAGCCGCGCATCGCTTCGCGGCTGGCGGATCTGCAGACCTCGACGGTCTACCAGATCACCGCGCCGGACTACCGGACCGGCGCGGGCGGCTAGCGAGGAACGCGCGGCGAGGCTACCGGGCGCTAGTCGACCGAACCGACGGGCTTCGGCCGCACGCCCTCTTGCCAGTGCGTGCCGTCGGTGCCGTGTTCCTTCTTCCAGACCGGCACCGTCTCCTTGACGCGATCGACCGTCCGCGAGGCGGCGTCGAAGGCGTCCTGCCGGTGCGCGGCGGAGACGGCGACTACCAGCGAGGTGTCGCCGATCTCCAGCGTGCCGATGCGGTGGTGGATCGCGATCGCGTGCACCTCGCGATCGGCGAAGTCGCGCATCACCTCGCCGGCGACGGCGCGGAGCTGCTTCTCGGCCATCGGTACGTAGGCCTCGTACTCCAGGCGCAGCACTGCACGGCCCTCGTGGTGATCGCGCACGACGCCCTCGAAGACCACGGCCGCGCCGCTGGCGCGCGTCGTCACGAGGTCGCGCAGCGCGCGCACCTCGAGCGGTGTGTCGGTGACGAGGAATGGCGGGAGTTCGCCGCCTTCGCCGTGAGGCGGGTCGTCGGACCCGCCGGCGATCGGCGGGATCAGCGCGACGGTGTCGCCGTCCTTCAGCGGCTCGCTGTCGTCGAGGATGTAGTCCTCGTTGACGGCGATCGCGACGCCGGTCAGGTAGGGGCGGAGCTTGTCGTGACGTTCACCGAGCCGCTCGCGAAGGGCGGCAACGGTGATCGACTCAGCCTCGAACTCCTCGGTGAGGTCGCCGCCCATGACGTCTCGCAGCCCGGCGAAGAGGTGAACGGTGATGCGCAAGAGTGCCCCCGCGGTAGTTCGCGTCCGGCGCCGCGCCGGTCGCTCCCGATAAGTATAAGGAGGGCGATCGCGCTCCTTCAGGGGCGCACAGCGGAGCGAGCAGCTACGTCGCCTCGCGCAGTGGCCGTTGTCGTGCGGCGATCACCAGCATCAGCACGATGATCGAGATGCCGGCGGCGCTGTACACGACCTCCAACCCCAGCGCCTGCGCGAGCAGCCCGGCGCCCAGCCCGGCGATTTGCATCAACCCACCAGCGAGCATCAACAGTCCCGTGACGCGCCCCAGCAGCCGATTTGGCACCTGCCGCTGCACCAGCGTGGTGCTGAAGGTGAGGACAAGCTGGTGGGAGAAGCCGACCATCCCGTTGAAGAGGAACGCCGCGATGACGATCCGGCTGAGGCTGAATCCGAGGACGGCGACACCGATCAGCACGCAAGCGACGAGGAAGCCCGCGCCGATGTGCCGGACGTCCGAGCGCACGCTCAGCCAGAGCGAGGCGACGATGCCGCCGATCCCCCAGAAGACCACCAACACGCCCCAGCCTGAGGCGTCCAGATCGAGGATCTCGCTGACCCAGGCGGAGATCAGTCCGCCCATCACGCTGAGGCCCAGCGCCGTCACGCCCCAGGTGGAGAGCACCGTCCAGCGCACCACCGCGTCCGTGCGCAGCACCGCGATACCGGCGCGCAGGTTGGAGAGCACGGACTCGCGCGCGGCGTCCGGATCGCTCGCCAGCCGCGACGAGATCCTCGTCAGTGCGAGCAACACGGCGACGTGGCCCAGGCCCGCGATGAGGTAGGTGGTTGCGAAGCCGAGCCGTTCGACGGAGAGGCCGGCCAGCGGCGCGACGATCAGCAGCGCGAGCGACATCACCAGCTGGTGCTGCGTGATCGCGCGGGTCAGCAGGTGCGCCGGTACGGAGTCGCGGATCATCGCTGAGCGCGTCGGCTGATCCTGGCCGCTGATCAGGCCGAAGCTGGCGAACATCACGAGCATGACGAGGAGCCAGGGGCCCTCGCCGTTCGAGACGGCGGGGAACGTCAGCAGGCCGCCAACGATGAGGACGCTGGCCAGCCCGACGATGTGGCTGATCGTGAGGACGCGCGTCCGCGGGAAGCGATCGGCGAACGTGCCGCCGAACAGCGTGTAGCTGAGGAAGGCCGCACCGCGCAGCCCGGAGAGCAGGCCAAGCATCAGCAGCCGCTGCGATTCCGCCGCCGCCTCGTTCACGTACCAGGCCTGCGTGATGAACAGCGTCGGCTCGCGCATGCTCGATGTGAGCTGCATGAAGAGCAGCAGCCGGAAGTCCCGATGTTGGAGCGTGGCGAGGCGACCCGGTGTGCTCATGACCGCGACGCGTTGCGATGCGGCAGTCTCCGCGGGGGAGACCTCGGGTGCTGGCATCGGAGAATCGTAGCGCTCGGCTGACTGAAGGAGACGCGCCGGGAACGGGCAAATCGTCGCCGGTCGGGGCGGAGTTGCCGGCGGCTCTTCGTCAGCCGCTAGTCGAGTTCGCGAAGTGGTCGCTGTCGCCAGCTAAGCAGCGCGATGAAGACGACGATCGCGAGGCCCGCGAGCGGGTAGACGGTCTCGATCCCGAGCTGTTTCGCGAGCAGGCCCATGCCCAGCCCCGCGATCTGCATCAGGCCGCCGGCGAGCAGGAGGAGGCCGGTCACGCGGCCCAGCAGCCGGTTCGGAACCTCCCGCTGCACGATCGTGACGCCCCAGGTGAGGATGAGTTGATAGGCCATCCCGACGACGCCGTTGAAGAAGAACGCGACGACGATCGCGCGGCTGAACCCGAACGCCATCACGCCGCACCCCATCAACGCGCCGGCGCCGAGGTACCACGCGCCCATGTGCCGGACGTCACCCCGCCAGTTCAGCCAGATGGAGCCGACCACCCCGCCGATGCCCCAGGTGACGACCATCACGCCCCAGCCGAGCGCGTCGAGTTCGAGCACGTCGCTGACCCAGTTGGCGACGAGGACACCCATCACGCTCATGCCGAGCGCCGCGACCGCCCAGTTGGTGAAGACGGTCCAACGCACGACCGCGTTCGTCCTCAGGACCGCGATCCCATCGCCGAGATTCCGCAGCACCGAGGTACGCGAGGCGCCGGGGTCGGCGGCGGTTCGTGTCGAGATCCCGCGCAGCGTGATCAACACCACGACGTGGCCGAGCCCGGCGAGCAGATAGGTCACGCCGAAGCCGAGCGCGTCGATCGACCAGCCCGCGAATGGAGCGGCGACCACACCGAAGGACATCACCATCTGGTGCTGCGTGATCGCGCGCGACAGCAAGTGTTCGGGCACGGCGTCGCGCACCATCGCCGTGCGCGTCGGCTGATCCTGCGCGGTCATCAATCCGAAGCTGGCGAACAGTGCCAGCATCACCCAGAGCCACGGTCCGTCACCGTCCGCGATCGAGGGGATCAGCAGCAGGCTGCCGACGATGAGGATGCTGACCAGGCCGACGGCGTGACTGGCGGTGAGCACGGTGACGCGGGGGAAGCGATCGGCGAAGGTGCCGCCGAAGAGCACGTAGCTCAGAAACGCGATGCCGCGGAGGGCGGCGAGCAGACCGAGCAGCACGACCCGTTGCGATTCGGGCGCGACCGTGTTCACGTACCAGGCCTGTGTCAGGAAGAGCGTGGGCTGGCGCATGCTCGACGCGAGCTGCATCACGAGCAGCAACCGGAAGTCGCGGTACTGCAGAGCGGCCAGGCGGCTCGTCGGGAGAGTTGCCGCCTCGCCCGGGCTTCGGGCAGGCTCTTCGCTGGTGTCCGATTCAGACATCGGCGCATCGTAGCCGCTCGAACCGAGGATGCGTGCTCGACATGATCGACGTTCAGCCGCGGTCGTTCCCGGCGCGCGCCCTCGAATTCCTGCTGCCGCAGCGCTGCCTGGAGTGCGGCCGCTTCGGCGCGTCGCTTCACGAGGAGTGCGTCGCGACCCTCGTCCGCGCCGAGCGCCCGCGCTGTCGGGTCTGCTGGGCGCCTTCGCGGGTGCTCGTCTGCGCCCGCTGCCTCGCTGCCGAGGACCACTCCGGGTTCGATGAGCTGCGGACGCCGCTGCGCTTCACCGGTACGGCGCGACGCGCCCTGCTGGAGGCGAAGTTCCGAGGCGTGACGACCCTGCTCCCGCCGCTCGCCCGGCTCGCCGCTACCTCGGTCGAGCCGGTATGGCGTCCGGAGGTCGTGATCCCGATCCCGCTGGCGCGGCAACGGGAGCGCCGACGTGGGTTCAACCAGGCGCAGCTCATCGCCGCCGAGGTCGCCGCGGCGCTCGCGTTGCCGTTGGACGAGCGTGGCCTCACACGCTTGCGCGCCTCGGCGGCTCAGGCCTCGCTGGGCGCTGCTGAACGCGCGACCAACCTCGAGGACGCGTTTCGAGCGGCGCAGCTCGAACCCACCTCGCGCGCGAGGGGACTCGTCGGAGCGCGTGTCCTGCTCGTCGACGACGTGACGACGACCGGCTCGACGCTCAACGAGGCGGCGCGGGCGTTGCGCGCCGGCGGTGCCGCGGCGGTGTTCGCCCTCGCGGTCGCGCGCGAGGATTGAGGCGCGAGCCTCCGTAGCTCGCGGAGGTCCTAGGCTGTGTCGATGGCAGATCTCTCCCCCCGTTCCTCCGCGGATCGCCCGTTGTTCGTCGTGATGTTCGGCGGCGTCGATGGCGATGGCCTCGAGGCGTTGATGCGGCGCGCGCTGGAGGCCTCGGCGCTCGATCTGCTGGAGACGGCGCTGGAGAGCGGCCGCTTCGTGGACTGCGTGCTGGTCGCCGATCGACCTCCGCTCGGGCGGTTGCCCGAGGGTGCACGGCTGCTCTTGGATGACGGCACCCAGCCGTTCCAGTTCGGCCAGCGGCTGACCGCGGTCGTTGCGGAGTCTGGCGCCACCCGCTTCGTCTACGCGGGCGCGGGTGCGGCTCCGCTGCTGGAAGCGGCGGAACTCGAAGCGCTCGCGCAGGGTGTCGCTGGCGCGGACACCGTCTGTGTCACCAACAATTTCTACTCGGCGGACCTGTTTGGCCTGCACCCGGCGGAGCTACTGGGGCGCCTCGACCCGTGGCCGTCCGCCGACAACGGCGTGCCGCGCGCGCTGAAGGAACAGCTTGGCGTCGAGGTGCGCGAGATCGCGCGCACGACTGCGACGCAGTTCAACCTCGATTCACCGATCGATCTGCTGGCGATCGCGCTCGCTGGTGCCGGCGGGCCGCGGCTACGCGCCGTCCTCGATGCCTGGGCGCCGGACACCAGCCGCGTGCGCGCGGTCGCCTGGAAGCTGACCGATCGCCACGCCGAGGTGCTGATCGCGGGCCGCGCGAACTCGCGCGCGTGGCGGTACCTGGAGCAGGAGACCGCCTGCCGCGTCCGCCTCCTGGCCGAGGAACGCGGGATGACCGCGGCCGGACGCGATAGCGACGGCAGCGCCCGCTCGCTGCTCGGTCAGCTCGTGGAAGCGGTCGGGGCTGAGCGCTGTTTCGGTGAATTGGTGCCGCAGCTCTGCGACGCGGCGTTCATCGACATGCGTCCGCTGCTCGCGCACCTCGGGATCCACGCCTCGCGGGCCGATCGGTTCGCGGCCGATCTCGGCGACAGCGAGGCGATCGAGGACCCGCGACTGCGCGCGTTGATCGCCGCGGTTGTCGCCTCGCCGGTCCCGATCGTCCTCGGCGGTCACTCGCTGATCGCGGCGTCACTCCAGTTGCTGAACCAGTGGGTGTGGGACGAGCACGATCGGATTGCGGCGGGCAACGAGGGCTGATCACCTCGTGAATCGTGCCGGAGTCGTGCCTCAGGCGTGCCTGAGGCGCGCAACACGTGCACGGCACTCGACGCGCCTAGCCGGTGCCTCCGCTACGATCGAAACCCACAGCCGCCCGCACCGAAGCCACGGCAGGGCACAACAGGAGTGACTACCCATGTCCGCCAGAACGATGATTGAACCGGCCCTCGCCGAGACCGATCCCGCGATCGCCGACATCATCCGCCGCGAAGAGGCCCGCCAGGGCACTGTCCTGGAGATGATCCCGTCGGAGAACTACGCCAGTCGCGCGGTGATCGAGGCCGTCGGCAGCGTGCTGACGAACAAGTACGCGGAGGGCTACCCGGGCGCTCGCTACTACCAGGGCAACGACATCGTCGACGAGGCCGAGAATCTGGCCCGCGATCGCGCGACGGAGTTGTTCGGGTTCGATCACGCGAATGTGCAGCCGCACTCCGGCACGCAGGCGAACATGGCCGTCTACCTGGGGCTCCTGAAGCCCGGCGATACGGTGATGGGGATGCAGCTCGACGCCGGCGGGCACCTCACCCACGGGCACCCGGTCAACGCGAGCGGCAAGCTCTACCACTTCGTCTCCTACGGCGTGGATCGCGCGACCGAGCGGATCGATTACGACGCGATGCTGGCGCTGGCGAAGGAACACCGACCGAAGGTGATCGTCGTCGGGGCGACGGCTTATCCACGGCAGATCGATTTCGCGCGCGCGCGCGCAATCGCTGACGAGGTTGATGCGGTGCTGATGGCGGACATCGCGCACATCTCCGGCCTGATCGCCGGGGGTGCGCACCCGAGTCCGGCCGGGCACGCCCAGATCGTGACCAGTTCGACCCACAAGACGCTGCGCGGCCCGCGCGGCGGCCTCGTAATCTGCGACGCGAAGTACGCACGGCGGGTCGATCGCGGAGTGTTCCCGGGCTCGCAGGGCGGTCCGATGATGAATGTGATTGCCGCCAAGGCCGTAATGCTGAAGGAAGCGGCGACGCCGGAGTTCCGCCAGTACGCCCGCCAAACGGTCGAGAACGCCCGCATCCTGGCCGAGACGCTGGAGGACGCCGGCTTGCGGCTGGTCTCCGGCGGTACCGAGACGCACCTGGTGCTGGTCGACGTGACCCCGCTGAAGCTGGTCGGCAACGTCGCCGCGACGGCGCTCGAGGTGGCCGGCATCGTGACGAACTACAACACGATCCCCTTCGACCCACAGCCGCCGACGATCGGCTCTGGCGTGCGGATGGGCACGCCGGCGCTGACGACGCGCGGGATGGGCGCGCAGGAGATGCGCAAGGTCGCGGGATTCATCGCGCGCGCCCTCGAAGCGCACGAGGACACGGCGGAACTGGGGCGGATCCGCGCCGAGGTGAGCACGCTCTGCGAGGCGTTCCCGGCGCCGGCACTGCCTCGCTAGCGGTTTCCTCGGAGCCTCGCGGACCTCGATCGTCGCGAAACGGCGTGATTGATTGGGGCGCGGGTTTGGCCGTGCGCATTGATCGCGCGGGATGCGCTCCATACACTCGCTACTTCGAGACGGGGTGACGAACCAACCGAAGCCCGGTCGCCGGCAACGGCACCGGGCCTTCGTATGCTCCCCGTCGCTGGTCGGGGCGTCGATTGCGCGGCAAGACCGCGCCTCGAGGCGGCGCTCCCATCGTCCATGATCAGCGGAGGATCCGTGAACGAATACGAATTGATGTATGTGCTCCACCCGCGCCTGACCGCGGAGGAGCTTGACGCCGCCGTCGAGCGCATCTCCGCGCTCGTTTCCGGCCCCGGTGGACAAATCCTGAGCGTCGACCGTTGGGGTCGCCGCCGGTTGGCGTACCCGATCGACCGCAACCTCGAGGGCTATTACGTGCTCTCGACGTTCCGCGCGTCGCCGGAGATCTGCCAGCCGCTGGAGAACCAGCTCAACCTCTCCGAGGATGTGCTCCGGCATCTCCTCATTCGTGGCATTATTCCTTACGAGGAGCCGCCGCGTGACGAGCGCGTTGCCGCCGATCGTGAACGACCGTCGCGTCCGCCCCGGGACGACGATCGGCGTCCGCGTGACGACGACGGCGATGACGACAACGACGACAACGACGACGACGAGGCGACCGAGGATGCTCCAGTGGCAGTCGCAGCGGCTCCGGTCGCCGCGGCTCCTGTTGAAGCAGCGGCCCCGGTGGCTGCGGCTCCCGCTGAAGCGACGGCTCCGACCGACGAGTAACCGTCGGTCGGGAGTCACGACCGAGACACTCTCCCCGTTCGGAGCGCTGCAATGCTGAACAAGTGCATGATTATTGGAAACCTGGGCGCCGATCCGGAGATGCGTTACACGGCAAATGGCACAGCCGTGACCAACTTCAACGTCGCGACGTCCCGCAACTACACCAACACCCAGGGTGAACGGGTCGACGAAACGGAATGGTTCTCCGTCGTCGCCTGGAATCGCCTGGGAGAAACCTGTGCGCAATACCTCGCGAAGGGCCGACAGGTCTACGTGGAGGGGCGCATGCAGACCCGATCCTGGGACGGCCAGGATGGGCAGAAGCGCTATAAGACCGAGCTCGTCGCGGAGACGGTGAAGTTCCTGGGTGGTCGTGGCGACCGTCCAGCGGAAGGCTTCACGCCCGGGATGGCGGTCGGCGCTGATACCGAGGGCGACCTCGATCCAGACGACCTTCCCTTCTAGCGACCCCCAGAGCAGGAGCGACCGATGACCTTTGACCGAGACGACCGTGGAGACCGCGGGGATCGTGGCGATCGCGGAGACCGTGGAGATCGCGGCGACCGCGGTGACCGCGGCGGCGATGACCGGCCGCGCCGCGGGCGCCGTCGCTGTGACATCTGCATGGCGAAGCCGCTGGTCGTCGACTACAAAGACATCGCGTCGCTGCGCCGCTTCCTGAACGAGCACGGGCAGATCGAGGGCCGCCGCAAGGTTGGCTGCAGTGCGAAGTGCCAGCGCGCGATCGCGACCGCTGTGAAGCGGGCGCGTCAGGTGGCGCTGTTGCCGTACACCTCGGAGCACGTGCGGGTCAGCGGCATCGCCGTTGGTCGCCCGAGTCCAACGCGCCGGTAGCCGATTCGCCGAGTTCGACACCACCACCAGCGCCGCCACTGACGCTCCCCACGGCCATCAGTTGTTTTCGGCGGCGCGCCAGGGGAGGACAGAACGCGCATGGCGCGTGAGCGGGAGCGTCGAGGGCGCGCGGCTGAGCGAGAGCGAGCCGAACGCCAGACCAGACTGATTACGATGGGCGTCGTGGCGGTCCTTGCGATCGCCGGGTTGCTGATCCTGTCCGGGCTGTATGTCACCAAGTACTTGCCGCCGCGTGCGCGGGTCCTGACCGTCGAGGATCACAGCTACCAGGCGCGCCAAATTGCTGATCGCGCCGTGTACCTGGCCTTCTTCGAGGGCAGCGTTTCCGGGATCGGCGACATCGCCCGCGAGATCCTCGATCACGTGATCGAGGAAGAGGCGCTGCGCCGCGTCGGCGCCACCACCGTGGACGCCGTGACACCCGCCGATATCGAGCGCGAACTCAACCTCGATCTCGGCCTGATCGAGGACGATCCCAGCCCAACCGCGACTCCCGAGGCAACTGCCACCGCGGATCCGTCGGCTACCGCCGAGGGCACCGCCACCGCCGAGGCGACTGGCACGGCAGAGGCGACCGCCGATCCGACGGCCGAAGCGACGATCGATCCCCAGGCGTTCGCCGATGCGTTGACGACGTTCCTGCGAAACACCGGCCTCAGTCGCGCCGAGTACGAGGCAATTATCGAGGCGCGCCTGTACCGCCAGCGGTTGCGCGATCACTTCAAAGCAGAGGTCGGCAGCTCCGGCGTGCAGGTGCGCCTGCAGCGGATCCGCGTCAGCACGCAGCTCGCGGCTGATCAGACGATCGCGGCGCTCGAGGCCGGCGGTGACTTCGCGCTCCTCGCCGACGAGCAGTCGGTCGCCACCGAGGACGGCGAAGGCGGCGAGATCGGTTGGACCGCTGGCGTACTGCAGAGCGACGACGTTCAGGCGGCGATCGCCGATCTGGAGCCGGGCCAGTGGACGGCGCCGATCACCTCCGGGCTGTTCTTCGAGATTTACCTCGTTGCCGAGGTCGCCGAGGATCGCGCGTACGAAACCGCGATCGTGACTTCACTGACGCGCGTGCGGCTCGATGACTGGCTGGCGACGACGATCGCGTCACTCGACGTGGACGAGGACCTGTCCGCCGACGAGGAATCGTGGATTAACGATCGGGTGCTGGCGGACGTAACCTCGCGGCTGGGGGGTTAGTGGCGTGACCGAGCCGGTCGGGGTCTCAATGCTGGGCGCGGGGAACGTGGGTGGCGGCGTGATCGCCGCCGTGACCGCGTCTGCCGCCCGCTACGAACGCACGATCGGTCGCCCGCTGGAACTGCGCCGCGCCCTCGTGCGCGACGTCGGCCGGGCGCGCCCGGGCCTCGATCGGTCGCAGCTCACCACGGATCTGGCGGACATTCTCGCGGACGCGGGGACGCAGATCGTGATCGAGCTGATGGGCGGCGAGGATCCCGCTCACGACTACATCGCACAGGTGCTCGCCTCCGGTCGTCACGTCGTGACGGCGAACAAAGAGGTGATGGCGAAGCACGGCGCGGAGCTGCTGGCGCTCGCTGCGAAGCACGACGTACGGCTGCTCTACGAAGCCTCGGTTGGCGGCGGCATCCCGATCATCAGCCCGCTCTCCCGCGATCTGCTGGCGAACGAGGTCACGGCCGTGACCGCCATCATCAACGGCACCACCAACTTCATGCTGACCGCGATGGCGACCGAGGGCGCCGACTACGCCGATGTGCTGGCGGAGGCGCAGCGCCTGGGCTACGCCGAGCCCGATCCGACGGCCGACGTCGAGGGCTTCGACGCGGCGTACAAGCTCGCGATCCTCTGTGGCCTCGCCTTCGGGCTGGAGATCGCGCCCGACGCGATCGATCGCCAGGGCATCTCGTCGCTGACCGCGCGTGACTTCGAGTACGCGGCGGAGCTGGGTTACACGATCAAGCTGCTCGCCGGCGCGCGCCTCAACGACGGCGCGCTGATCGCGAGCGTCCGGCCGACGCTGATCGATCGCGACGAACCGCTGGCCAAGGTCGACGGGGTGCTGAACGCGGTGCAGATCGAGGGCGACCTCGTGGGCCGCGTGCTCTTCGAGGGCCCCGGCGCCGGTGCGGCGCCGACCGCGAGTGCGGTCTTGGCCGACGTGCTGGAGCTGGTCCGCGACATCGTCGCCGGGCGCGCTCCGCTCCCGGTCGCGCCGCTTGCGCCGGGTCGCGTGGTCCCGCCCGCCTCGCACCGTTCGCGCTACTACGTGCGGCTGACGGTGCCGGATCAGGCTGGCGTACTGGCGCAGATCGCCGGCGCGCTGGGCGACCGCGACGTGAGCATCGCTTCCGTGCTCCAGTTCGAAGATGACGAGGACGCCGGTACCGCGGAGCTGGTCCTCACCACCCACCTCGCCGCGGGCGGCGACGTGCTCGAGGCGTTGCACCAGATCGAGAGCGCGGGCGTCGTGCAGCGGGTCGGCAACGTGCTGCCGATCGCCGGCCAGGGTGGCGCGCGGTGACCGCCGATCGCCCGATCCCGATCCCGCTTGGCGTCGCGCGCATCGACGAGCTGGCACGCGAACTGAGCCACTCACGGGCGATGCTCGAGGTGCTGCGTACCGAGGTGACCGCCCTCGAGGGCCAACTCCAGACCGTCGAGGGCCGCACGCTCCGCCACGAGGCCGGACAGGATCTTGCGCGCGAGGTAAAGAGCGAACTCGCGGGCCTCGACGAGCGGCTCGCCTCCGAGGCGACGCTGCGCCGCGATCTGGGTGCGCTCGTCGAGCGGGCGGCGACCCGCGACCGTGAGTTCGAGTCGGAGCTGCGGCGCGCGCTGGAGGTGATCGCCTCACGCCTCGATCTGTTCGAGGGCCACCAGACGGCGGGAGAGGAACGTCAGCGAGCGCTTCGCGCGGTCGCGGCGGAACGCAGCGGCGTCGATCAACTGCACGACGAACGGCTGGTCACCCTCGAGCGGCAGGTGGCGGCACAGCGTGACGCGGCGATCGAGAACGCGCAGGAGCTGGCGACCGTGAGCGCGCGGCTGCCAGATCTGGATCGGCGGCTCGACGAGCTGACCAGCGAAGCGGCTGCGGCGCGCGTGGCGCGACAGCGGATGGAGGCGGAGATCGCCTCGCTCCGCTCGATTCGTGATCGCGAAGCCGAGGTGCTCGATCTCCTCGAACAGCAGCGGGCGACGCGCACCCGTCACGAAAGCCGGCTCTCGGAGATCGAGGAACTGGTCGCGGCGAGCCAGATCGCGCTGGGCGAGGCCGCCGAGGAACGCGCGCGGCTCGTCCGCGAGCAAGCGGGCGCGGCGGAGCGGCTCGGCCGGCTCGGCGAACGGCTGGAGGGGCTGCGCATCTCGATCGTCGAGCACATGCGCCGTCAGGTGCGCGCCGAAGAGCAGTCCGGTCGGAGGATCGTCGAAGAGACCGAGCGGGAGTTGCGCGTCTCGCGCACGCTGCTGACGAGAATGTCCGAACAGACAGAGGACGCCGTGATGGAGCAACCGCTGTGAGCGCGCCGTCGGTTGCCGCGCACCCGTTGAGCGGTGACAGCCGCTTCATCCTCCAGCGCTACCGCGACTTGCTGCCGATTACCGATGAGACGCCGATGGTCACGCTGGGCGAGGGCGGCACGCCGCTGATCCGCTCGCGTGTCCTGGAGCGAGAGCTGGGCCTCGAGGCGCTCTACTTCAAGGCGGAGTTCACCAACCCGACCGGTTCGTTTAAGGATCGCGGGATGGTGCTGGCGGTCGCGAAAGCGGCCGAGGCCGGCGCGCAGGCGGTGATTTGCGCCTCCACGGGCAACACCTCGGCCTCGGCGGCTGCGTACGCGGTGCGGCACGGGCTGGAGGCGATCGTCGTCGTGCCCTCGGGCAACATCGCGATGGGGAAGCTGGCCCAGGCGGTCGCCCACGGCGCGACGATCGTTGGCATCGACGGGTCGTTCGACGACGCGCTGCGGATCGTGCGCGAGCTATCGGAGCGCCACCCGGTCGCGCTCGTGAACTCGGTGAACCCGCACCGTATCGAAGGTCAGAAGACGGGCGCATTCGAGATCGCGGACGAACTGGAACGCGCGCCCGATCTGCTCTGCATCCCGGTCGGCAACGCGGGCAACATCACCGCCTACTGGCGCGGATTCACGGAGTACTACCACCTGGAGAAGATCGCGACGCGACCGCGAATGCGGGGGTTCCAGGCGGCCGGCGCGGCGCCGCTGGTCTCCGGATCGCCCGTGGCGAAGCCGGAGACGATCGCGACCGCGATCCGGATCGGCAACCCGGCCTCGTGGGATGGCGCGATCAGCGCCCGCGACGAGTCTGGCGGCACGATCACTGCGGTGACCGACGACGAGATCCTGAACGCGTACCGCCGGCTGGCGGCGGACGAAGGGATCTTCTGCGAGCCGGCCTCCGCCGCCTCGGTCGCCGGCCTGCTTCAGCGTCGTGCCGCGGGTGAGGATTTCGGCGGCCAGACGGCCGTCTGCATCATCACCGGCGCGGGCCTCAAGGATCCGGATACGGCACTGCAGATCGACGCGCGCCGCGTCGAATCAGCCGCCGAGACCGCCGCCGTGGAGCACGCGCTGGGTTGGTGACAGCCCCGACCCTCCTCGATTGGTCCGCGTGATACGCTGAAGGTTACAGGGCACATGCATTTCTACTGTGCCCTCGGCGACTGATCGTCGTGCATGCCCGTCCGCTGAGAATGAGGCCCCCGCGCATGACCCCGGTTCCGCGCGTCACCCCCTCCGAGGCTTCGCGCATCGCCGTGCTCTCAATGCACACCTCGCCGCTGGCGCCGCTGGGCGGCGCCGCGACCGGCGGGATGAACGTCTACGTCCACGAGGTGTCGGAGCGGCTTGCCGAGCGCGGTCGGACGATCGACGTGTTTACGCGCCGCGACGATCCCGCAGCCCCAATGATCACCGAGTTCGCGCCCGGTGCGCGGCTCATTCAGATCGAGGCCGGACCGGCGGCGCCACTGCCGAAGACCGACCTCATTCACCACACCGCGGCGTTCGCCGCTGGGATCGAGGCGTTCCGGGCCAGTGAGGGCACCCACTACGACCTGATTCACTCGCACTACTGGCTGTCCGGCGTCGCCGGCGAGCGGCTGACGGCCGAATGGGGCGTCCCACACGTCGCTATGTTCCACACGCTGGGCGAGGTGAAGTTGCGCGCACGCGCGTCCGAGCACGAGCCGCCCGAGCGCCTCGAGGCTGAGCGCCGGCTCGTGCAGTCGCTGGACCGCGTGATCGCCGCCACGAGCTACGAGGAGCGCCTGCTGCGCCAGGTCTACGGCGTTCCGGCGGACCGCATCGACGTGATCCCGCTGGGCGTCGATCCGGAACGGTTCCACCCCGGTTCGCGCGAAGCGGCGCGACGGCAGCTTGGGATCGCCGCCGAAGACCGTATCGTGCTCGCCGTCGGCAGAATTGAGCCGCTCAAAGGCCTCGACATCCTGATCCGCGCGATCGCGCAGATCACGGATCAGCGGGCATTGCGGCTGCTGATCATCGGTGGCGACGAGCAGGCACGCCCGGAGTTCGATCGCCTCAGCGCAATCGCCGAAGAGGTTGGCGTTCGCCACCTGGTCTCCTTCGTCGGCGCGATCGCGCACCACGAATTGCCTGAGTACTACCGCGCGGCGGACGTGGTGGTGATGCCCTCGTTCTCCGAGTCGTTCGGGCTGGTTGCGGTCGAGGCGATGGCCTCGGGCGTTCCGGTGGTCGTCTCGCGCGTCGGTGGGCTGGCCTCGACGGTGGCGGACGGGCGGACCGGGTACCTGGTGCCGTGGCGCTGCCCGGAGCCATTCGCGGAAAAGATCGAGCTGCTGCTGCGAAACGAACCACTACGCAAGGCCCTCGGCGCCGCCGGGGTGGAGCGGATGCGCGACTTCTCATGGCATTCGGTCGCTGAACGGCTGCTGCTGCTCTACGACGAATTGGCGCGCGACGGCGTGGCGCGGACCGCGGAAACCGCACAAGTCGCGGACGCCGCCAGTGCGGCGGGGGGATAGCCGATGACCAGCGCTCCGGACGTGGCCGTCCAGGTCGACGTGATCGAGGAGATGACGGAAGCCGGCACGCGCAGCGCGATGGTGGTGATGGCGCACCCGGATGACAACGAATTCGTCTGCGGTGGCACCGTGGCGCGGCTCTGCGAGCTGGGCTGGGCTGTACACATCGTGGTCACGACCAGCGGCAACAAGGGTACGAAAGACATCGATATGACGCCGCAGCGGTTGGCGGCGACCCGCGAGGAGGAGCAGCGCCGCGCGGCGGCGATCCTGGGCGCGGACGAACCGACCTTCCTCGGCTTCCCGGACGGCTACATCGAGAACACCAACGAGCTACGCGGGCTGATCGTCCGCCAGTTGCGGATCCACCGGCCCGATCTGGTGATCACGTGGGACGGGTTCCGCCCCGGCTTCAACCACCGCGATCACCGGCGGACGGGACGCGCCACCTACGACGCGATTTACCCGGCCGGCGACGATCATCTCTACTACCCGCGCGACAAGGACGAGGGCTTCGAGCCCTACCGCCCTCGGGTGTTGTTGCTGGCGGGGACGAACGAGCCTGACTACCACGTCGACATCAGCGGCGTGCTGCGGACGAAGGTGCGCTCGATCATGGCGCACGAATCGCAGATGGGCGGGCGCGACGAAGAAGCGATGCTCGATCGGTACCGAACGCGGGCGATCGAGGATGCGCGTCAGCGGGCTGTCAGGGAGTCGCGTGAGTTTGAGCCCGAGTTAGAGGCAGAGGGGTTACTCTTTCAAGAGTCGTTTCGCCTGGTGCGATTCGGCTGACCCCGCGCGCAAGCGCAGACGTTGATCGGTGCGTTCGCGCCTCGGTTGACACTCCCCAGACTGTCGGTAGACTCAGAGGTCGCGCCTCCCGGGGTGCGCGTCCCCATCGCGGTCGATTGGGCATCGTGTAGTGAGGACCGGCGGCAATGTGCGTTCGCGCACGCCGTGGCGAGGCTCATTACCAGCCATTCGGCCGTTCGTTGTGTCCGGGAACAGACGCCCGGTTACGCCGGAAATGTGGATGAACCGAGACGTTGACGGGCGCTTCCGTTGGAGGCGCTCGACGGCGATCGATCCGCTGACGGGTTGGTCGACGCAGACGGTTCGGACGAGCGGTAAACGAAGCGTGCCGGCATCCGCCGGAAACTGGAAGTGGAGGCGACGTGCCGACGATTAGTCAGCTCGTTCGCAACGGCCGTCAGCCGGTCCGAAAGAAGACGAAGGCGCCCGCGTTGCGCTTCCGGTTCAACACGCTCAACAACCGCATGCGTCGATCGCCCAAGGGCTCGCCGCAGAAGCGTGGCGTGTGCACCCAGGTGCGAACCGTCACCCCCAAGAAGCCGAACTCCGCGCTCCGCAAGGTGGCGCGTGTGCGGTTGTCCAACGGGATTGAGGTCACGGCCTACATTCCCGGTGAGGGGCACTCGCTGCAGGAGCACTCCGTAGTGCTGATTCGCGGCGGTCGAGTCAAGGATCTCCCAGGCGTGCGATATCACATCGTACGTGGTGCTCTGGACGCTACTGGCGTCTCGGGCCGTAAGCGTGGTCGTAGCAAGTACGGCACCCGGAAGAGTTAGCAATGCGGCGTAACCAGGCCCCCCAGCGTCCGGTCACGCCGGATCCCCGTTACAACTCGCGGTTGGTGGCGAAGTTCATCAACAGCGTGATGGTGAGCGGCAAGAAAAGCACCGCCGAGCGCGTGGTTTACACCGCGTTCGCGCAGGTGGAAGAGCGATCCGGTCGCCAGGGTATCGACATTTTCGAACAAGCCGTTCGAAATGTGACCCCGGTGATTGAGGTCAAGCCGCGCCGCGTCGGCGGTACGACTTACCAGGTCCCGATCGACATCCGCAGCGAGCGCCGCCAGGCGCTCGCGCTGCGTTGGCTGTTGACGGCCGCGCGGAACCGCGGTGGCCGGTCGATGGGCGAGAAGCTGGCATCCGAACTGCTGGATGCCGCGAACAATGCCGGAAATGCGGTGCGTCGCAAGGAAGAAGTGCACCGCATGGCGGAGGCGAACCGCGCGTTCGTGCACTACCGCTGGTAGCGCCACTGAACCGGTAGGCCCGCCCCTGCTTGAGCGGGGACGGATCGTCCCCGGACTCACGGACGCAACGAAGAGAAGTTAGAACGAGCGCTGGCCCACGCTGTGGGCCGGTGGACATGAGGAACCGATGCCGAGCCAGCCTCTTGAGCAGGTCCGCAACATTGGAATCATCGCGCACATTGACGCGGGCAAAACGACCGTGACTGAGCGCGTCCTCTTTTACACCGGCCGTACCCACAAGATCGGCGAGACCCACGAGGGCACCGCGGTCATGGACTGGATGGAGCAGGAGCGCGAGCGCGGCATTACGATCACGTCCGCCGCCACCACCTGTCAGTGGGCCGGCAACACCATCAACATCATCGACACGCCCGGGCACGTGGACTTCACGGTCGAGGTCGAGCGCTCGTTGCGCGTCCTCGATGGTGGCGTCGTGGTCTTCGACGGCGTCGCCGGAGTTGAGCCGCAGTCCGAGACCGTGTGGCGCCAGGCTGACAAGTACAGCGTCCCGCGCATCTGTTTCGTCAATAAAATGGACCGCATGGGCGCGAATTTCGCGCGTTGCGTCCAGATGATTACCGACCGCCTGGCAGCGATACCCGTGCCGTTGCAGCTCCCGATCGGGGCTGAGGACACCTTTGTCGGGGTCATCGACCTCATCAGGATGAAGGCCTACTACTTCTCCGGCGATCGCGGCCTCGAAATCGAGACCCGCGAGATCCCCGAAGAGATGCAGGACGAGGCGGAAGCGGCGCGCGCCGTGCTGATCGAGCGCACCGCCGAGAACGACGAAGCCCTGATGGAGGCCTACCTCGAAGGTCGCGACATCTCCGAGGCCGAGTTGAAGGCTGGCGTCCGCCGCGCGACGATCTCCAACGCGATCACGCCGGTCTTCGCCGGCTCCGCACTGCGCGACAAGGGCGTCCAGCCGATGCTGGACGCGGTCATCGACTACCTCCCGTCGCCGCTGGACGTCCCCCCGATCATCGGTCACGACGTCAAGGACCCCGAGGTCACGATCGAGCGCCACGCCTCGGACGACGAGCCGGTCACGGCGCTGGCGTTCAAGGTGGTCTCCGACCCGTTCGTCGGCCGGCTGCTCTTCTTCCGCGTCTACTCCGGCGTCGTTGAGTCGGGCGCCCAGGTGATCAACACCACCCGCAACCAGCGCGAGCGCTGGGGCCGGATCATGAAGATGCACGCCAACTCCCGCGAGGAAGTCCAGTCCGTCCACGCCGGCGAAATCGCCGCGGCGATCGGCTTGAAGGACACCTTCACCGGGGACACGCTCTGCGACCCGGCGAACCTGATTCTGCTGGAGTCGATCACGTTCCCGGAGCCGGTGATCACGATCGCCGTCGAGCCGAAGACGCGCGAAGACCAGGCGAAGATGGGCAACGCCCTCCAGAAGCTGGGCGAAGAAGACCCGACCTTCCGCATCCGCTTCGACGACGAGACCGGCCAGACCGTCATCTCCGGGATGGGCGAACTTCACCTCGAGGTCATCGTCGACCGGATGCGCCGCGAGTACGGCGTGGAGGCCAACACTGGCCGCCCGCAGGTGTCTTACCGCGAGACGATCCGCAAGGCGACGCGTGCCGAAGGGCGCTTCGTGCGCCAGACCGGTGGCCGCGGCCAGTACGGACACTGTGTCCTGGAAGTCACCCCGCTCGAGCCGGGCGGCGGCTTCGTCTTCGAGGACAAGACCGTCGGTGGTTCGATTCCGCGTGAGTACATCTCCTCGGTGCGCCGCGGCGTGCAAGGCGCGCTGACCAGCGGCGTCCGCGCCGGTTACCCGGTGGTCGACGTGGGGGTCGCCGTCGTCGACGGCTCGTACCACGACGTCGACTCGTCCGAGATGGCGTTCGAGACCGCTGGTGGGATGGGCATGCGCGCCGCGCTCGAGGCCGCCAGTTCGGTCATCCTCGAGCCAGTGATGAAGCTCGAGACCGTCACGCCGGAGGAGTACTACGGCGACGTGCTGGGCGACATCAACTCGCGACGTGGCCTGGTACAGGGCACGGAGACGCGCGCGAACACCCAGGTGGTGAGCGCGTTCATTCCGCTGGGTGAGACGTTCGGCTACTCGACGGCGTTGCGGTCGCTGTCGCAGGGACGCGCCACGTACTCGATGGAGTTCGATCACTACGAACAGGTTCCGTCCAACGTGGCGGAAGAGATCGCCAAGGGCGCTAACCGGGCCGCGTCCTAAACGCAGCCTGCGGGATATGAGCAATACGCATTGCGTCCCAGAGGGGCGTGATGGGGAGGCGCCGGGAGACCGGCTGGAGACGACGAAGCGATGTCACAACAGAGAATTCGAATCAAGCTTCGCGCCTTCGATCATCGCGTGCTCGACGCATCTGCCCGGCAGATCGTGGAGTCCGCTGAGCGAACCGGTGCGGTGGTCGCGGGCCCGGTCCCGTTGCCGACACGCATCCGGAAGTACACGGTGATCCGATCGCCGTTCATCGACAAGGACTCGCGGGATCAGTTCGAGACGCGCACGCACAAGCGTCTGATCGACATCCTCGAACCAACGTCTCGCACCGTCGACACGCTGATGCGGCTGCAACTGCCGTCCGGTGTCGACATCGAGATCAAGCTGTAGGGCCTGGCATGCCGAGCGTAACCGCACTTCCTGGACTAATCGGCCGCAAGGTCGGGATGATGACCCTCTACGACGGGGCCGGTCGCGCCCGTGGCGTGACGGTGCTGGAGATGGTGGGCAACCGTGTCACCCAGATCCGGACCTCCGATCGCGACGGCTACGAGGCCGTCCAGGTCGGGGCACCGGGGCGTCGCAAGCGCCTGACGCAGCCGGAGCGCGGTCACCTGCGCCTCGCCGGCCTTGAGCGTAAGGTGTTGAGCGAGCTGAAAGAGTTCCGCGTTACCAACATCGGCGCGTTCGAGCTGGGTCAGACGCTGGACGTCGATCAGTTCGAGCCCGGTGTTTACCTGAACGTCACCGCGACCTCCAAGGGGCGCGGCTTCGCCGGCGTTGTGAAGCGCTGGAACTTCCGAGGTGGCCCGAAGACCCACGGTCAGTCAGACCGTCACCGCGCCCCCGGTTCGATCGGCGCCGGTACGACGCCCGGACGCGTGTGGAAGGGCCAGAAAATGGGCGGCCACATGGGTGCCCGCCGGACTACCGAGGTCAATCACCTGCTGGTCTACGTG
This sequence comes from Chloroflexota bacterium, assembly GCA_009391845.1. The sequence continues at coordinate 7,345 of QWJG01000006.1, read as the reverse complement.
GACGCCGGCCGCCAGTTGCTGTTCATCGAAGGTTCCGTTCCGGGACCGCGTGATGGCATCGTCGCCGTCTCCGTCGCACGCAAGCGCGCGGTCGTTGACTATGCGCCGCCCGTGCTCTCAATCCCCGAGGTGGAGCAGGTGCTCGCCGAGGAGCCGGAACTCGTCGCCGATGACGCGGCAGAACTGGACGCCGCGGCCGCCACCGCCGAACTGACGACGGACGAGAGCGCCGCCGCGGACGCACCAGCCGCCGAGGCCGCCGAGGCCGCTGCGGACGACGCGCCTTCCGAGGACGAAGCGAAGGACGAGGCAGGCGCATGAAGTTGCAGGTCTTCGACGCCGCCGGGCAGTCGGTCGAAGAGATCGACGCCGACGACCTGGTGTTCGGCATTGAGCCGAACGAACCGGTCGTACACCAGACGCTGCTGGCGCAGCTTGCCGCGCGCCGCAGTGGTTCAGCCAACACGAAGAGCCGTGGCGAGGTGAATGGTTCGACGCGCAAGCTGCGTCGCCAGAAGGGCCTCGGCATGGCGCGCGTCGGCTCGGCAAACTCGCCGATCCGTCGTGGCGGTGGCGTGGCCTTCGGCCCGCACCAGCGCTCCTACGTGCAGAAGCTGCCGAAGCGCATGCGCCGGCTGGCGATCCGTTCGGTGCTCTCCTCGCGGGTGGCCGAAGGTCGGCTGCGGGTGCTGAGCGACTTTGGCTTCGATCAGCCGTCGACGCAGAAGATGGCTGGCGTGCTGGCCGCTGCCGAGGCTGGTCGATCGGTGCTGATCGTGACTGGCACCTCGGACTCGATGGTGCTGCGCTCCGCGCGGAACCTGCCGGGCGCGGATGTCACCCCTGCGGACACGTTGAACGTGGCCGACATGCTGGCCCACGGCACGATGCTGGTCACGGTGGACGCCATCCGCCGCATCGAAGCCCTCTGGGGCGGCGAGCGCGCGAGCGGTCGCTCGCCCGTCGCGATGGAGGCGTAGATGTCGAAGCCGATCCATCCCTACGAGGTGCTGCGGCGCCCGGTGGTCACGGAGAAGAGCACGATGCTGTCCGCACAGGGCAAGTACGTGTTCGAAGTGATGCCGGCCGCGAACAAGCATCAGATCAAAGCAGCCGTTGAAAAGGCCTTCGACGTGAAGGTGCTGGCGGTGAACACCTCGAACGAGCGTGGCCGCCGGCCGCGCTCGCGGAACGGCCGTCGTGACGGCAACCCGCCGACGTACAAGAAGGCCATTGTGACCGTCGCGCCCGGCGATCAAATTGAATTCTTCGAGGGCGTCTAGTCATGCCAATCCGAAACTTCCGCCCCACCTCGCCCGGCCGTCGTAATGCGTCCGGCTACACCTTCGAAGAGCTGACCAAGAAGAAGCCCGAGAAGCGGCTGCTGGTCGCCAAGAAGCGAAGTTCCGGCCGCAGCCAGGGTCGGATCAGCGTCCGTCGCCGTGGTGGTGGTCACAAGCGCCACATCCGTATCGTTGACTTCAAGCGCGACAAGATCGGCGTGCCCGGTCGCGTCGCCGCGATCGAGTACGACCCCAACCGCAGCGCGCGCCTGGCGTTGATCTTCTACGCCGACGGCGACAAGCGGTACATCCTGGCCCCGGATGGGCTGAAAGTGGATGCGAACATCGTCGCCGGGCCGGAAGCGCCGGTCGCGGTCGGCAACGCGCTGCCGCTGTCGATCATCCCGACAGGTACGCCTGTGCATAACGTGGAGTTGCAGCCCGGACGTGGTGGCCAGCTTGGCCGTTCCGCCGGCGCGAACATCCGCTTGATGGCCCGCGACCAGGGTTACGCGCTGCTGCGCATGCCCTCCGGCGAGATGCGCCAGGTGGCGGAAGCCTGCCTCGCGACCATCGGCACCGTTGGGAACGCGGAGCACAGCCAGGTCAAGTTGGGTAAGGCCGGACGTAACCGGCACCGTGGTCGCCGACCGTCGGTGCGTGGTTCCGCGATGAACCCCGTAGATCACCCGCACGGCGGCGGCGAGGGCAAGGCCCCCGTTGGTATGCCGGGACCGAAAACACCGTGGGGCAAGCCCGCACTGGGATTCCGCACCCGCCGCAACAAGCGCACGGACAAATACATCGTGCGCCGTCGCGGCCAGGGTCGTCGGTAGGAGGCTCGGATGTCCCGTTCGACGAAAAAGGGCCCCTTCGTGCATCCGAAGCTGATGCGGAAGGTGCTCGAAGCACAGGCAGCGACCCGCAAGGAAGTGATCCGGACGTGGTCGCGTGCGTCCACGATCCTTCCGGAGATGGTTGGGCTGACGATCGCCGTTCACGACGGTCGTCGCCACATCCCGGTGTTCTGCACGGAAAACATGGTTGGTCACAAGCTCGGCGAGTTCGCGTTCACGCGGACGTTCCGCGGTCACCGCGGGCGCTCGGAAGCTATCTCCCGCGCGCGCTAGCGCGCTGGACAAGGACTGCAGGAAATACCGATGGAAGTCAGAGCGCTCGCCACCGATCAGCCAGTCTCACCGCAGAAGGTGCGGCTGGTCCTCGCTCAAATCGAGGGGATGCCGGTCGCCGAGGCGCTCGCGCTCCTCGAGTTCCTGCCCGCGCCGTCGGCGCGGATGGTGCACAAGGTGGTGCGTTCCGCTGCGGCGAACGCGGAGAACAATTTCGATCTCAATCCGGACGCGCTGATCATCAAGCGAGCAATCGCAGGTGACGGACGGATGCTGAAGCGGTTCAAGGCACGATCACGCGGACGCGTGGCGCCGCGCCTGAAGCGCTTCTCGCACATTGAGGTCGTGGTCGAAGGGGATGAGTACTACTAATGGGTCGTAAAGTTCATCCCTACGGCTTCCGTGTCGGTGTCTACAAGGACTGGCAGTCCAAGTGGTTCGCCGAACGCGGATACGCCGGCCTCGTCGCCGAGGATCTGAAGCTGCGCAAAGTGATCCTGGACGCGCTGCCGGACGCCGGTGTGTCGCAGATCCTGATCGACCGCAATGCCAACCAGATCACCATGACCGTGAAGACCGCCAAGCCCGGTATCGTCATCGGACGCGGCGGTCAGAACGCGGAGATGCTGCGCACGCTGCTGCAGAACTCCACCGACAAGCGGATTCGCCTCAACATCGAAGAGATTCGCGTGCCGGAGCTGGACGCCTACCTGGTGGCGCGCTCCGTCGCGGATCAGCTCGAGCGCCGTGTCGCCTTCCGCCGTGCGATGAAGCAGGGCGTGCAGCGCACGATGCAGCGCGGCGCCCTCGGTTGTCGCGTGAAGATCGGCGGCCGCCTCGGCGGTTCCGAGATGTCGCGGGTGGAGCAGGAGATGCAGGGCCGCGTGCCGTTGCACACGCTGCGCGCGGACATCGACTTCGGCCTCGCCGAAGCGCGGACATCGTTCGGCGTCATCGGCGTGAAGTGCTGGATTTACAAGGGCGACGTCACGCCGGAGTCGAACCCGCTGAGCCTGATTACCGTTGAAGGTTCGGAGTAGCTCGCCATGTTGATGCCACGACGGACCAAATATCGAAAGCAGTTCCGCGGCAAGCGCCGCGGTGCCGCGCAGACCGGCAACGCCGTCGCTTTCGGCGAGTTCGGCCTGCAAGCGCAAACGACTGCCTGGATCGATGCCCGCCAGATCGAGGCCGCACGACGTGCGATCACCGGATCGTTGAAGCGCGGCGGCAAGGTCTGGATCCGGATTTTCCCGGACAAGCCGGTCACCAAGAAGCCGGTCGAAGTGCGCATGGGTAAAGGTAAGGGCGCCACCGATCGTTGGGTCGCCGTGGTCAAGCGTGGTCGCGTGATCTTCGAGGTCGCCGGCGTGCCTGAGGACGCCGCGCGCGAAGCGTTCCGCCGCGCCCACCACAAGCTGCCCGTGAAGACGCGAATCATCACCCGCGAGGAGGCGTTCTAGTGGCGTCCCCACAAGCAGTTGAACTGCGCGCCCGCACCGATGCGGAGCTGACCGCGGAGCTGGAAGAGGCGCACCAGGCGCTGTTCAACCTCCGCTTTCAGGCCGCGACGCGCCAGTTGGCCAACGTCTCGCAGGTGGGCGCCGCGCGTCGACGAATCGCCCGGATCAAGACGCTGCTCAAGGAGCGCGCGATCCTGGCCGCCGTCGACGCACAGAAGAACGAGGGGTAGGAGACCGCTATGACCCAAGAGCAGGCGGTCAACCGCAAGGCTCGTGTCGGCACCGTGGTGTCTGACATCAACGATCAGACCGTCGTGGTCGAGATCGAACGAGCCGCCCGTCACCGCATCTACCGCAAGGTGATCCGGCGGACGAAGAAGTACCACGTACACGACCCGAACAACGAGGCCACCCGTGGCGACCTCGTGCGTATCGAAGAGTGCCGGCCGATCAGCAAGCTGAAGCGCTGGCGCCTGGTCGAGGTGCTGACCGAACGTGCCGTCGCCGACGTGGCGCCGGAAGCGATCGGCCAGGAACTCGTCGAGGAAGTGCAGCGCAGCGCCACCAACGCCGCGGCCGATGAAGCAGCAGCCGCCGAGGCCGCCGGCGAGTCGCCCGTTGCCGAAGCACCCGCCGCTGAAGCGCCCGTCGTTGAAGCGCCCGTCGCTGACGCAGTGACCGAGCCGGCTGCCGAGCCGACCGCAGATGAGCAGAAGGCCGAGTAGCGATGATTCAGCAGGAATCACGGGTTGCAGTGGCCGATAACAGCGGCGCGCGCGAGGTGCTCTGCATCCGCGTGCTTGGTGGGACTCGTCGTCGCTACGCACGGGTCGGTGACTCGATCGTGGCGACCGTGAAAGAGGCGCAGCCAAACAGCGCCGTCCGCAAGGGCGACGTCGTGCGCGCGGTGATCGTGCGCACGCGCCAGCCGGTGCGACGCCCGGACGGATCGATCATCCGCTTCGACGAGAACGCGGCGGTGATCACCGACGTCGATGGCAACCCGCGCGGTACCCGCATCTTCGGGCCGGTGGCCCGTGAGCTGCGTGACCGCCAGTTCATGAAGATTATTTCGCTCGCGCCGGAGGTGTTGTAGCGATGGCAGCGAAGATCAAGCGAAACGACACGGTGCAGGTGCTGCATGGCCGTGACCGCGGTCGTCGCGGTGACGTGCGCGGCGTCTCACCGACCAGGGGCCGTGCGATCGTCTCCGGTGTGAACATCGTGAAGCGACACCGTCGCGGGAGTTCACCGCAGGACCCCGGCGGCATCATCGAGATGGAGGCACCCATTCATGCCTCCAACCTCGCGCTGGTGTGCACCAACTGCGATCGAGCGACCCGCGTGGGCTTCCGTAGCCTGGATGACGGTCGCAAGGTTCGCTTCTGCAAGCGCTGTAACGAAGCGATCGACTAGGACGAGCGAGATGACGACCGAGACCGCAACCCCAATGATCGAACCGCGCATGCGGGTCAAGCATCGCGAAGAGATCGCGCCGCAACTGATGCGCGAGTTCAGCTACGCGAACCCGATGCAGGTGCCAACGTTCACCAAGATTGCGGTGAACATCGGCCTCGGCGAGGCGCTGGACAATGCGAACGCGATTGATTCCGCGACGCGCGATCTGATGGCGATCACCGGCCAGCGCCCGTATGTACGGCGCGCCCGGCTGGCGATCTCCAACTTCAAGCTGCGCGAGGGAAACCCGATTGGTCTTTCCCTCACCATGCGCGGCAAGCGGATGTGGGAGTTCTACGACCGTCTCGTGACCGCGGCGCTGCCGCGTGTGCGTGACTTCCGGGGGGTACCGCCCAACGCCTTTGATGGCCACGGCAACTACTCCCTGGGACTGACCGAACAGCTGATCTTTCCAGAGGTCAGCTTCGACAACGTCGATCGGGTACGCGGGTTGCAGGTCAACATTGTGACCACCGCAAAAACCGACGAAGAGGGCAAGCGGCTGCTGGAGCTGCTCGGGATGCCGTTCCGCCAATAGGCGGACCCCGAGGAACGGAAGGCAGGGGACAACACAGATGACGATGTCGGACCCGATGGCAGACATGTTCACGCGTATCCGCAATGCGGCTTCCGCGCGCCACGAGAGCGTGCGGATTCCCGCTTCGAACGCCAAGCGCGCCGTTGCTGGCGTGCTGCACGAAGAGGGATTCATCCGCGGCCTCCAAGAGGTCGAGGATGGACCGCGGAAGTTCCTGGAACTGGAGATCACCTACGGCGAAGACCGGAAGGCGCTGCTTTCCGGAATCCGCCGGGTCTCCCGCCCCGGGCTGCGCGTGTACGTCAACAAGCAAGAGATTCCACGTGTCTTTGGTGGCCTTGGGGTCGCCGTCATGAGCACGTCGCAGGGTGTGATGTCCGGCCGCGAGGCCTGGCGTCGCAAAATCGGCGGCGAAGTGCTCTGTTACGTCTGGTAGGAGATCGAAGCATGTCGCGCGTCGGCAAGTCCCCTGTACCCGTTCCCAACGGCGTCGCTGTGACGCTCGCCGGTCAACGCTGCGCGGTCAAAGGGCCGAAGGGCGAACTCCAGATCGAGGTTCATCCCGCGATCACGGTGTCGCAGGCTGACTCCGAGCTGGTGGTCACCCGTCCGTCCGATGCGCCGGAGCACCGCGCGCTGCACGGACTGACCCGGGCGCTGCTCGCCAACATGGTGATCGGCGTGACCGACGGCTTCCGCAAGTCGCTGGAACTGCGCGGCACCGGTTATCGCGCATCGCTGCAGGGGCAGACGCTGGTGCTCAACGTTGGCTACTCCCACCCGGTGGAGATCGCCCCGCTGGACGGCGCACAATTCGAGGTGGAGACGCCGACACTGGTGCACGTCAACGGCATCGACAAGCAGGTCGTTGGCCAGCAGGCAGCGCTGGTGCGACGCACGCGCCCGCCGGAGCCGTACCACGGCAAGGGTGTGCGCTACGTGGGTGAGTACGTCCGGCAGAAGGCCGGAAAGGCAAGGGTGTAGCGGCATGGCGAACACGAAGACCTCGCGCGCTGCCCGCATCCGCCGGCACACCCGCGTCCGCAAGCAACTACGAGGTACCTCGGAACGGCCGCGTCTCGCGGTGTTCCGGTCGAACCAGCACATCTACGCGCAGCTCATCGACGATGATGCCGGCCGCACGGTCGCGCAGGCGTCGGATGTGGAAGCTTCGCTGCGCACTGCAGATGGGACGAAGAGCGACCGCGCCAAGAGCGTGGGGCAGCTCGTCGCCCAGCGAGCCAAGGCAGCCGGTGTCGGCGCGATCGTCTTCGATCGTGGCGGATTCCGGTACGCCGGTCGCGTACAGGCACTCGCCGACGCCGCTCGTGAAGAGGGCCTGGAGTTCTAATGACCCAAGACCAGCAACCAGACGCGCCCGCCGAGGCAGTTCCCGCCGTGCCGGCCCCTGAGGCCGCACCACCGGCAGCCGCTGAAGCGGCTCCGCCGCAGGCGGCCCCGGCGGCCGCGACT
>QWJG01000005.1 GCA_009391845.1 Chloroflexota bacterium | reverse complement strand
CGGCGTCGGTCGCAGGGTGGCGACACCGCAGACGGCCGCCGGGACGCGCAGCGAGCCGGTGGCGTCACTGCCGAGGGCGATCGGGACGAAGCCAGCTGCGACGGCCGCCGCCGATCCTCCGCTCGATCCGCCCGCCGTCCGCCCTAGGTCCCACGGGTTCCTCGTTGCCCCGAACGCCGCCGGCTCGGTCGTCAGGCCGGAGGACAGCTCGGGGAGGTTCGTCTTGCCGATCGGCACGAAGCCGGCCACGAGGATTCGCCGCACGAACTCTGTGGTGCGGGGCGAGCGGTAGTCGAGGTCGCGCAGCACCGGCGTGCCGATCGTGTAGCGCGTTCCCGCCAACTCCTCGCCGCCGTCCTTCAAGAGGATCGGCACACCTCGGAAGGGGCGATCGTCCGCGGGGAGCGCGGCCACGAACTCGCGCGCGACCTCGGACAGTGGGGTGACGACGGCGTTGATCGCGGGGTTCAACGCCTCCACGCGCGTCAACGCCGCCTCGACGAGCGCAGAGGGCGTAGTGACGCCCTCGCGGACGAGCGCGGCCTGCGCGGTCGCATCCAGGCGCCACCAGTCGTTGGGGAGTGACATCACCGAGGTTATACGCGTTCGGCAGACGGCTGTCAGGTCACCGTCCACCACGGCTCGTCCGCGTCGTCGCGATCGCCGTGGCCAATCCACCACGCGAGGATGGCAGCGACGACCATGGCCAGCCCGGCGACGATGAACACTTCGCGGAAGGTGGAGACCTCGGCCTCGCGCACCAGTGCGTCGAACTCTGGAGATCCGATGTCGATCGTCCCGGCGCGGGCGTAGAACCGTCCGAGGCCGGACGAGGTCAGCAACGCCGCGCCCGCCAGCATCCCGGTCACGCGGCTGAGTGTGAGCCACGAGGCGGCGGTCGCTCGGTCGTCCTCGCCCACCTGCTGCAGGACGGCGGCGCTCAGCGGGGCGATCACGAGGCCGAAGCCGAACCCGCCGACGAGCAGCGGGAGTGTTCGCAGCGTTTGCGAGACAGTCTCGTTCCAAGCCTGCAATCCCGCGAAGGCGACCGCAGCCAGCAGCATCCCAGCCGTCGCCACGGTGCGGAGGCCCATCCGGCCCCCGAGCCAACCACCGGCGAGCGCGCCGATCGGAACCGCGACGGTCAGACGCATGAGCGTGAGGCCGCCGTCCAATGCTCCTTCGCCGAGTACGAGGTTGACGAACAGCGGCACGCCAATCAGCACCGCGATCAGCCCACCGCCGAGCAGCACGCTCGTCAGGTTCGCGGCCAGTACCGCCGGCGACCGCAGCATCTCGGGCCGAACCAGCGGCGCGGCAGTCCGCCGCTCGTGCCACCAGAACACGAGGCCGAGGGCGACCGAGACGCCGAGGAACGCCAGCGTCACGGCGAAGGGACGCGCGTCGTTCGGGTCGTCGACCAGCGCGAAGGTCAGCACCGCTAGCGAAGCACCGAGCAGCGCTGCTCCCAGCCAGTCGATGCCGCTCTGCTGCCGCTTGGTGCCCGCGAGGTACCAGGCCGCGACGAGGATTGGCAGCGCCATCGGGACGTTGATCCAGAACACCCAGCGCCAGCCGAACCACTCCGTGATCGCGCCACCCCAGAGCGGGCCCAGTAGCGCACCCGCCTCGGAAGCCGCGGCGATCGCTCCGAGGCCGAGCAGCCTTCGATCGCGCGGCAGTTCGTCCACGACGATCGCCATGGCGACCGGCACCACCGCGCCACCGCCAACCGCCTGGATCGCTCGCGAGACGACAATCGCCTCGAACCCGGGACCGAGCGCGACGAGCACGCTGCCGAACATGAACAGCGCCAGCGCACCTGCGTACACGCGGGCGTGACCGTACACGTCGGCGATCCGGCCAACGATCGGCAGCGCGACGATGTAGCCGAGGAGGTAGCCGTTGACGATCCATGAGGCGCGATAGAGGTCATCGACGGTCAACCCGATGTCTTCGATCATCGCCGGGAGCATGGTGACGATCGACGTCTGATCGTCGGCGGCGACGAAGACGCCCGCGGCAACGGTGATCAGCAGCCAGCGCTGCCGACGGCGGACCGCTCGATCGGGCGCGTTCATCGCTGCGCCGTCCATCTCGCGGCTAGCGCGGGGCCTGGATGTCGAACGACTCGCCGAAGTTCGTCAGCGTGAGGCGGCGGACGAGGTTGTCCGGCTCACCGGTGACGATCGCGCCGACCGCTTCCACCCGATAGACCAGCGGGTCGTCGATGCCGATCCAGGCCTTGAGTGCGATCGTTTCACCCTCGCTGGCGTTGCCGAACAGCGTCATCAGATCCGACTTCACCTTCGCCTCGACGCGGTAGCTGTCGACGCCGTCGATCGTCTCCGCGCCGGCGACCGTCGCGCCGTCGAGCGAGCGCATCAGTCCGGTGACGCCCTCGGCGGGATCGAAGAAGGTGGCAACGTCGATCGTCTCGCGCTCCCAGCGCCCGGTCAGCGGGTTGGTAATCCAGCCCTCGTCGGGCAGCACGATGATCTCGATCGCGGCGTTCAGCGGCCCTGCCTTGACGTCGACCTGCAGGTGCATGCGGTCGGGGCCCTCGACGTCCCCGCTCGCGCGCACCATCTGGAGGCCACGCACGATCGAGGCCGTGCCGTTCTCGTGCTCCAACTCGAATCGGAACGAGTCGACAGCGTCCATCCGATCGGCGGCGGCCGTCAGTAGCGCCTCGACATCGACGCTGCTGGTATCGACGTCGGGACCGCTGTCACCGCAAGCGGCGAGGGCGAGTGACACGAGCGCGACGATGCCGACGAAACGACGGCGACAGTTCACCGCACCACCACGCCCGGTTCGCCCGCTTCCACCGATCCGATGCGCCAGCACCCGCCGGTCTCACCCTCGATGGCCGCGCGGAGCGCTTCCGCCGCGTCCTCGGGAACCGCGATCAACAGGCCACCCGAGGTCTGCGGATCGAAGAGCAGTTGGCCGAGCGTTTCATCGAGGTCCGCCGGCAGCTTCACCCGCGCTCCGAGTTGCTCACGGTTGCGGCTGCCGCCGCCGGTGACCGCACCGGCCTCGGCGAACCTGTAGGCGTCGGTCAGCAGCGGCACCGCACTGGCCTCGATCGTGAAACGCGTACGACTCTGGAGCGCCATCTCCGAGGCATGACCAAGCAGCGCGAATCCGGTCACATCGGTCATCCCATTCACACCGGCCGCGCGGGCGAGGTGCGAGGCGTGGCGGTTCAGGGTGAGCATCGAACGGACGGCGTGATCGAACCCGGCGGCCGTGTCCTCGAAGTCCCGCTGCGCCGCCGTCAGCAGGACGCCGGTGCCGATCGGCTTCGTCAGCAACAGCGCGTCGCCGGGCTGCGCGCCGCCCTTGGTGATGATCGCAGCAGGGTGGATCATCCCGGTGACGGAGAGCCCGTACTTCGGCTCGGCGTCGAAGACGGTGTGACCGCCCGCGATCACGCCGCCCGCCTCACGGACCTTCTCCGCACCGCCGCGGAAGATCTCGGCGAGGATCGCCGGATCGAGATCCTCGGGGAAACCGGCAATATTCAGGGCGAGGCGTACCTCACCGCCCATCGCGTAGACGTCTGACATTGCGTTCGCGGCGCCGATTGCCCCGTAGGTGTACGGGTCGTCGACCACCGGTGGGAAGAAATCCAGCGTCTGAATCAGGGCGAGATCATCCGAGACCCGGTAGACCGCCGCATCGTCAGCCGCGTTGAGGCCGACGAGGAGGTCCGGGTAGTCGCCCGAATCAAAGGTGTCCTGCAAGGGACGCAGTACCTGCGCCAGGGTCCCGAGACCCATCTTGCCCGCTCAACCAGCGCAGGAAGCGAGATCGGTCAGACGAATGATGTCGTCGCGAGTCATCGAGCCCCCTTTCGCTGTGTTCACCGGAGTGCGGGCCATCGTCGCATCGTCCGCGCGGCACAGCAATGACCGACGACGCCGCCTGATTCGCCCGCGGGGTGGCGAGCCGCGATCGTCAGCGCCAGCGACTCGCTACCATTCGCGGATGGCGAAGCCACCGACCAAGCCAACATCCAGCACGGCCGCACGACGCCGCGTCCGCAAGGCTGAGTACTGGACGCCGTCCGAGCTGATCGGGATCCTCGGCGAGCGCTACGGTCGGGCACCGCAACAGGCGTCGCACGCGCCGGTCTTCGAACTGGTGCTCACGCTGTTGTCACAGCACACCTCGGACCACAATTCCGGCCACGCGATGCATCGCTTGATCGAGGCCTACCCGACGTGGGAGGCGATCCTCGCAGCCCCGATCGCTGGCGTTGAGGACGCGATCCGGCCGGGCGGGCTCGCTCCGACGAAGTCCAAACGGCTGCAGGCGTTGCTGGCCGAGGTCAAAGAACGTGTTCCGGACTGGGAGCTTGATTTCCTCGCGGACCTGCCCCTGGAGGAAGCGAAGCGGTGGCTGACGTCGCTCCCCGGCGTCGGACCGAAGACGGCGGCGTGCGTGCTGCTCTTCTCCCTCGAACGGCCCGCGCTCCCGGTCGACACCCACGTTGAACGTGTCGCCAAGCGGCTGGGGCTGGTCCCGGCGAAGATGCCGGCCGTGAAAGCCCACGACGCCCTCGAGGCACTGCTCACGCCCGACGAGGTCTACGCCTTTCACGTTGACCTGATCCAGCACGGCCGGCGCACCTGCCACGCGCGTGGTCCGAAGTGCGTGGAGTGCCCGCTGCTGGAACGCTGTCCTCGCGTCGGGCTCCCGCCGCTCTAAGCCTCGTCGGGCCCGCCCGCGGAAAGCCGCAACTCCAGATCGACCGAGTCGAGCCAGCGGCCAAACTTGTACCCGACCTCGTGGTGGTGGGCGCAGCGCACGAAGCCGAGTCGCTCGTGCAACGCGATGCTCGCCTCGTTGCTCGACTCGATCACCGCAAGCAACGTCCGTATGTCCCGCCCGCGCGCTTGATCGACCAGTGCCTGGAGGAGACGACGTCCGAGACCACGCCCCTGAAACAGCGGATCGAGGTAGACTGTGTCCTCACGGGTGAACCGGTAGCCGAACTTCGGCCGATACAGAGACAGATACGCGAAGCCCACAACCTGACCGTCGACCTCCGCCACGAGCACCGGCTCCGCCGGGTCGTGGTCCTGAAACCACCGTTCGCGCGCTTCGAGCGTCCACGGCTCGTAGTCCCACGTCGCCACCCCCGTCCGGATCTCCTCGTTGTAGATCGCGTTGATCGCGGGCAAATCGTCCGAGGTTGCGGGGCGGATGATCGGATCAACGGCTGGCATTGGCGGCTCCCGATGTGACAATTCGCCCAGTCTCACGGCGGTATGGTCATCGCCGGGCGGTGACTATACTCGCCGCTTCCATCGTCCCGTTCGGCGTCCACGAGGAGAGTCATGAACGACGCGCCCGAGCCCAGCCTGGACTGGCTCGATGACGGTAGTGTGACCACTCCGGCCGGCTTCTCGGCTGGCGGCGTCTACACGGGTGTCAAGACCTACGGTCCCGAACCCCGCTTCGACCTCGGGGTGCTGCTCTCCGACCGTCCCTGCACCGTCGCCGGCGTGCTGACGAAGAACGCCGTGACCGGCCCCGCCGTGGCGCGTGCGCGCCGTCTGCTGACCGCCGCCGGCGCGGGACGCGCGATCTTCGCGAACTCCGGTTGCTCCAACACGGTCACCGGTCAGCAGGGCATCCGCGACACCGAGCGCCTGGCGCAGCTCACCGCCGAGCGCTTTGGGATCGACGCCTCGGAGGTGTTCATAGGGTCCACCGGGGTGATCGGCCGCCTGCTGCCGATGCCGCCGATCGAGGCTGGTATCGCCTCGTTGGAGCTGGCGCCCGAGGGCGGTCACCGCTTCGCGCGGGCGATCCTCACCACCGACACCCGACCGAAGGAGACGGCCGTCCGCTTCGAGGTCGATGGCGTCAGCTATCACGTGGGCGGCTGCGCCAAGGGCTCCGGGATGATCCACCCGGACATGGCGACGATGTTCGGTTTCATCACGACCGACGCACCCGTAGACCGGGCGTGGCTACAGGCCGCGGTCAGCCTGATCGCGGATCGCACGTTCAACATGCTCGATATCGACATGGACACCTCGACCAGCGACACGGTGCTGGTGCTCGCGAACGGCGCCGCCGGCGGCGAGACGGTCGGACGCGGCCATCCGGCCGCCGGTGCGCTGGCGCAGGCCCTCGAGGGTGTTGCTCGCTACCTGACCCGCGAACTCGCGCGCGACGGCGAAGGCGCGAGCACGTTGATCGAAGCGGTCGTCGGCGGCGCCGCGACGATGGAGGACGCACGGCTGGCCGCGCGGACGATCGTCTCGTCGCCGCTGGTGAAGACGATGGTCACCGGGCGCGACCCGAACTGGGGCCGCGTGATGATGGCGATCGGCCGCTCGGGCGCGCGCGTCGAGCAGGAGAAGGTCTCCGTCTGGGTGGGGCCGCATTGCGTCCTCGACAGTGGGACCCCCACCGCCGTCGACCTCAAGGCCGTGTCGCAGGCGATGAACGTCGCGGAGGTGCAGCTCCGCGTCGACCTCGCGCTCGGCGACGAAACGGCAACCGCGTGGGGCTGCGATCTGACTGCCGAATACGTCAGCATCAACGCGGACTACACCACATGACCGTCCAGGCGGCTGGCATCACTGTCGTCAAGATCGGCGGCTCCACCCTCGGCGCGGAGGACACCACGCTCGAGGATGTCGTCGCCCTCGCGCGTGAGGGACACCGCCCACTCGTGGTGCACGGTGGCGGCGCAATGATCAGCAGCTGGCTGGAGCGGATGGCGATCGAGGCGGTCTTCGTCGATGGTCTGCGCGCGACGAACGCCGACGCGTTGGACGTAGTGGTCGGCGTGCTCCGCGGCGTCGTGAACGCGCGACTGGTCGCGCAGATCGTGGAGTTGGGCGGTCGCGCGATCGGCGTCAGCGGTATCGACGGTGGATCGATCCACGCCGAGCGGTACGACGAGCGCCTGGGATTCGTCGGGCGCGTGACCGGCGTGGACGCCAGCTTCTTCACCGACCTGATCGACGCTGGGGTGATCCCGGTCGTGGCGCCGATTGGCCTCGAGCGGCCCTCGCAACCGCTGAACATCAACGCCGACACCGTCGCCGGAGAGCTCGCGCGCGCAGTGCACGCTGAGCGCCTGCTGTTCATGACCGATGTCGATGGCTTGCTGGATGGAAACGGTGAGTTGATTGCCACCCTGGACGCCCAGCGCGCAGCTACGTTGCGTCAGGAAGGCGTCCTCACGGGTGGTATGATCCCGAAGGTAGACGCATGCCTCCGCGCGGCGGAGACCGGCACGGAGGCCTTTATCGCCAACGGCACACTCCCAGGCACTGTCCGACGCTTGTTTACCGATCAGCCGCTCGGCACCCGTGTGGGCGAGCGCTAAGCCGATGGGTTTCTTCGACGACCGCGAACGTGGCGACCTTGGGCCACCCCCGGAACCGTTCCGAATTGGTGGTAACATGCCGGAGTTCCGATCCACCGTTCCGCTGCGCTGGATCGGCGTGGCGGCGGCAGTCCTCGTCGGTTTCATCGTCCTCAGCGTCCTGAAGTCGATCTACGTCGATGTCCTGTGGTTCGACTCGGTCGGCTACCAGAGCGTCTTCCGCCGGGTGCTGGTCGCACGTATCTCGCTGTTCTTCGTGGGCGCCGCGATCACGGTCGCTGTAATCGGCGCCAACATCTTCCTCGCGCGCCGGCTCGCACCGCGCGGCCCCGAGGAGTCCTTCATCGAGGAAGTCGACGTGGTCGCGCTGCGGCGGATCGTCGCGGTGGTGCTGATCGCCGGAACGATTTTCCTCGGGGTGATCTTCGGCTCGGTGGCCGGCGGCTCATGGGAGACCGTGCTCTCGTGGCTGAACGGCGTCGAGTTCGGCCGAGAAGACCCGCAGTTCGGGCGTGACATCTCCTTCTACATGTTCAGTCTGCCCGCGTATCAGCTCATCCAGGGCTGGTTCCTCGGCCTGTTGATCGTCTCCACCCTCGCGGCCGGCGCGGTCTACGCACTCTCGCTCTCCCTGCAGGGGTTCGAACTCAACGTGACGCGCGGAATGCGGATCCACCTCTCCGTGCTGCTCGGCATCATCCTGCTGCTGATTGCGTTGAGCACCTACCTCAGCATCTTCGACCTCGTGCTGTCGCCGGGCGGCATCGTGGACGGCGCGACCTACACCGACATCAACGCCCGGCTGCCGGTCCGCTACATCCTGATTGCCATCGCGCTGTTCGCCGGGCTGGCGACGATTGCCAACGCCTTCCTGTCGCAGGACAGCTACCGCCTGCCGTTGTTCGCCTTCGGGCTGTGGGCCGTCACTGGACTGCTGGGCGGCGTCCTCTACCCGAACTTCGTTCAGTCGTTCCAGGTCGAGCCGAACGAACGTGAGCGCGAAGAGCAGTACATCGCGCGCAACATCGACGCGACGCGGTTCGCCTACGGCCTCGCCGAGATCGTCGAGACGCAGTTCCCGGCGGAGCAGTCGGTCACGCGTGAGGCGCTCGCCGCGAACCCGCAGACCATCGACAACATCCGCATCCTGGACCCGCGTCCGCTGCGTGACACCTTCAACCAGGTGCAGGCGATCCGCCAGTTCTACCTGTTCAACGACGTCGACGTGGATCGCTACGTCCTCGATGGCCAGGTACGACAGGTGATGCTGTCGCCGCGTGAGCTGGACATCAGCCGCGCGCAGGAACGGAACTGGACGCGCGAGCGGCTCCAGTTGACGCACGGATTCGGCGCCGTCGTGGCGCCGGTCAATGAGGTCCTCGAGGAGGGCCTGCCGGACTTCATCACACGCGACATCCCGCCCGTGAGCGAGCAGCTCGAGCTGTCGATCGAGGGATCCCGGATCTACTTCGGCGAGATCACGAACGAGTACGTGATCCTCAACTCGAACGAGCCGGAGTTCGACTACCCGCTGGGTGAAGGCAACGCGGAGACGTTCTACGAGCCGAAGCGCGGCATCGAACTCTCCTCGTTCGCGCGTCGGTTCGCGCTCGCCTGGGAACTCGGCGACACCAACCTCATGATCTCGGGGCAGATCAACAGCGACTCGCGCCTGCTGATCCACCGGAGCATCCAGAACCGGATCGACAAGGTCGCGCCGTTCCTCGTGCTCGACCAGGATCCGTACATGGTGATCCTCGACGGGCGGATCATCTGGATCCAGTCGGCCTACACGGTGTCCGACCGGTTCCCCTACTCGCAGCAATCACGTGGCTCGGTGAACTACATCCGGGATAGCGTGAAGATCGTCGTGGACGCCGTCACTGGCGACATGACGTTCTACCTCCAAGACTCGGATGATCCGGTTGCCGCCACCTGGGCGAAGATTTTCCCGGACCTGTTCGCGCCTGACGCGGAGATGCCGCAGGCGATCCGCGACCACCTCCGCTACCCGTTGGACATGTTCTCGCTTCAGGCAGAGCTGTACCTGCGCTACCACATCACCAATCCGGACGTGTTCTTCATCGGCGAGGACGTCTGGAACATCCCGACGGAACGGTTCCGCCAGCAAGAGCAGCCGGTTGAGCCGTACTACGTCTTGATGACGCTCCCGAGCGCCGAGCCTGATGTCGAAGAGCAGCTCGAGTTCGTGCTGATCATGCCGTTCACGCCGCGCAACCGGCAGAACACCGTCGCCTGGCTGGCCGGGCGATCGGATGGCGACGAGTACGGATCGCTCCGCGCCTACCGCTTCCCCACCGACGACCTCGTCTTCGGCCCGGCACAGATCGAGGCGCGCATCGACCAGAACCCGGGCATCTCGCAGCAGATCACGCTGTGGGACCAGGCCGGCTCCGAGGTGATCCGCGGCAACCTGCTGATGATCCCGATCGGTCAGTCGTTCCTCTTCGTCGAACCGATCTACCTCCAGGCCGAGAACTCGCGGCTGCCGGAGCTGGTCCGCGTCGTCGTCGCCAACGGCAACGCGATCGCGATGGAGCCGACCTTCGAGCGCGCGCTGGAAGTCGTCCTTGGACGCGCCGCGTCGAGCCTCCCCGGGGCCGGTGACCTTGGCGGCGGCGTGATCACGACCGATGCCACGCCAACCGCGGTACCGGGCAGCGGAACGCCCAGCGGCAGCCTGAGCGAGTTGCTGCGGGACGCCCGCGACGCCGCGGACGCCGCAGAGGCCGACCTCAACCGGCTGCGGGCACTCCTCGACGCGATCGAGCGCGAGCAGGCATCCGGCAACTAGGCAGCCCCTCGGCAGCCCGATAGCCCTCGTTCGCCCGACCGCCCTCGGCGGTCGGAGCTCGCGCTGGTGTCTCACCATCGCGTGAGTCCACGATCGACGCATCGAGGCAGGCTTCGGTCACTCGATCCGCAGTAACAATGGCCGTCCGGACGCGATCACCGCGTGGTGGAGTGCTGAAAACGGCAAGCCTTGACGCTCGGTCACGCGACCGCGCCCTCGCCGCGCGGTAGGCTGTCTGTTCCTCAATGCACACGTGCCCAACACAAGGAGACAGACCGTGGGCGACATTCCCTCCCGAGAAGCGGCGATTCATATGCAGACCGGCCGCCGTCTGCCGATCACGCTGGTTCGCGGTGAGGGCACGCGTGTCTGGGACGACGAGGGCAACGAATACCTCGACTTCATCGCCGGCATCGCCTCGGACACCCTGGGCCACGCCGATGAGGGTCTGGCCGAGGTGATCTCGAAGCAGGCGCGGACGCTGATCCACGTCTCGAACATCTTCTACACGGTCCCGCAGATCGAGCTGGGCGAATGGCTCATCGAGCACTCCGTCCTCGATCGCGTCTTCTTCGCGAACTCCGGCGCCGAGGCCAATGAGGCGGCGATCAAGCTCGCGCGGAAGTGGGGCATCCAGAACCGCGACGGCGCCTACGAGATCATCTCGACGCACAACAGCTTCCACGGCCGGACGCTGACGACCGTGGCCGCGACCGGAACCCCCGCGTACCGCGAGCCGTTCGGCCCGCCAACGCCCGGCTTCGTCTTCGTCGACTACAACAGCATGGCGGCCCTGCGCGAAGCGACCACACCGCGCACGGCGGCAATCATGCTCGAGCCGATCCAGGGCGAGGGCGGCGTCAATGTGCCGGACGCCGACTATCTGAAGCAGGTCCGCGCCTGGTGCGACGAGCAGGGAATCCTGTTAATCCTCGACGAGATCCAGACCGGCATCGGACGAACCGGCACGGTCTGGGCGTACGAGCAGGCGGGCGTGGAGCCGGACATCATGACGTCCGCGAAAGGCATCGCCGGCGGGGTCCCGCTCGGAGCCGTCCTCGCGAAGGAGCACGCCTGCGTCTTCGTACCGGGCGACCACGGATCCACCTTCGGCGGCAACCCGCTCGCCACGGCAGCGGGCGCCTACGTGGTGCGCCAACTCCACGCGCGAGGCGTCCTGGAGAACGCGAAGGCGCGCGGCCAGCAGCTCAGCCAGCGACTCGCGGGCCTCGAGGATCGCCACCCGCTGGTGATCGGCGAGGCGGGCGGCGGGCTCCTCCGCCGGCTCGAACTGGCCGAAGACGTCGCGGGCGAGGTGGCGACCAAGGCGCGCGAGCGCGGACTGCTGCTGAACCCCGTTCGCCCGAATCGCGTGCGGTTCATGCCGCCACTGACCGTCACGGCTGCCGAGATCGATCAGGCCGTTGATATCGTGGAAGCGGTATTGACCGAGCTCGAGGCCAAATAGGCGGGGTTCGCACCCGCACCCAATCTCCGCCTGCTCTCACTCCCGATGGGGGTCTCATGACCGAGAAGATCGTGCTCGCCTACTCCGGCGGGCTGGACACGTCCGTTGCCTGCAAGTGGCTCCAGGAGACCTACGGCTACGAGGTGCACTGCCTCACGGTCGACCTTGGCAACCTGCCCGACATCGAGGGCGCGCGTTTGCGCGGCGAGCAGGCCGGCGCCGCGAGCGTCGAGCTGGTCGACGCGAAGGAGGACTTCCTCAACTACTTCGTGTTCCCGGCGCTGCAGGCGAACGCGCTCTACCAGGGCGAGTACCCGCTCGCGACCGCCCTCGGACGGCCGTTGATCGCGAAGCTGCTGGTCGACAAGGCGCGCGCGATCGGCGCAACGGCGGTGGCGCACGGCTGCACCGGCAAGGGGAACGACCAGGTCCGCCTCGATATCGCGATCGGCACGCTGGCGGCCGACCTCAAGATCATTGGCACCGCGCGCGAGAACGAGATGAGCCGCGACGCGGCGCTCGCCTACGCCGCCAAGCACGGCATCACCGTCCGCCAGACCACCGAGGCGCCCTACTCCACCGACGAGAACCTCTGGGGTCGCTCGGTGGAGTGCGGTGAGCTCGAGGACCCGTGGGCCGAGCCGCCCGCCGACGTCTGGTTCTGGACGCGCAACATCGATGACACGCCGGCTGAGCCCGCCGTGATCGAGATCGCTTTCGAGCAGGGCATCCCCGTCTCGCTCGACGGAGAGCGCCTCGACCCCGTCTCGCTCGTCCAGCGTCTCTCCAACCTCGGCGCCGAGCACGGCGTCGGGCGCATCGACATGGTCGAGGACCGCGTCGTCGGCATTAAGTCGCGCGAGGTCTACGAGGCACCGGCGGCGGTGATCCTGATCGCCGCGCACAAGCAGCTTGAGCAGCTCACGCTCTCGAAGGCCCAGCACCGGATGAAGGCGCGCGTCGCCGACGAGTACGCCGACCTGGTGTACGGCGGCCACTGGTTCAGCGCGCACCACCGCGACCTCGCGGCGTACGTGCAGTCCTCGCAGCAGGACGTGACTGGCGAGGTGCGCATCCAGCTCCACCGTGGCAACGTCCGCACGCTCGGCAAGCAGGCCGCACGCAGCCTCTACAGCAAGGAACTCGCCACCTACGGCGACGACGACCTGTTCGACCAGAAGGCCGCGCAGGGCTTCATCAAGCTGCACGGCCTCGCGGTACAGGTGCAGGCGCACCGCCAGCTTCTGCAGGACAAGCGCGACCCGCTGCACCTCGCCGCTCCGCCCCGCGATAGCAGCGACCGCTAGCCACGTGGGCGGGCCGATGCGGCGCATCGTGCTCGCCGACAACCTCGAGGTCTTGCGGTCGCTTCCGGACGCGTCGATCGATCTGATCTACCTCGATCCGCCCTTCAACACCGGGCGCACACAGCGCCGCACCACGGTGCGCGCGGAACGCGTCGAGGATGGCGGGGCGCCCGGCGATCGCACCGGCTTCGGTGGTCACCGTTACCGCACCACCGAACTTGGTTCACAAGCCTTCAACGACGCTTTCGACGACTTCCTCGGATTCCTCGAACCGCGGCTCGTCGAGTGTCACCGCGTGCTGGCGGCGAACGGGTCGCTCTTCCTGCACCTCGATCCTCGCGAGTCGCACTACGCGAAGGTGCTGCTGGACGGGCTCTTCGGCCGGGACAGCTTCATGAACGAGATCGTCTGGGCGTACGACTACGGCGGGCGGTCGAAACGACGCTGGCCCGCGAAGCATGACGTGATCCTCTGGTACGCGAAGGACCCTGCGAACTACACGTTCAACTACGACGCGATCGACCGCATCCCGTACATGGCTCCGAAGCTGGTGACCGAGGAGAAGGCCGCGCGCGGCAAGGTACCGACGGACGTGTGGTGGCAGACGATCGTCCCCACCTCCGGCGCGGAGCGCACCGGCTATCCCACGCAGAAGCCGCTGGCGGTCCTCAATCGCATCGTTCGAGTGCACTCCAATCCCGGCGGTCTGGTCGCGGACTTTTTCGCCGGATCCGGCACCACGGGCGAGGCCGCCGCCCGCAACGATCGAGGGTTCCTGCTGGTCGACGAGCATGCCGAGGCGATCGAGGTGATGCGGACGCGCCTCGCGGCCTGGGAACCTGACATCGAGCGCCCTTTCCGACCCTGAAGACGACGCAACGGGCTAAACCACCCGATCATCAAGCATGTCGATCGACAATGACTGGTACGACGACCTGGGTGATCGATGGTGGGATCGGCGTGGGCCGGTTGCGGCGCTGCACGATTTCAACGTCGCGCGAACCGGCTACGCCGTCGGCGTGATCCGCGGGCGCCTGGCAGACCTCGAGCGGCCGCGCGTGCTCGATGTCGGCGCTGGTGGCGGTCTCTTCAGCACCAGCCTCGCCGCCGCCGGGTTCGAGGTCGTGGGCATCGATGCCTCGCGGCCCTCGCTGTGCGCGGCACGGCGGCACGCCGCCGGAACTCCCGAGGGCTGCGCGCCCTCGTACGTCGCGGGCAACGCGATGTTGCTGCCGTTCCGCGATGCGACCTTCGACGTCGCGGTCTGCTCCGAGGTGCTGGAGCACGTCGCCTCCCCGGAACAATTGATCGAAGAGGTCGCGCGGGTGCTCCGTCCCGGCGGCATCTTCTGTTTCGATACGCCGAATCGCACCTGGCTGGCGCGGATCGGCCTGATCGCGATCGCCGAAAACATCGGCTGGGCGCCACGCGGGACCCATGATCTCGATCGGTTCCTCACCCCGGAAGAGATCCGCGAGTACGCCACCACGGCCGGGCTCCGCATCCGGGATCTGCGTGGATTTACGCTTCGGAAGCAGGCGCTAGGCGCGATGGTCGGCTATCTCCGTCGTCGCGACATCGGAGGCTTCCGGCTCACGGATGACCTCCGGTTCGTCATGACCGGCTACGCGGAGAAACCGCGCCCCCCGGAACTCGCCGTCGTCGGCGCAGCGCCGATAGCCGCCGCCGAGGACGCGCGCTAGCCTCCCTGCGCGGGAGGGCGAGATGACGAACGAACCGGGTCAGGCGAATGAACCGCCGATCAAGCTCTGGGGCGGACGCTTCAGCGGCGACACAAACGCGCTGGTCGACGCCTTCAACGCTTCGATTGATTTCGACCGCCGCCTCTACCGCGAGGACATCGCCGGCTCGATCGCCCACGCCCGAATGCTCGCCAGCCGCGAGATCATCTCGATCGACGACCGCGATGCGATCGTTGCCGGGCTGGAGGAAATCCGCGACGAGATCGACGCGGACGAGTTCGAGTTCCGGATCGATCGCGAGGACATCCACCTCAACATCGAGGCGGCGCTGATCGAGCGGATCGGCGATGCCGGCCGTCGTCTGCACACCGGTCGTTCGAGGAATGACCAGGTCGCCACGGATACACGCCTGTTCGCGCGTGCCGCCTGCGATCAGATCCTGATCGAGCTGCGCCAGATCCGGGAGTCGCTGCTTGACCTCGCCGATCGCGAGGCGGAGACGGTGATTCCGGGCTACACGCACCTGCAACGGGCGCAGCCGATCCTACTCGCCCATCACCTGCTGGCCTACGAGGCGATGTTCACCCGCGACAGCGAGCGCTTCGCACAGGCGCGGGTGCGCGTGAACGTCTCGCCGCTGGGCGCGGGCGCCCTCGCAGGTGTGACCTACCCGATCGACCGTGAGATGACCGCGCGCGAACTTGGCTTTGACGCGATCACCTCGAACAGCCTTGATGCCGTCTCAGATCGCGACTTCGTGGTCGATGTGCACTCCGCCGCGTCGCTGGCAATGGTCCATCTCTCGCGGCTCTCCGAAGAGCTGATCCTCTGGGTCTCGGCCGAGTTCCGCTTCGCGAAGCTGGACGACGCCTTCGCGACCGGGTCGAGCATCATGCCGCAGAAGAAGAACGCGGACGTCGCCGAACTGACGCGCGGCAAGAGCGCGCGCGTGATCGGCAACCTGATGCAGTCGCTCGCCCTGCTGAAGAGCCAGCCACTGGCCTACAACAAGGACAACCAGGAGGACAAAGAGCCGCTCTTCGACACCGTCGATACGATGCTGATCTGCCTGCGGGTGATGAGCGCGATGCTGCCGACGATGACCTTCAACGCGCGCGACACGGCCGAGGCGGCCGTTGCCGACTTCGCGCTCGCGACCGACTACGCCGACTACCTAGCGAAGCATGGCGTCCCGTTCCGCGACGCTCACGAGGCGATCGGCGCCCTGGTCGCACGCTGCGAACGCGAAGGCCGCACGTTCGATGAACTCAGCCTGGAGGAGCTCCAGCAGGTGCACCCGGCGTTCGAGGCTGACGCGCTCGACATCAACCTCACGAGCGCCCTGGCAGCGCGCGATGTTCCCGGTGGCACCGCGCCCGTGGCAGTCGCCAGTGCGCGCGCAGCCGCGCGCACCCGGCTCGAGGCCGAGCAGGCTGGTGCGCCGGGAGCCTGGGTGTGAGCCGCACGATCCGAATCGCCCCCTCGATCCTGACAGCCGACTTCGGCCACCTCGCGGATCAGGTCCGCGCGGCCGAGGCGGCGGGCGTCGATCTGATGCACCTCGATGTCATGGACGGGCACTTCGTCCCGCCACTCAGTTTCGGCACGGAGGTCGTCGCCGCCGTACGTGCCGCGACCGCGCT
The DNA here is from genome assembly GCA_009391845.1 of Chloroflexota bacterium. The sequence goes on along the minus strand of QWJG01000005.1, from coordinate 40,938 downwards.
CCCGATCGAGGTGCACCTGATGGTCGAACGCCCCGGCGAGCACTTCGAGGGATTCGCGCAGGCCGGTGCCGCCACGCAGATCTTCCACTACGAGGCGGCGGGTTCGCTCGAGGCCTCGCACGCCCTCATCGAGCAGCTCCGGACGCTCGGCTGCACGCCAGCGCTAGCAGTGAACCCCGAGACTGCCCTCGAGGAGTTCGAGGCGCTGATCCCGGAGCTGGCCCAGGTGACGGTGATGACGATTCGTCCCGGCTGGGGCGGTCAGAGCCTGCGCGAGGATCTGCTGACCAAGGTCACGGCGGTCCGCGCCGCGGCGGACGCTGCGGGCCTCGAACGCTTCGTCGTCGAGATCGACGGAGGGGTGAAGGCGCACAACATCGCGCAGTGCGTGCACGCCGGGGCGGATCTGCTGGTTGCCGGATCCGCCGTGTTCAACGACCGGCAAACGCCAGCGGAAGCGGCCGCCGAGCTGCGGGCGGCCCTCGCCTAGCGCCGGTGGGCTAGATCCAGGCATCCTCGGCGGTCAGTTCGCTCCGCGTCTCGTCGCCGGTATTCACGGTCCCCGCTGGTTCCAGCATCACGAACTCGCACTCCTCGGCGGCGAGCGGGGCATGCTCAACCCCGCGCGGAACCACGAAGAACTCGCCGGCCGCGATCGCTGCGTCATCGCGGTCGCGCATCCGGATCGTGAGCGAACCGTGGATCACGAGGAAGAACTCGTCGGTTTCCTCGTGGACGTGCCAGGGGAAGTCGCCCTGCCCCTTCGCTATCTTCAGATGCAGGTCATTGACCTGACCGACGATCCGCGGCGACCAGTGCTCCCTGATGAGCGCGAGCTTCCGGTCCAGATTCACGACCCTGTCCGGCGCGGCCATCTTGCCTCCTGGGGTACGAAAAACGCCCGGTGCTACCGGGCGTTTTGGGTTCGGTCTGCGAGCGTACCGCCTAGTACGGAACGCCCTTTTCCTGCATGTGCTTCATCTCGGTGCGCAGGTACCGCGCGTCCACTCTGACGCGCTGCCACTTGCCGTCCACGAACATGCGCTTCACCTGGACGTTCGGCTTGAACTGCCGGCTCGTCTTCGGGGCTTTGCGCGCCCAGGCACCGGAGTGCTTGTGGCGGATCTGCCGTCCAAAGGCGGTCTGCTTCTTCCCGAGGCGCGGGAGTCCGGACATCGTCTGCTCCAGGTTGTTGTGGGCTCCGCGCGTTGCGGGCGTCCGAAAAGCCTAGCAATGACCGGCCTCCGAGTCCATGCGGGAACCTCGAGGGGCCGGCACCGGTAGTATCAGCCCCATGGCCCTCGAAACACCACTCGCGACCGTGATGCTCGCTTCAGACCCGCAGTTCGGGATGTATCGCGCGCAGCTCGACACCGCGATCCGGCGTAGGGACCGCCTCGCCGAGAGTGGGCAAAGCGACCCGATCTTCGATGACCTGCCCGATATCACCTTCGAACGCGAAACGCTGCTGGCGCGCGAAACGATCGAGGCCGCGAACCGGCTCAAGCCCGACGCGCTCATTGTCTGCGGCGACATGGTGAACGACTGCGACAGCGACGAACAGCGGGACCTCGCGCTCGGGATGGCCGATGCGCTCGACCCCGCGATCGAGTTGGTCTGGGTCACCGGAAATCACGATGTCGCGCAAAACGCCTACGACCCGACGGAGGACGCACTCCGCCGCTATCGAGCGACGTTCGGCGACGATCGCTACGCACGGTCGATCGAGGGCGTTCGCCTGATCGTCCTGAACAGCACGGCGATTCACAGCGACGCGCTGCCGGACGAGCGCGCGTCCAACCTCGCGTTCCTCGAAACCGAGCTGGTCGCCGCTCGCGCGAGCGGCGAGTATCCGGTCGTGTGCTCCCACCACCCGTGGTTCCTGCGGACACCCGACGAGGTCGCTCGAAATCCCGCGACCGGCATGGCGATCCCGCCCGCGCCCAGGCGGATGCTGCTCGACATCGCCGAGGCCGGCGGGCTGCGAACGCTGCTGACCGGCCACATGCATCAGCACATGACGCGGCAGACAGGCGTCCTGGAGCAGATCACCACGAGTTCGATCGGGTTGCCGCTCGGCGCCAGCCCGTCCGGGTACCAGGTGGTGCGCGTCTACGCAGACCGAGTGGAGCACGAGGCGCATGACCTGCCATCTGGTCCGGCGCTGCAGCCGGAGGCGGCGCGGATCTGGGCGGCACGGGCGTTTCAGGCCCCGGTCGACCTGTTCGCCTAGCTCGCCGCTCCCCGCTTGCCCGGTAAGATGGGCGTATCTCCCCACCTGAAGGATGCGCATGACGGACGCTCGCCGGAACGGCCGCGATGAGCGCTGACCTGAGCCAGCTTGGCACCGTGTTGTCGCGCGAATTCGAGGCCGGAGCCGACGACGCCCTGGTCGAAGGCGGCCTCGATGAGTTGCTGCGCCGCCAGGCGCGCGACGAGCAGCCGGGGTCGCCGCTGCTGCGCATGGTGGCGGCGCTCCCTGCCTCGGGCTACCGCTCGCTCGACGAGGATGACCGACGAGTCTGGCTTCGCCGCGCGCTGGCGACGATCCGGCGCGAGGAAGCGCTAACCCAGGAGCCGCCCCGCGGCAGCGGTCGCTCCGGCAACGGTCGCTCGGGGGCGAACGGACGTGCTCCGCGCGCCGCGGGCAGCGCTGACGAGGCCCGCCCAGCCGCTCCGCGCGCCCGACCGCCCTCAAAGCCGCGCCCGAAGGCCGCAGCGCCCAGCACCCCAACCCGCAAAGCAACGCCATCGAAGCGGGCCGCCGACGTTCCGGTCTCCCAGACGCCGGCCGGTACTCGCCAGCTCGGCCTCGAACTGTCGATCGAGAACGCCGGGACGCGGCTCGGCAAGGCGAACCTGACTCGCCTCGAGAAGCTGGGCATCCACACCGTGGCCGACGCGCTGCGCCACTTCCCGACGCGGCACCAGGACTTCTCGAAGACTGTGCCGATCACCCAGCTCCAGATCGACCAAGAGCAGACGATCCGCGGTGTCGTCGACCGCGCGCGCGAGGTCCGGATGGGCCGCGGCGGCCGGATGCGCTCCACCGAGGCCTCGATCAGCGATGAGTCGGGCGCTTCGATCCGCGTGACCTGGTTCAACCAGCCGTTCATCGCGAAGTCGCTGCCCGCTGGCACGCCGATCGCCATCGCCGGACGCGTGACCGTCTTCCGAGGGCACACCACCTTCCAGAACCCGGAGTTCGAGCGCGTCGAGCTGAACGCGGACGGCACCCACACCGGCCGTCTCGTTCCGGTCTACCCGCTGACCGCCGGTCTGCCGCAGCGCACGCTCCGCGGCATGATCGCCAACCTGCTCGAACGCTACGGCGACCGCCTCGAAGATCCGCTGCCCGCGCGCATCCGCGAGCGCCACGAACTCCTCGGGTATGCCGAAGCGGTGCGGCAGATCCACTACCCGGACAGCGAGGAGCAGCTGGCCGCGGCGCGCCGCCGGCTCGCCTTCGACGAACTGCTCGCGATCCAGGTGGGCGTGCAGACGCGCAAACGGGAATGGCAGATCAGCGGCGACGCGCCGTTCGTCGAGGATCACGCGCTGGCCGACACCTTCCTCGGTACGTTGCCCTTCACGCTCACCGGTGCGCAGGAACGCGTGCTCCGCGAGGTGCGCGACGACATGGCCCGCACCGTCCCGATGTCGCGTCTGCTCGAGGGTGACGTCGGGTCGGGGAAGACGGTCGTCGCGCTGTCGGCGATGCTCGATCTGGTCTCCGCCGGCTACCAGACGGTGATGATGGCCCCCACCGAGGTGCTGGCGGAGCAGCACTTTCGCACGCTCTGCAAGCTGCTCTCGGGCGAGGCGGAGCCGCCGCTGAGTGGCCTCGTGCAGCTTCCCGGGCGCACGGTGAAGATCGTGCTGCTCACCGGCTCAACGAAGGCAAAGCAACGTCGCGACGCGCTTGAGGCGATCAAGCACGGCGGCGCGCAGATCATCGTGGGTACGCACGCGCTGATCCAGGAAGGGGTGGTCTACAGCCGCCTCGGCCTCGCGGTCGTGGACGAGCAGCACCGCTTCGGCGTGCTGCAACGGGGCGAGCTACGCCGTCGCGGTGCGACCGCCGCGGGCGAGGCGCACACGCCACACCTCCTCGTGATGTCGGCGACGCCGATCCCGCGCTCGCTCGCGCTGACGGTGTTCGGCGACCTCGATCTGTCGGTGATCGACGAGATGCCTCCGGGGCGGACACCGATCGAGACGAAGTGGCTCACGCCGATCGAGCGGGCGACGGCGTTCGCGCACGTGCGCCGCGAGATCGACGCAGGCCGCCAGGCGTTTGTGATCTGCCCGCTGGTCGAGGACTCGGCCACCATCGAGTCGCGCGCGGCGACCGAGGAGTACGAGCGGCTGCGCCACGAGGAGTACCCGGATCTCGCCGACCGGATTGCGCTCCTGCACGGTCGCATGTCCTCGAAGGAGAAAGACTCCGTGATGCGCGCCTTTGCCGCCCATGAGACGGACATCCTCGTCGCCACGGCCGTCGTCGAGGTTGGCATCGACATCCCCAACGCGACGGCGATGGTGATCGAGGGTGCGGACCGCTTCGGCCTCGCGCAGCTCCACCAGTTCCGCGGGCGTGTCGGGCGAGGCGAACACCCCTCGGCCTGCTTCCTGCTCTCGGACGACCCATCGGAGGACGCGCAGGAGCGCCTCTCGGTAATAGAGAACACCTCGGATGGCTTCGCGCTGGCGCAGGCCGACCTCGAGCTACGCGGGCCCGGCGACCTCTACGGGACGGCACAGAGCGGCATGCCGACGTTGCGCGTCGCCTCGTTGCTGGACGCGCCGCTGATCGACGCGACACGCCGCGAGGCGGAGGAGTTGATCGCGCTCGACCCGGAGCTCAAGTCGCCGGAACACCAGGCGCTCCGCTACTCGATCGCCGAGCGCACCGCGGAGCTCGTCGCCGAGCAGCACTGATCGGACGTACCGCTTTCATGCCCAGTGCACGCCGTATCGCCCGCATCCGCGCAGTTCTGGAACGTCGCCAAAACGACCTCTCGGTGGTGATCGAGAACGTCTGGGATCCACACAACGCCTCGGCGATCGTGCGCAGCGCGGACGGCTTCGCCGCCGGGACGGTGCACCTGCTCTACACGATCGAGGAGGCGCCCGACCTGTCGAGCGGCGTCTCCGCCTACACCGACAAGTGGACGAACCTCGAGCGCCACGACAGCACGACTGAGCTGGTCGCGGCGCTGCGCGAGCGCGGCCAGCGCATCTTTGCGACGCACGTCGACGAGGGCGCCCGCGACTACCTCGATGTCGACTGGACGCAGCCGGTCGCGCTTGCCCTCGGCAACGAGCAGCGTGGGACCTCGGAAGAGCTGCTCGCGCTGGCGGACGAACGCATCTACGTCCCAATGCTCGGCTTCGCGCAGTCCTTCAACGTCTCCGTTGCCGCAGCCGTCATCCTCGCCGAGGCCGCCCGCCAGCGCCGAGTGGCCGGGCTCCTCGAGGCGACGTGGAGCGAAGCGAAGCAGCGGCTGTTCGAGTACTGGATCGCGCGCGACGAGGCCCGCGAACAGCGGCGACCGCCGCCGGAAGCACCGTGAGCGCACCGCGGCTGTGACGCGACGCGTTACGCTCGGTTGAGGAGGCGACGATGCGCCGATCACGTCACGAACGGTCCGAGGATGACGAGCAGCCCGTCGCCAAGCGTCGTTCCCGCTTCGCCCGACTGGGGCGCTGGTTCCTGATCCTCAATGCGCTGTTCTCGTTGGCCGTCGCGCTCTACATGAAGGTCACGCACCGTTCCGTAGGTGACGAGGAAAGCGACGAGGTCGACCTCGTCACCATCTTCGACGGGCTCGATCTGGCGAGCCGCGCGACCGCGTTCCGCGGCGGGTCGTGGATCGCGATGTTCGGCGGCGGCGAGTTGGACCTCCGAGGCGTCACGCTCGACCCGAGCGGGGCAACGCTACGCGTGCGCGCGATCATGGGCGGCGGCGACATCCAGGTCCCGGACGACTGGAACATCGAGCTGACCTCGAAAGCGATCATGGGTGGGGCGGCGACGCACCGTCCGCGCGCCTCGACGGACCCCTACGCGCCGACGCTCCGCATCGAGGCGCGGTCGCTGATGGGTGGTTTCGGCGTGACGAGTGGGGATTAGCCCTCGCACCTCGCCTCGCCCGCCCTCTGGCGCCGCGATACACTCGCCCCGAAACCGACGCCTTGAGCTAGAACGGCGCAGCCGGCGACCGGCGGGCCGCGCGACGTTCCGAGGTACACACGAGGTCCGCACGTGATTCGCGACGAGATTCGAACACTCGTGGAGCAGGCACTGGTTGCCGCCCAGGCCGCCGGCGACATCCCCCAGTTCGCCGGGCCCGAGGTGACGGTCGAGCACCCGCAGCGCCCTGAGCACGGCGACTTCTCTGCCAACCTGCCGCTCCGCATCCAGGGCCTCGCGAAGATGAAGGCGATCGAGGTGGCCGAGGCGCTGCGCAAGCACGTCCCCGCCCACGAGGCGGTCTCCAACGTCACCGTTGCGCCACCCGGGTTCCTCAACCTGTACCTGGACGCCGGCTGGGTGACCCGCCAGATCGCGCCGATCATCGCCGCCGGCGCTGACTACGCAGCGTCCACCCGCTTCGCCGGGCAGCGTGCCCAGCTTGAATACGTCTCCGCGAACCCGACCGGCCCGATCCACGTCGGCAACGGCCGGGGCGCCGCCATCGGCTCGACGCTCGCGAACGTGATGCGCGCCGCCGGCTACGAGGTGGAGCAGGAGTATTACGTCAACGACGCCGGGACGCAGGTCGCGATCTTTGGCCGCACGCTCTACGCCCGCTACCAGCAGCTCTTCGGTCGCAAGGTCTCGATCCCGGAGAACGGGTATCCCGGCGACTACATGATCGAGCTGGCCGAGGCTGTCCGCGACCAGCACGGAGACGCGTTCCTCCGTCCCGAGGGCGAAGAGGGCGACCCACAGCTCGGGCAGATCGGCATCGACCTGCAGGTCGCGAGCATCCGCGAGGATCTCGCCGGCATGGGGGTGGTGTACGACCGCTGGTTCTCCGAGCGCTCGCTCATGACCGAGGGCGGTCCGTACGACGGCGTGCTCAAGCTGCTGCGTGACCAGGGCTACGTGGCCGAACGCGACGGCGCCGTCTGGTTCACCTCCACTGAGGTCGGCGAGTCGAAGGACAACGTGCTGATCCGGTCCGACGGGCAGCCGACCTACTACGCCACCGACATCGCGTACCACTACGACAAGTTCGTGACGCGCGGCTTCGACCGCGTGATCGACATCTGGGGCGCCGACCACCAGGGCCACGTCTCGCGCGTGAAGGCCGGCGTCGGCGCGGTGGGCGGCAATCCCGAGGCGCTCGACATCCTGCTCTACCAGCTCGTCACCCTGAAGCGTGACGGGCAGATCGTGATGCTCTCGAAGCGAGCCGGTGAGATCGTCACGCTGCGCGACGTGATCGACGAGGTTGGCGCGGACGCCACCCGCTTCTTCTTCCTCAGCCCGTCCGCGAACCAGACGATGGACTTCGACCTCGATCTGGCGAAGAAGCAGTCCGACGAGAACCCGGTCTACTACGTGCAGTACGCGCACGCGCGCATCGCCGGAATCATCGACAAGGCGCGCGAGGAGGGTCTCTCCTCCGCGGGTGCCGACGCTTCGCTGCTCGTCCACGACGCGGAGCAGACGCTGGTTCGCAAACTGCTGCTGCTTCCCGAGGTGCTCGAGACCGTGGTCGACGACCTCGCTCCGCACCCGCTCGCGCACTACGCGCAGGAGCTGGCGCAGTCGTTCCACACCTTCTACACGCAGTGTCGTGTGATCGGCGACGACCCGGAGCTGACGCGCGCCCGCTTGCTGCTGCTCGAGGCGGCACGGGTCGCCCTCGCGCGCACGCTGACACTGTTGGGCATCTCCACACCGGATCAGATGTAGGCGAGCTTCCCCCGATGACTGACCTGAAACCCCGCATCATGACCGGGATGCGACCGACCGGGTCGCTCCACCTCGGCCACTTCGGCGGCGCGCTCGAAAACTGGATCAAGCTCCAGCACGAGTACGACGCCTTCTTCCTGATCGCCGACTACCAGGTCTCCGACTACGCCGACCGGATCGACGACGTCCGTAGCTGGGTGATGGAGGTCGCGATCGACTGGCTTTCGGTCGGGCTTGATCCGGAGATCTCCAACTTCGGGATCGAAAGCCTGGTACCCGAGCACGCCGAACTCACCACGTGGTTGAGCTGGTGGGTGCCGCTTGGCCGTCTTCAGCGAAACCCGACACTGAAGTCCGAGATGGACGACATCGGCGAGTCGGTGCCGGTCGCCTTCTTCACCTACCCGGTGATGCAAACGGCGAACATCCTAATGCCGCGCTCGCACCTGGTGCCCGTCGGCGAGGACCAGCTTCCGCACATCGAGATGACCCGCGAGGTCGCGCGTCGCTTCAACCGCCTGTTCGGCGAGGGCGAAGAGATCTTCCCGGTGCCGAAGGGGCTCGTCGGCCGCGTCCCGCGCCTCGTCGGGACCGACGGACCAGACACGAAGATGAGCAAGTCGAAGAACAACGCGATCTGGCTCAAGGACGACGCCGAGACGGTGATCGCGAAGGTCCGCTCGATGTACACCGACCCGACGCGCCTCCGTGCGACCGATCCGGGACACGTCGAGGGCAATCCGGTCTTCATGTACCACGACGCGTTCAACCCGGACGAGGATGAGGTCAACGACCTCAAGGAGCGCTACCTCCTCGGTACCGTCGGCGACGTCGAGGTGAAGACCAAGCTCGCCGCGGCGCTCAACACGATGATGGAACCGTGGCGCGAGCGCCGCGCCCACTTCGAGGCGCACCCGGAGCTGGTACGCGAGGCGCTGGCCGCCGGCACCGATCGCTATCGCGCCTCGGCGCAGGCGACGATGGAGCGGGTGCGGCACGCGCTGAAGCTCAACTACCTCGGGTAGCTGCTCCGCTCCGCGCGCGGCCGGTACGATCGAAGCCGTCGAGGCGCGACCGCGAGGGAATCACCGTGACCCCAGCTAGCTGGTTCGATGATGTGGCGGAGGTCTACGACCGCGTCCGCCCCCTCTACCCCGACCGCCTCTACTCCGACCTGTTCAATTACATCGGCGGCGACGCGGAAGAGCCCGCCACGCTGGCGACGGTTGAGATCGGCCCCGGGACCGGGCAGGCGACCGGCGCGTTGCTGAAGCGTGGCGCCACCGTGGCCGCCGTGGAGCCGGGCCCGCACCTCGCGGTCTTCCTCCGCCAGAAGTTCGCTGATGAGGCGCGCCTCGTGGTGATCAACGAACGGTTCGAGGACGCGCCACTGCCCGCGGAGATGGCCGACCTGATCTTCGCCGCCACCTCGTTTCACTGGGTGGACGCGGACCTTCGCTACCCCAAGGTGCTCTCGCTGCTCCGACCGGGTGGCGTGCTGGCGATCGTGCACCCGCACCAAATCCCATCCGAGGTCGATCGGGGCTACTTCGCCGCGTCGCAGCCGATCTACGACCGCTACTTCCCCGGCGTGGAGTGGAACGACCTCCTCGACCCCGAGGTCACCCCGCCCGAGGTAGCCGAGATCATCGACACGCAAGCGTTCGAGCAGGTCGAGCTGTTCCGCTATCGCTTCGATCAGCGGTACACCACCAGCGAGTACATCGACCTCGTGCGCTCCTACTCCGGCACGAACCAGCTGAAGCCGGACGCGCGCGAGGAATTCCTCGCGGACCTCACCACGTTCATCGACGCGGAGTTCGAGGGGTACGTGATCCGGCCGCTGGTGCTGACCCTGGTACTCGGCAGGAAGATCGCCAGCTAGCGGAAACCGGCGGCCCGTATCATGCGCGCGCAACGGAGGCGCGCATGAGCAACACCGGCCTGGTCTACCACCCACACTTCCTGCTGCACGATCCGGGGATGATGGTCGTCGGCTCTCCGCCCGAGCCGTACCCGTACCTGGAGCCCGAGGCGCACGTGGAGCACCCGCGGCGCGTCGGACGGATCAAAGAGCTACTCGATCACACCGGTCTGACCGAACGGCTCCACGCGATCCAGTTCGCGCCGGCGTCACTGGACGACGTAGCACTGTTCCACAGCCGCGAGCACATCCAGAACGTGCTCACGCTCAGCGCGCGCGACGGTCACGGCGACGCCGGCGAAGGCGCGCCGCTCTCGCGCGGGTCCTTCGAGGTGGCACTGCTCGCGGTCGGCGGTGCGTGCGCGGCGGTCGACGCTGTCCTCGATGGTGAGGTCGACAACAGCTACGCCCTAATCCGCCCGCCCGGCCACCACGCGGTCGCCGCGCGCGGGATGGGCTTCTGCCTCTTCGGCAACGTCGCGATCGCCGTGAAGCGCGCGCTCGCGCGAGGCGCCGCCGAGCGGATCATGGTGCTCGACTGGGACGTCCACCACGGCAACGGCACGCAGGAAGCGTTCTACGACGACGACCGCGTGCTGATGGTCTCCCTCCACCAGGAAGGCCTGTACCCGGAGAACTCCGGCCTGGTCGGCGACACCGGTCGCGAGGCCGGTGCCGGGCGCACGGTGAACGTTCCACTGCCCGCGGGTACCGGCGATGCCGGATACATGGCCACGCTGGAGCGGGTGGTCTGGCCGATCGCGCGGCAGTTCCGGCCCGACCTGATCGTCGTCTCGAACGGCCTGGATGCCAGTCGCTCCGATCCGCTTGGGCGGATGGTGCTCACCGCCGGCGGGTACCGCCGAATGACCCGCGCGACGATGAGCTTGGCCGACGAATTGTGCGGCGGCCGGCTGGCCGTGATTCACGAGGGCGGCTACAGCCAGAGCTACGCACCGGTCTGCGGCCTCGCGATCATCGAGGAGTTGTTGGGCCTCGATAGTGGCGTCGCCGACCGCCTCGGGAGCCAGGCACGCGCCGATCGGCTGCGGCCGGCGTTCGAGGTGGGCCTCGATGTCGAGCGCGCCCTCGCGGAGGTCGTGGCGACGCAGAGCGCCTACTGGCAGCTCACGAAGGCGACCTAAGCCGGTCCACGGCCGACGGCAGCAGCACCCCGCAGCACAGGACCGAAGGGAACGAGTCGGGACGGCTGAGGGCAACAAGAAGGCCGCCCGGTGGCGGCCTTCCAACGTGATCCGAAGATCGACCGACTAGCGGCCTTCGATGTCGGTGAACGGGCGGTGCTGCTCGCCAACGTAGACCTGGCCCGGCCGGAAGATCCGATTCCCGGACTCCCACTGCTCTTGCATGTTCACGGTCCACCCAGCCGTTCGCGAGGCCGCGAAGAGCGGGGTGAAGAAGTCGACCGGGATCCCGATCGCCTCGAACACGCAACCGGAGAAGAGGTCGACGTTCGGGAACAAGCCGCGATCGCCGAGGCGTTCCGTGGCTACCTTCTCGACCGTCAGCGCGATCTGGTAGTGATCTGCCGCCGGCGTCCCGTCCTTGATCACCTCATCGGCAAGCCGCTGGATCACCTTCGAGCGCGGGTCCTTCACGTGGTACACGCGGTGACCGAAGCCGGGAATCTTGAACTTGTCATCCAAGAGCCGGGAGATCCGCTCATCGGCCTTGGCCGGATCGCCAATCTGCTGGAAGAGACGTAGCGAGCCCTCGTTGGCTCCGCCGTGCGCGGGGCCGGAGAGAGCGCCAATCGCCGCAGAGACGACGGCCTCTGGCTCGGCCTTGGTCGAAGCGACCACGCGCGAGGTGAACGTTGAGGCGTTGCCGGCGGAGTGATCCGCCTGGAGGATCAGCAGCGCGTCCATGACCCGCACCTGCAGTTCGGTCGGATCTTCGCCAGTGACCATGCGTACGAGCATCCGCGCGTGCGACTCGCCCGGCCGAGGACCGTCGTACGGACGGCCATCGACCGCCTGCGCGATCACGCCGACCAGGTGACCGACCTTCGCGATCAGCGATTGACCGCGCTCAACGACCGTATCAACCTTGCGTTCGAAGTCATTGTCCATCGGGCCGAGTGTTGCCACCGCGGCCTGGAGCGCGAACATCGGGTGCGTGCCTTTGGCGGCCAGCCGCGCGATCGCGATCTGATCGTCAGTCAGCGCCCGTTCGCGCTCAAACAACACCCGCATCTCATCGATGCGGGTTTGCGTCGGAAGCTCTCCGTCGTACAGGAGGGCGACGATCTCCTCGAAGGTCCCGGTGGGGCCCGTGAGATCCTCAATCGAATAGCCACGATAGCTCAGCCGCCCGGCCTCGCCCTCCACCAACGAGACCGCGGATTCCGCGATCAGCACTCCTTCAAGGCCTGGACTAAAGCTCGGCGTCTCCAGGGTCATCGACTCCCCCACTCTGTGCGCCCGCGCCGGACGCGGTGCTCTCGGTGTTTACTGCAGTCGGCGTGCGGTCGCGGTGGTCCGCGCTCACATCACGCACTACGAATTATAGTCGACCGCTTCATAGGTCTCAGTGACTTACGTCATGAACTGTCAGATGTTAACGAGGTGGACACATTGCCACCGTTTCGGGCGTATCGATGAGGAACTGGCTGATATCGGGCGCTGATCAGGACTCCAGTGGTGAGATGCCGACAGACATCGTGATAAACCCGTGAAGCAGGTCATGAACCTCGTCAGCGACCTCCAGGAGGCCGTGACCCGCCCCCTCAAGAATCTCCAGCCGTTTCGGTTCTTCCGCCCGTTCGAAGATGTCTTTCGACGCCGCCTGGTCAAGGATCTCATCGTTCGACCCGTGAATCAGCAGCAGCGGCTTCTTGAGCTCGTCGACGGTTTGGGTACCGAATCGCTGGGAGGACATGGCGACGACGCTGGTGATCAGCGGCGCCAGTTCACCCGCCTTGATCGCGACGGCGCCGCCGAAGGAATGACCGACGACGACCGCCTCGGTTGCGCCGATTCCCTTGAGGAACGAGGCGCCCGCGAGGGCGTCCGCAACGCACTCCTCGAACTCGCCGGGTTCGCGGTATTCGATACGCAGCGAGGTCACGCCGGCTTCCACCAGCTCGACGCCGATTCGTTCGTAGATCGCGTTCGCGGGACCGCGGACGCCGCCGGCGGCACCGCCGAGGAAGATCGCGCAGCCGGTGCGTCCCTCGCAGGGTCGCAGGTGCATTTTGATCTCGCCGCGCGTGGTATTCAGCACCACGGTCATCTCGCCGACGACCTCGCCGGGCTCGGTACGCATGCCGCGAATCGAGAGTGTGAGATCGGACGGATCGCCCTCGCCGGTCGTTGAGGCGCCGTTGCCGTTGCCACCATTGTCGCCATTGCCGCTTGTCATCGGCGCAGCCTACCAGACCGCTCGGGAGCCAACGGGTCGCTCAAACGGGCAGCGAGGGCGCGCGCTGATGCCAGTCGGTTTCGCGCTGGTAGGCGTGCGTCGCGCGCAGCAACGTTCCCTCATCGAACGGCCGTCCGATGAGCTGGAGTCCAATGGGGAGCCCCGCATCGAAGCCGCAGGGGGTGCTGAGCGCGGGGTTACCCGCGATGTTCACGGGCAGCGTGTAGAGGTCGTTCAGGTACATCGCGTAGGGGTCGTCCACCTTCTCGCCGATGCCGAAGGCAACGCTTGGCGCCGTGGGCGTCAGCAGCACGTCGTGGTCGCTCAACGCCGCCTCGAACTCCCGACGGATCAACGTGCGGACCTTCTGCGCCTTCAGGTAATACGCGTCGTAGTAGCCGGCGGAAAGGGCATAGGTGCCGATCATGATCCGCCGCTTCACCTCGTCGCCGAATCCGCGACTGCGCGTCTCCGACATCTCCTCGTCGACGGTCTCGCCGTCGGTGTAGCTGAAGCCGTACTTCACGCCGTCGTAGCGCGCGAGGTTCGCCGAGGCCTCCGAGGGGGCGATCACGTAATAGACGGGCAGCGCGGCCGGTGTGGTCGGCAGCTCGACGGAGCGGTCGATGATGGCGCCGCCTGCCGCGAAGACGTCGATCGCGGCCTCGATGGCGGCGCGCACCCCATCATCGAGGCCGTCGGCGAAGAACTGGGCGGGGACGCCAACGCGGAGGCCCTCGAAGCCGCGCGCGAAGTCGGCGGTGTAGTCAGGCACGGGCTCCGGTGCGGTCGTTGAATCGAGTGGGTCGCGACCCGCCATTGTGCGGAGGAGGGTCGCCACGTCCTCGGCATCCCGGCCGAAGGGCCCGACCTGCTCCAAGGAGGATGCGAAGGCGACCACGCCGTAGCGGCTGACCCGCCCGTAGGTGGGCTTGAGACCGACGACGCCGCAGAGCGCGGCCGGCTGGCGGATCGATCCACCGGTATCGGTGCCCAATGAGAGTGGCACGCCTCGCGCGGCCACAGTCGCGGCGGAGCCGCCCGAGGATCCGCCGGGCACCTTGCTGGTATCCCAGGGATTGCGGACCGGTCCGAACGCGGAGTGCTCGTTGGAGGAGCCCATCGCGAACTCGTCCAGGTTGGTCTTGCCGATCACCACCGCGCCGGCCTGCTGCAGTCGATCGACGACGGTGCAATCAAACATCGGGCGGTACTCGCCGAGCATCCGCGATCCGGCCGAAGTAACGATCCCCTTCGTCGAGAGCAGATCCTTGACGGCGACCGGAACACCAGTCAGCGGCTCGGCGTTCCCCGCGGCGATTCGCTGATCGGCGGCGTCCGCCTGCGCGAGTGCGAGATCGTCGGTCAGCGAGATATAGGCGTTCAGCGTCTCCTGCTGCCCGCGCACGCGCGCCAGCGTCGCCTCCGCAAGCTGCTTCGAGGTGTACTCGCCGGCGCGCAACGCGGCGGCGTGTTCGTGAGCGGTCCGTCCGAGGTCGATCGCGCCGTCCGCCATCGCTAGTCCAGTACCGCGCGGACGCGGAAGTAGCCGTCTTCGCGACGGGGGGCGCCCTCGAGCGCTTCTTCGCGCGGCAACGTGCCGCCTGGCACATCCGCGCGCTGCACGTTGGTCAGCGCGAAGCTCTGCGCCGTGGGCGGCACGCCTTCGGTGTCGATTTCGCTGAGGACCTCGAAGTGATCGAGGATGGAGGAGAGCTGATCCCGCATCCGCTCCAGCTCGTCGTCGGAGAGCGCGATCCGGGCGAGCCGCGCGATGTGGCGCACTTCGTCAGTCGACAGTGCCATCACGGCCTCCGGACACGGGAACCTGGGAGCGCGCGTGCTCGTTCTGACGGCATGGCGAACCGAGCAACACGGTGGCCTACTATAGGTGTGCCTCTCCCACCACACCACCGCTGCTGACCGCGACCGGACGGTCGATCTGGCGCTCATACGCGTCGTGATTACCCGATTCGACTCGGTGCGGCGACGGACCGTACGATCGAGGTGTGCTCCGCGCTGGCGGGCAACGGGCACACCCCAGCCGCCGCCACCGGCGACGGCCGAAGGAGAGCGAGTTCGTGACGAACGCTCCCAGCGCCCACGGCGCTTCCTCGGATCAAGGCGCCCATGGCGCTTCCTCGGATCAGGACGCCATCGGCGCTGAACCGAACGACGGCGCCGCTGGTGCTGCCGCGGATCCGTCGGCGCAGCCAGGCTCCGGCGGCAGCGCGCCGTCCGTCGCGCAGAGTGACCGCGCAACGCAGACGCTCGCGCTTCCGACCGAGAGCGAGCAGCCCGACGCGGCGCGCCTCGGCAACCCCAGTTTCGTCTGGCGCTTCGGCCAGGAGCGCCGGCTCGCGATGGTCGAGCGCTACGTGAACCTCGAGGGCCGGCGCGCCCTCGATCTAGGTTGCGGCGTCGGCGAGTACGTGCGCGCATTCGCCCGCCAGGGTGCGCGCAGCATCGGCCTGGACGTCGATCCGCCGAGGCTCGCGGAGGCACGCCAGCGGTCCGCCGACGGCGGCTGGAATCGCACCGACTTCCTCGCGGGCGCGGGCGAAGCGCTCCCGTTCGTTGATGGCTCGCTCGACGTCGTCGTGCTCAACGAGGTGATTGAGCACGTGACGGACGACCGCGCAACGCTGCGCGAGGTTGCGCGCGTCTTGACCGACGACGGCCGCTGCGTGATCTTCGCGCCGAACCGTCTCTATCCCTTCGAGACGCACGGCATCTACTTCCGTAAGCGCTACATCTTCGGCAACATCCCGCTGATCAACTGGCTCCCGCGCCGGATCCGCGACCACTTCGTGCCGCACGCCCGGGTCTACGGGCACGGGGACTGGCGGCAGTTGATCGACGGGTCGGACCTCGAGATTGTCGACCACGGGTACGTCTTCGCCGGGTACGACAACATCGCCGCGCGCTGGCCGCGTGCTGCGCGGATCGTCCGTAGCGTCTCCTACTGGGCCGAAGGAAACGTCCTGGGTCGCTTCGGTCTCTCCCACCTCGTGATCCTGCGCCGCCGCCCAGATGCGCGGCGCAGCGACGGCGGTGCCGCATGAGCCGCGCCCGTCACAGCGCAATGCGGCGGCGCATCCGCGCCCGCGCCGAACTGCAGTCCAGCGCGAAGAGGAGCAAGGGCCGATCGAAGCTACTGTTCATCCTCGGAGGGGTGTTCCTCTTCATCGCCCTCGCTGGCGGCGCGACCGCTGGCGGTACCGCGATATACGGCATGAACCGCTACAACGAGGTCGCCGACACCGTCGTCCCGCCCGAGCAATTGATCGCGGCGCTGCCGAGCGGTGGCGCCCGCATCTACGACCGCAACGGCGAGCTGCTCTATGAATTCGTCGACGAGTTCACCGGGCTCCGCCGTCCCGTACCGATCGAGGAGATCTCCCAGTTCTTGATCGACGCGACCGTGTCCGTGGAGGATCCAACCTTCTACGAGAACAACGGGCTCAACACCCGCGGCCTCGCGCGCGCGGCGATCGAGAACCTCACGCCCTACGGCGGGGAGTTCCTCGAGGGATCCGGCGGTTCCTCGATTACTCAGCAGCTCGCGAAGAACGTCTACATCCCGTTGGACGAGCGCGCCGAACGATCGGTCGATCGCAAGATCCGCGAGACCGTGATCGCCCTCGAGCTGACGAAGCAGTACGACAAGGACCAGATCCTGAGTTGGTACCTGAACTCGATCTCGTACGGCGGCATTTACACCGGCATCGAAGCGGCGGCGCAGGGGTACTTCGGGAAATCCGCCGCCCAGCTCAACCTCGCCGAGGCCTCGTTGCTTGCTGGCATCCCGCAGTCACCAGCCCTGTACTACCCCTTCGATCACATCGATCCGCTCACCGGTCAGCTCGCGATCGGTAGCGCGCCCCGTATCCGCCAGAGCCAGGTCCTCGATCTGATGGTCGACGCCGACGCCATTACACCGGCCGCGGCGGAGGCCGCGCGCAGCTCGTCGCTGACCTTCAAGACGAACCGCTTCGACATCCAAGCGCCCCACTTCGTGCTCGGCCGCGTCGCCGACGAACTGCGCGCCCGTTTCGGGGAGAAGGCCCTCGTCTCGGCCGGCCTCGAGGTGATCACCACCATCGACATGAACCTCCAGCGCGAAGCAGAGCGGATCATCGAGGAGCAAATCGTCGCGGGCGCCGAATCGGCGGGGGGGTTCAACGGCTCCCTCGTGGGCATGGACGTCCAGACGGGCCAGATCCTCACCTACGTCGGCAGCCGCGACTACTTCCGCGAAGACATCGAAGGCCGCAATGACAACGCCGTCGCCCCCAACTCTCCCGGATCGACCCTCAAGCCGTTCACGTTTATGACGGCGTTCATGCAGGGCTGGGGCACCGGTACGGGCATCGTTGACGCGCCGTACACAATCATCGATGCAGGGAGCGGCGCCGCCTTCTCCCCGCGCGACCCGATCGGGACGTTCCAGGGCCCGATGACCGCCGCGAGCGCTCTGGGGAACTCGCTCAACATCACCGCGATCAAGGCGATCGAGTTCGCCGGCGTCGACAACACCGTGAGCGTGCTGAAGCAAATGGGACAGACCGCCCTGGACACCGAGGGTGGCTATGGGCCAGCACTGACTCTGGGCGGCGGCGAAATCACGCTGTTCGACCAGGTGATCTCCTACGGCGTGCTCGCCGCCGATGGCGTGATGCGCGGCCAGGAGGTCGTCGTGTCGGACATCGACCCGGGCGAGCGCACGCTGGAGCCAATCGCGTTGCTCCAGGTGACGAATGCCGCGGGCGAAACGCTCTACAAGTACGAGGCGCCCGTGGAGCGCCGGGTGGTCGCCGCGGAGTTCCCGTCGCTGGTCACCTCGATCTTGTCGGACGGCACCAACCAGTGCCTCACCTACGGCGTCTGCCACGCGCTCTCGCTGCCGGACGGCCGCCCGTCCGCCGCCAAGACGGGCACCTCGGAGCCATACGACGATTCGCGCGAGATCGGTGAGACGTGGACGCTCGGCTACACGCCGCACCTCGTCGCCGGCGCGTGGATCGGCAACGCGAACAACGACCCGATGGTCGGCATCAGTTCCGCGGGCGCGTCGCTGCGCTCCTGGAAGGAGTACATGGTCTTCGCGTCGGCGTACCTCGAGCTGCCGCCGACGCCGTTTACGCGCGCGCCGGGCGTGGTGGAGCGCGAGGTCTGCTGGCCGTCCGGCAAGCTCCCGTCCGACATCTGTCCGCAGATCAATCGCTACAAGTCGTTGTTCGGCGAGTCCGTGCTGCCCCGCAGCGACGAGGACCTTGCCGACTTCGAGGACGACTGGTGGCAGACCGTGAAGATCGACACCCGGACCGGCCTCCTCGCGCGGGACAACACGCCGGCGACCTTCGTCAAGGAGGACGTCCGCCTGGTGTTGCCCCCGGATGAGGTCAAGGACTGGGGCGGCGGGCTTCAGGCCTGGGCGGCGTCACGCGGCATACTGAGCCTGCTGGCGCCGAGTGAGCAGGAGAGCACCGGCCCGCAACCAGTACTGGTCACCTCCCCCGCACAGAGCGACCTGATTCAGGGCACCGTCCAGATTCGCGGAACCGCCCGTTCTGAGGACTTCCTCAGCTACTCCGTTGAGTGGGGTCGTGGGAGCAATCCCACAAGCTGGGTCCAACTCATCAGCGCGACGCGGCAAATCGCCAACGGCCCGCTCGCGCAGTGGGACACGACGTTCGTGCCGAACGGGCCGTACACCATCCTTGTGCTGCTCCAGGACGCCAAGCTCGGCATCCGTGAGTACAACGTGGCGGTCAACGTCAACAACGGCGAAACCGGGATCGTCGACGACCTCGCACCGGTGGTCGAGATTCAGAGTCCGATCGCCGAGGCGGCGGTCAGCGGTGAGATCCAGATCATCGGGACGGCAGGTTCATTCGACTTGCAGGACTTCGTGGTCGAGGTCGGCGCCGGCATCACCCCCACCGAGTGGGTACCGATCGAACGGCGGACGACCAGCGTGGCGAATAGCCGGCTGGCGACCTGGGACACCAGCGCGCTGGCCAACGGCATCTACACGATCAGGGTCACGGTGAAGGACTCGATCTTCGGCGAGGCCCAGGCACAGGTCTTCGTGATCGTCCGCAACGAAGACGAATAGCGGCGCGGGCCCGACCGAGTTGTCGCTCGAGCCCGCGATCGTGCCGTTGTGATACTGTCCGCCTACTTGTGACGTACGTCACAGGTAGGCGAGGGGCTGCCATGCGCCCGACGACAACCGACACCGCCCGTCACGAACAACTGATCGCCGACCTCGAGGCCCACGCCCGCGCCGATCCTCGTGTGCGCGCTGCGTGGCTGGAAGGCTCGTTCGCTCGCGGCACCGCGGACAGCTCGTCGGACGTGGACCTGCACGTCGCCGTACCAGCCGAGGACTTCGAATCGTTCTGCGATGGCGCACGCGCGTGGCTGACCGAGGTGCGCGAGCCATTCGGCTACCTGACCTTGAACTTCGGGCCGCGGCGGATGTTCGCGGTGACGCTGGATGATTGGGTCCGCCTCGATCTGTTCGTCGAGCCGGCGAGCGGCGTAGCGGGGCCACCGCGGCCCGTCGTACCGCGGGTGCTCTTCGACCTCGATGGCCTCACGAGCGACTTCAGATTGGCGCCGGTGCCGGGCTCGGACGCCGCAACCCGGCTCCGCGAGGTGATCGCAACGCTGCTGTTTGGCTTCACGTTCCCGGCGCGGCTGAGCGGCCGGGAAGAATGGGGCTCGCTGCATCTCAACGCGCTGATGATCGTCTACCAGTTCCTGGTGCCGGCGATGCTCGCGCAGCGGCACCCGGAGCACACCTACCGACCGCAACTCCACAACGAGCGGTTCCTCGATCCGGATCAGCGGGAACGCGTCGATGCCCTCGTCGTCGACCTCGCTCGTGCATTCGCGACGATCCCGCCGAACGAGAGCGCGGTCCGTGCGAGCTATCGCGGGCTGACCCGCACGCTGTTCGCGGAGATCTCCGCGGCGGCGAGCCTCCTTGACGTCGAATGGCCGGCCGAGGCCGAGGCGGCGGTGCGGCGGTTCTATCTGGAGGAGCTACGCATCGACCTCGACGGGGCCTGATGCCCTCGCTCGACCCACCCGGCGGCCTGATCCCCGAGCGCCCGGACCAGCTCACCCCGGCGTGGCTCGCGACGGTCTTCACGCGGCACGGGTTCAGTGCCGCGATCGAGTCGATCGACTTCCGTCCGATCGAGGGCGGCGGGCTGACCTCGGAGCTGCTTCGCGTGGTCCCGCGCGTTCAGGACGAGACGACCGGGTTTGCGCCGCCGCTGATCTGGAAACGGTCGTCGGCGGACGCGACCGCCCGCGCATCGTTCCAGCGCGGCTACGAGGCAGAGGTGGAGTTTTATCGGGCGATCGCGCCGAGAAGCGGAGTCGCGGTCCCTCGCAGTTTCGTGGCGGCTTACGAGGAACGCACTGGCGCGCATGTGCTCGTCCTCGAAGACCTGAGCGCGAGTATGTCGAGCGGGCTGATGCGTGAGGTGGCTGTTGAGGAAGCGGCGGCCGTCCTCGACGAACTCGCCAGGCTCCACGCGAGCGAATGGGCCACCTCGGGCGCGCTGCAGGCGGCCGAGGACTTCGCGCGACTACGCCCGTTCGTCGAGGAGCACGCGGCAGCGGGCAGGCCGTACCTGAGCGAGCACGTCGACGATCGTGTGCGCCAACGGACCCGGCGCTATGCCGACGAGGTGGCGGGCTACTTCGCGGCGCTCTCGGCCGGACCGCAAACGCGAACGCACGGTGACGTTCATCCCGACAATGTGCTGCTCCCACACTCCGGCAACGCTAACTCCGGTGACGCGCGCCCGGTCCTGATCGACTGGCAGGGCTCGCGGATCGACGCGCCGATGCGCGATGTCGCGCGTTTCCTCGTGCTAGCGCTCACCGTCGAGGACCGGCGTGAGCACGAGGACGAATTGCTCGATCACTACCTGGCGACGCTCGGACACCACGGTGCCCACTACGACCGGGACGCCGCCGCCCGAGACTTCCGCACCGCGTCGCTGCTCCAGTGGGGGTGGGCGGTCATCTTCTTCCGCCACGAGCCAATCTGGGACACCGGTACTCGCGAAGCGATGCCATCGCTGGTGCGGCGTGCGGCAGCCGCGTTCGACGATGCCATCACCTCGCGGGGCAAGTCGTGAGTCGCTTGTGACGGGATTGGTGATTCGCCGACTTGATCCTGAGTCGCGGTGGATCGACAGTGGCACTCGCAGGGAGATTGTTCAGGATGTCACAAGACGTTCGAGAGCGAGTCTTGAAGAGCGAGACGCCCGTCGTTCACTGTGGTGATCGGCCCGGCGATCTGCGCGTAAAGGTTGAACGTCGTTCGCGAGGTCGCCTCGAGCAGGCATCCGTTCGCGTCCGCGCCATGTTCAACCGCGTCAAGCCCCGCTAACCGTCACCAACCGCCGCGCCAGCAAGGTGCGGCACCGGTTCAGCTCCGCCCCGCGCGACCGCGGGATCGTCCGCACGCACCGTCACTCGCTCGACGTCACTTCCGCCGCCAGCGCTTCGACGTCGGCACGCGATCCCGCCCCGCGCACGCGCTTGAGGAACGCCGCCAACGACCCGCTCTGCTCGCGCAGCGCAATGATCTGCGGGCCCAGCGGGTCGGTTGCGTCAGGCCGCGCCGCGTAGGTTCCGTACCAGGCGAAGTAGGCCTGATTGATCCGACGCTGGCAGAAGCCGGTGTCGCACAGCTCCAGCCGAACCTGCTCCATCCGTGCCTCGGCATCGTCGATCCGACCGTCGGCCAGCAGCGTATCCACCTCGAGGCGTAGCTCGCGCAATACTTCGTTGCGATCGAGGACCGGCGCCGATGTGGCCGCAGGCTCCGGGGTCGCCTCGGGGGTGGCCGTCGGCTCCGCCGTCGCGGTCGGCGGGGCGATCGTCGGATCGCCCCAGCGTTCGAGGATGATCGCCGCGACCTCGTCGCCGACCACATCCGCGACCGTCTCATTGATCGTCTGCAGGTCGCTTGAATCGAAGTAGTTGCGACCGAGTGGGTAGAACGACAGGTAGTGGTGCACCCACTCGTGCGCCGAGGTCTCAACCGTCCGCCGGTAGCTGCGCCCAGTCGCGACAATCGCCGGGTAGGTCGCAACGCCGCCCGTCCCAACGACCAGCGCGGACAGTGACTCATCCCGCTCGGTCCGCTGCTCGATCTCGTTTACATCGGTCTCGGTGAGATCGGGGCGAAGGAGGTTGCCGGAGATGCGCTCGATCCGATCCCGTGGCGAGATGATGAGGACCCGCGGCGAACTCGCCAGCTCGACATCGACCGGTGGGAATACGGAGGCGGGGATCGGGAAGCGACCTTCGATCGCAAGATCCGCGAGGACCGCATCGATCCGGCCTTCGATCACCGCCTCGACGGTGTTCTCCAGCTCGCCGGCTTCCTCGGAGGCCGGGTCATCGAGGCTGAAGTAGCGGCGGATCGCCTCGTCGTCGCTCAGGTCGTCACGGAGCGGAGCACCGAGCGCGTACAGCCACTTGTTGACCAGCGTGGTCCGCTCCCAACGGACGACATCGAACGCGTCGCCAGCCCGCGCATCACGCAGCGCGAAGATTCCGAGGCTCGCAAGGAAGGTGAGGAGGAGCGCTGCAGGGACCACGAACCGGCGCCAACGACTCGGATTCCGCATCGATCCACCGTACGGCGAAGGCCCGGCGCGCGCCCGACTTCGATGCACCAGCCTCGACCGCTATGATCGACGCCATGGTGAACACCGGCTCCTCCGCGCTCGATGGTCACGCTGCCTCCCGGGTCGGCGAGGCGCGACCGTTGACCTCGGAACGGTCGGGTGCCGGTCGACGCGCGAGCCGGTCCGATCGCTTCTCTGCTGCCGTCTCGGATCTGCTGAGACTGGCCGGCGGCAGCGTGTTCGCGTTCCTCGTGGCAGTCGCTTACCTCTTCTGGCGCACGGCATGGGGCGCGACCGACGCCGGTGCGACGGACACGGCGATCGCCACCGCGCTAGTACTCGCGCCAGCACCGGTCTGGAGCGCCTGGCTACTCGCGGCCGCGATCGATAGCGGCGCGACGCCGGGGCAGTCGCGGCACGGGCTCGCTATTCGCACCCTCGGCGACGCCGGGCGGCGCGCCCGCATCGGGCGATTCGCCGCGCACCCGCTGAGACTGCCCGTCTGGCTCTGGCTCGCCGCGCTCGCCTTCCTGGGTGGTGCGGGCTTGCTGAGTTGGATCTTCGCCGTGACCGCGCTGCTGATCGGACTCGCCGGCCTCGGATCGGCGATCCTAATCGCGGTCGGCCGCCGTCCGTTCCATGATCTGATCGCGCGCACCACCGTTGAGGAACGCCCGTGACATCCGACGATCGCTCCGCATCCCAATCCCCGGACGAAGCCGATACACCCGCCCCGGTGATTACGGATTCAGGGAGTTATGGGCGGCTGCCCCCCGCGCCGGCGATGGACATGTCGCAGTTCGAGAGTTCCACGGTCTCCGCGCGTTCCGGCATTACCTGGCTGGCCGGGCTCGCGTTCACGCTGGCGGCGGCGCTGTGGCTCGCGACGCTTTCCGCCAGTCAGGCAACCGATCGAACCGTCGCGCTTCCGGCGCAGGAGCAAGGCGTGGCGGTGCTGACGTCGCTGGACGATCTGCTGCGCCTTCACATGGCGGAGATCACGGAAGCGACGCCCACCGAGAATGGCGGCGTCGCGGTCCCCGGTTTTCTGACCCCCGGGATCGAACTGACCGCCGCCGAGGCTGCCAGCGGCGATCGCGCATTGATGCGCGCCGCCCTGCTGGAACGTGCGGGACTGGCGATCTACGAGCAGGGCATCGAGGCGCTCCAGGTGCCGGACGGGCCCCCGATTGAGACCTCGACTTTCTCCACCCCGGGCGGCACGCGGCGGGTGATGGACGGCCTGACGCAGGCCAACCATGACCGCGCAACCAACCTGCTGCGCCCGCTCGCGATCGCGGCGCTCATCCTCGGTGGCATCGTCGTGCTCCTGGGCAACGGGTTCTCGCGATTCACCGCGCTGGGACTGGCGATGGTCGGCGCGGCGGGGCTCGTGTTCCTCGGGGCACTGCTGCTGCAGTTCGCGATCGCGTTCGTGGGGTCAGACGGAACAGCCGTCGCCGACGAGTATTCGCGGCTGATCGATGCGATCGCCTGGACACCGGCTCGCAACGCGATCACTTTCGGAGTCGCGGGCGCGGCGGTGCTCGTTCCCGCGTGGCTGCTGAACTGGTTCTTCGATCGATCGCTGGTTCGCCCGGCGCCGGTGATCGATGGCCGGTCTGCCTGATCGAGCGACCCACGACCGACGAGGACCGTTGACGCCGCCCGACAGCGCTCGCTAGCGTCGAAGGACGTCCCGCGATGGGGCGTGTCCGCGGGACGCCAGTGGCGCACCCGCCAGAGGAGAAGGCCATGCTCCGCAGCCCTCGAGATTTCTTCCAGCCGCTGGCGATCGGTGCGCCGGAGCCGCTCCGCGAGATCCCGGTCACGCCCGGCCGGATGATCCACTTCCTGAACGCCGCGAACCCGAAGATGGTGGACAAGGTCCCGGACATGCTGAAGCAGGTTGACGTCCTGCTGGGCAACCTCGAGGACGCCGTGCCCATGGACCAGAAGGTCGACGCTCGGCGCGGCTTCATCAAGGTCGTCAAGGACAACGACTTCGGCAGCACGGGCTGCTGGACGCGGGTCAACAGCCTCGACAGCCCCTGGTTCCTCGACGACGTCATGGAGTTCGTCGCCGAGATCGGCGACCGCCTGGACGTCATCATGATTCCGAAGGTGCTCGGTCCGCAGGACATCACCTACGTCGATCGACTGCTCGCACAGCTCGAGGCACGGCACAACGTCGCCAAGCCAATCATGGTCCACGCGATCCTCGAGACCGGCGGCGGCGTCGCACAGGTCGAGGAGATCGCAATCGCGAGTCCCCGGCTGCAAGGCATGAGCCTCGGTCCCGCGGACCTCGCCGCGTCGCGGCGGATGAAGACCACCCGCGTCGGCGGGGGCCACCCTGGTTATGTCGTTCGCGCCGACCCAAATCCGGATGCCCCTGACGCCGAGCGCGCCTGCGTCCAGCAAGACCTCTGGCATTACACGATGGCGAAGATGGTCGACGCCT
Organism: Chloroflexota bacterium; assembly: GCA_009391845.1. The sequence continues at coordinate 15,565 of QWJG01000005.1, read as the reverse complement.
GCGTCAACGCGGGCGCGCTGCCGTACTACGGTCCGTTCGGCGACATCAGCGATCCGCTGGGCTGCGAGGACCAGTTCCGCTCGGCGTTCTTGCTTGGCTGTGTCGGTGCCTGGTCGCTGCACCCCAGTCAGATCGCGATCGCCCGCAAGGTCTTCAGCCCCGCGGTGGACGAGGTGAAGATGGCGATGAAGATCCTGGAGGCGATTCCGGACGGCTCCGGCGTCGCGATGGTCGACGGCAAGATGCAGGACGACGCGACCTGGAAGCAGGCGCAGGTGATGGTCAACTACGCGCGGATGATCGCCCAACGCGACCCGGAGCTGGCCTCCCAATACGGAATCGAGTAGCCGTCCCCACCATGTCCGAGCCCGCACGGCTGCGCATCGGTATTGATTTCGACGGCACACTCGCCGATTCGATCGGTGCCGCGGCGCGGTACCTGCGAGACTTGGAGGGCATCGAACTCGAGCCGGAGGAGATGCGCTGGCCGCCGGGACGGGAGCGGATCGGCGCGAAGCGGTTCGCGGCGATGATCAAGGATCCGCGGTTTTTCCAGCGTCTTGAGTTCGTGCCCGGCGCCGAGGCGACGATGCGCACCCTTGGACGCGACGCCGACCTCTACATCGTGACCGCGCGGACGCCCGAGCAGGCGGAGCCGGTGGAGCGCTGGCTGCAGCACCATGAACTCGAGGTCAACGGCGTCGCCACCACCTCGTATGAGTCGAAGGTCGCGGCCTGTCGCAAGCTACAGCTCGACCTGCACCTGGACGACATGCTGGCCCACACCGCGGACCTGATGCACGAGACCGAGACCGTCCTCGCGTTGCTCGCCGCCCCTTGGAACGACCTTCGGCCCAGCGGCCCCGCCGAGAACAACGGGCCACGGATTCATGCCGACTGGCACGCCTTCCACGATTGGGTGCACCGCACCTTCGAGCATCGGCTGCGCGCGAACTAGCTCGCGCGGGCGGTGTAAGCGACCAGATCACCCTCGTGTGCCGCGGCCGAGGGCCAGTCCGCGCGCAACGCCACTTCGCCAAAACCGGCGGCGCCGAGGAGTGCGCGGTACTCCGCGTCGCTGTAGGCCTGCATCGCGTCCCCATGAGGGGAGACGTGGCCGGTGGCGGCGTCGACGATGAACCAGCGATGCCTGGCGATCGAAGCGGCCTGATCCCAGCCCGCTTCCTCAAGCACCAGGTGCGGACGATCCGACCAGAGGCCGGACTGGTGCGTGGACCAGCGCGGTGCCGCTGCGCCGATCCGGCGCACGGCCTCGAAGGTGTGTGGCTCGATCAGTAGCAGGCCACCCGGCGTCAGCGCTGCGTGCGCGCGCTCCAGGAGCACCCGCACCTCGGCGCGGCGGAATACGTTCAGCTCCCCGTAGAGGAAGGTGACGAGGTCCATGTGCTGCCCGAAGGGCGTCTCGCGCACGTCGCCCAGCTCATACGACACCTCGAGGCCGGCGCGCTCCGCCTCGGACCGGGCATGGCGTATGGAGGCAGGGGAGAAGTCGATCCCGCGCACGCGGTAGTCCAGGCGAGCGAGCCGATTCGCGTAGAGCCCGGGGCCGCAGCCGAGATCGAGGATGCGCGCGCCCTCGTCCGGCAGTTCAGCCGCAATCCAGGCGACCTGCGCCTCGATGGTCTCGCTGCGCCGGCTCGCGGCATCGTGGGCCTGGGAGAGGTGTTCAGCGAGCATGCGCTCGCTGAACGCCGGGTCATTCCACGGGATCTTTTCGCCGTCAGCCCAGACGGCTGGATCGCTAGCGCGGGTCACGATCGCGTCCAGGCCGCGCACCACGCGCGGTGCTACCGGACGCCGAGCGCGAGGCCGGGACCGGTGACGAAAAAGTCCCCCTCGCCGGTCCTCGCATCGATGGCGTAGAGGATGTCGTCCTCTGAGTTCTGGGCGAGGACGTGGTCTCCCGCGGCAATCAAGGTGACGGAGCCGGTGGTTCCCTTTCCAACCGAGGTCTTGCTGGCCACCGTGTTCGTGGCCGGGTCGATTCGGTAGAGCTGCGCGCCCTCGCCATCCTCGCCGAACGTGTCGACCGCCCAGATCCACCCGCGATGCTCCAGGAGCCCGCCGAGGTAGTCACCGACCTCGATGGTTGCGAGCACCTCGCCAGTGGTTGGATCGAGGCGGACCACGGAGGAGCCCGAGCCGCCCTCGAAGGCGTACTCGGTGCCGCCGGCCCAGACGCTGTTGGAAGCCGCCAGCACCTCTTTCACGACGAGGCCGACATCGTGGATCCCGAGGACGCTGCCGGTCGCGGGATCAACGTGGGAGACCGCGGCGACGGTCTCGGGATCGCCGCCGATCACCCAGAGACCGGTCGCGCCCACCGAGAAGTCGGCGTACCGCACGCCCTCGGGCGGCGTCAGGGTGAATTTCGTTTCGCCGGACGCGCGGTCGATCCCCAGCAGCACGGCGTCGGCGTAGGCGAACCCAACCTCGACCCAGATGAGGTCCCCGACGAGGTAGTAGTCCGTGACCTGCTGCGTGGAGGCGAACGTCAGCTCCGTGGCATCGCCCGAGTCGAGGTCGACCGAGGTGAGTTGACCGGGTCCGCGTGAGAACCAGATGTCGTCATCGATCAGTTTCACGGGGAACGGCGTTTCGCCGAATGACAGCCCGTAGTCGGTGAACACGATGACGGGTTCCGGATCGCCGCCGTCGGGCTCCACGTCGTCGATGCCGCCGAAGTTCAGGGCGAGGAAGCGAAACTTGCCGTTGCCTCGATCGTTCGAATCCGAGGACTGACCGCCGCCGGACGGGCCATCGTGGTTGTTGCCGCCCCCGTCACCGCCGTCGTCCGATCCACAGGCGAGCAGGAGACCAGCGAACGCGAACGCGAGAAGACCAAACAGGTAACGGCGCATCTCGCCTCCATGCCTTGAGAAAGGTGGGAACAAGTCTGGACCCGGACCGGCGGGCATTCAACGCGACCCGCAGATCCCTCGTAACCTCTCCGCATGGCATATTGCCCGCCGGAACGGCGACTCTGGGAGTAGCGCTCCCGGGCAGGAGGACGCGCGTGCGGTTCTACGAGTACGAAGCGAAACAGGTCCTAGCGGGGTATGGCGTCGCGCTCCCGAAGCGCAGGTTCGTCACCACCGCCGACGAGGCCGCGACCGCGACCGCCGAGATCGGCGGGTCGGTCGTGATCAAATCGCAGGTCCTCAGCGGCGGCCGCATGAAGGCGGGCGGCGTGAAGTTCGCCGACACACCCGAGGAGGCGCGTGGCCATGCCGCGAACATCCTCGAACTGACGATCAACAACCTCCAGCCCGTCGGCGTCCTCATCGAGGAAAAGCGCAACGTGAAGCAGGAGTTCTTCGCTGCAGTCACCTACGACGGTCGCGCCAAGCGCCCGGTCATCATCTTCAGCGACATGGGCGGCATCGACATCGAGGAGGTCGCGGAGCAGTACCCAGAGCACCTCTCGCGCACGCACTTCTCCGCCAGCCGCCCCTTCTCCGACTACATCGCCAAGGTGGCTGTCGCCTCGGTCGGCGTTACTGGCAGCGAGCTGAACCAACTCTCGAGGATCGTCGCCGGGCTCGCGCGGCTGTTCCTCGAACTCGACATGACGCTCGCCGAGATCAACCCGATCGGCAAGCTCGAGGACGGTTCGATCATCGCCCTCGACTGCCACCTCGACATGGAGTCGGAGGCGCGCAACAGCCACCGCGCGCTGCTCCGCGAAATCGGCGTCCCGGACGAGGACAGCCGCCAGGCCCGTCCCCCGACCCAGTTCGAGATCGACGCCGCGATCGTGGATGGCGCCGACCCTCGAGGGGTTGCCGGCAACCTCACCGAGTTCGACGGCAACCTCGGCCTGATCATTGGTGCCGGTGGTGGTTCGCTCACCCTCTTCGACGCGGTCCGTGCCGCTGGCGGCAAGCCTGCCAACTACTGCGAGATCGGCGGGAACCCCTCCGTCTCGAAGGCCGCCGCCCTCACGAAGCTCATCTGCGAGCAGCCCAAGGTCGACAAGATCGCCGTGATGATGAACGTCGTCTCCAACACGCGCGTCGACATCGTCGCGCGCGGCGTGATCAAGGGCTGCATCGAGGCGGGGTTCGACCCGGCCGACAAGATCGCCATCTTCCGCATCCCCGGTTCGTGGGAGGAAGAGGGCTTCGCACTCCTCGAGAAGTACGGCGTCGAATACGTCGATCGCACGGTGTCGATGCACGAGGCCGCCGGTCGCGCGGTCGCGAAGATGGAGGCCTAGCGATGTCGATCCTCGTCGACGAGAACACGACCTTCATCATTCAGGGCATCACCGGCCGCGAGGCCGTCACCATGGCGCGCGAGGTGCTGGACTACGGCTCCAAGCTCCTCGGGGGCGTCACCCCCGGGCGCAAGGGCCGCGACGTGCACGGCGTGCCCGTCGAGGACACCGTCCGCGCCTTCACCGAGCGTGAGCGCGTCGACGCCTCGGTGGTGTCGGTACCGCCGGCGTTCGCGGCGGACGCCGTCAACGAGGCGATCGAGGCCGGCATCAAACTGATCGTCGTGGTCACCGAGCGCATCCCGCGCAAGCAGGTCGCGCAGTTCGTCGAATACGCCCAGCAAGAGGGCGTCCGCATCATCGGCCCCAACTGCCTCGGCGTGATTTCGCCGGGCAAGTCGAAGGTCGGGGGCGTGGGCGGCGCGGTCGACTCGTGCCGCCGTGCGTTCGTTCCGGGGTCGATCGGCGTGATGTCCCGCTCCGGCGGCATGACCGTCGAGATCGCCAACTCACTCTCCGTCGCCGGTCTCGGCGTCAGCACCGCCGTCTCAATCGGCGGCGACGCCATCATCGGCTCCACCTACGCGGAGCTGATGCCGCTCTTCGACGCCGACGAGCAGACGAAGGGCATCGCGATCTACAGCGAGCCCGGCGGTCGCGCCGAGTACGAACTGGCCGACTACATGAAGGAGAGCGGCAGCAAGCTCCCGGTCGTCGCCTTTATGGCCGGTCGCTTCATGGACGAGATGCCCGGCATGCGCTTCGGCCACGCCGGCACCATCGTCGAGGGCAAGGCCGACACCACCGCCGAGAAGATCGCCAACCTCGAAGCGATCGGCATCTCCGTCGCCGACCGCATCGAAGACATCCCGCGCCTGCTCAAAGAACGGATCGGGGGCTAACGATGGCCGCGATGTTCATCCGCGTCGACATCGCCGACTCGGTCCAGGAGGACCCGGCGGTCTGCAAGCAGCTCGTCGAGGTCTGCCCCGTCGACATCTTCGAACTCGACGACGCGGGCCGCGTCCGCACCGTCGAGGGCAACCTGGATGAGTGCACGCTCTGCGATCTGTGCATCGACGCGACCCAGCCGGGCCAGATTGACGTCGTCAAGCTGTACCGGCAGTAGCGGTCGGTCGTTGCCGGGAGACTGATAGCGAGACTGATCCTTTATTGCCGGTGATTTCGCCCGATGGTACGTTTGGGCGGAACTGCACCACGAAAGGCTTTCTCCGTGGCCTACAGCATTGTTGAGACCTGCATCGGCTGTACCGCCTGCACGAAGAAGTGCCCGGTGGAGGCGATCACTGGAATCCGTAACGAACTCCACGTCATCGACGCGGAGTTGTGCATCGACTGCGGCGCCTGCGGCGCGGTCTGCCCGCCGGAAGCGATCCTCGACGAGGTCGGCGACATCGCTCGCACGTTCCCGCGCCGGGAACTGCCGCTGGCGAAGGTTGCCGAGCAGAACTGCATCGGCTCCGGCTGCGAACTCTGCATCAACATCTGCCCGTTCGACGCGCTGTCACTCTCGGACGCGCCCAACTCATTCGACTTCTATGGCATGGCCACGGTCGACGAGAAGAAGTGCGTCGGTTGCCGGCTCTGCGAGCAGGCCTGCGGCTGGAACGCGATCTACATCGACCCGCCGCGCGAGTTGTTGAAGAAGGCCATCTACCCGATGGAGATCCTCACCCCGAAGAAGGGGAAGGGGCTCCAGAAGGCCCGGGCAAACGCGTAGCGAAGCGACGAGGGCGAACACGTAGCGCTCGCCCCGTCAGCCAGCTTCATACGGCCTCGCCTGGCGGGGCCGTTCTGTCTCTCGGAACGGACACCCCGTGCCCACGATCGAACTGCGCTGGCGTCGCCTACGCCCGAATGCGCGCCTCCCTGAACGCCAGACCGAACTCGCCAGCGGCTACGACCTGCACGCCTGTATCGAGGACGGTCCGCTCCTCCTCGGCACCATGCCCACCCGCGTACCGACCGGCATCGCGATCGCCGCCCCACCCGGCACTGACGTCCAGGTCCGACCCCGGTCTGGCCTCTTTTCGCGAGGCGTCATCGGTATGGTCGGCACCCTCGATGCCGACTATCGAGGCGAAATCCACGTCACCCTCTACTGCTTGCCCGACCTCGGCAGCTTCGCGGTGCATGACGGCGACCGCATCGGACAGTTGATCGTCAGCCAGCTCGCCGAAGCCGACTGGATGGAGGTCGACACGCTGGAGGACACGGCGCGCGGCGCCGGCGGGCACGGCTCAACCGGCATTCGTTAGCGAAACCGCGACTCCGCCCCTTCGGCAGGTGGCCGACGCCTGGGGCATCCGGATCTCCCCTGATTCGCACTACCGTCGAGTCCGCTTTCGTCGACGATCAGGCATGCGCGCTGATTTCGAACTGCGCCACTCCACCCCCACTCGCGTCGCGGCAGTCGTCGCGCCAGCGGTCGAATTCTTGCTGTTCGGCATCCTCGTCACGTACGGCGACACGACGACAGAATCTGCCGCGGCGATCGCCTCGTTGCTGATGGCGGTGTCGTTCATCCACTCGTGGTGCGTGCTTGGGTCGCGCTACGAACTCAGCGACGAGTCGCTGTGGATCGTGCATGGCCCATGGCGACGGCGGTTCGGCCTCGGGGATGTGCTCGCGGCGCGGCCGATTCGGACGCTGGACCGCGGTCCGGTGGTGCAGGTACGCCTGGCGTACGGCCGCCAACTGCTACTGACGCCGGATGACCGCGGCGCGTTCCTCGATGCGTTGCAGGCGCACGTCCCGCACCTGCAAGTCGATGCGGCCGAGGCCGCCACTCGCGCCGCCGGATAACGCCACGGGCCCAGCCACAACGGTTAAAGCGAGAGCGGACCGTGAGGTCCGCTCTCTTCCATCATCTGCCGTGCGGCGGGGGTATTTATCGGCAAGATGGTGGCATGACTGCTGCGGCCTCCTGGGCCGCCGGGATTAGTGCGCGGCCGCCGCTTCCGCTTCCGCCGCGTCGTCCGAGAAGACGTAGTGGTAGAGGAGGGCTGCCGCCACGGCGCCGACGATCGGTCCGATCCAATACACGAGGTGGTCATCCCAGCTGGAGTTCATCAGGGCGGGACCGAAGGCGCGCGCGGGATTCATCGCCGCACCGGTGAAGCGACCGGCCGCGAAGATGTCCATGGTCAGCACGAGGCCGATGCCGAACCCACCGACGTTGGGGCCACGCTTGTCGAGCGCCGTACCGAACACCGCGAGCATGAGGAACATGGTGAGGATGATTTCGATCCCCACCCCTTGAGCGAAGGTGACGCCGCTCAACATCGGCGTTCCCAGCATCGCGTTGTCACGCAATGATTCGGGGAAGAGCACCACCAGTGCGAGTGCGCCGAGCACTCCACCGATCAATTGAGCGATGATGTACCCGATGGTGTTCATCGTATCGAGGCGGCGTGTCACCCAGAGGCCGAGGGTGAGCGCTGGATTGAAGAGACCGCCTGAGATGTGGCCAAGCGCTGAAATCAACAATGCGATCGCCAAGCCGTGGGCGAGCGCGACCGCGACGAGTTCCTGGCCGGAGGCAATGATCGAGCCCGCGCCGATGAAGATCAGCGCGAAGGTACCCACCATCTCGGCGATCAATTTGCGAGGGTCGACAGCCATGGATTTCGACATCAACCGTCCCGACCGCACCGCGGAGACGACACCGTCCCGCTGCGGTGGCAATAGAATCACCATTCGGCTAAAAAGTCAACACACATGCTCAATTCTTTGAGGTACTTATCAACACGGCGAATTGCCGCCCTGAGCATCGCATCGGTGCTGCTGTTGCTTGCCGCTTGCGGCGGTGGCGAACCTGACGTGCGGCTCCGCCCGGTCGGCGGAGCCGGGACCCCAGATCCGGCCGGGACCCCGGACCCGAACGCGACCGCCAGCGGCACCACGGTGAGCGAGCCGGTCGAACTCCCCTTCGCCCCGTCGAACCGGGTGGGCGGCGGCCTGCTGGTTGCCACCTACCTCGCGGGCGGAATGGCCGACATCCCCGACTGCCTGCCGGAACTCGTACAGGACTGGGAACTGGAGCCGGTCGCGGGAGAGCGATGCGCCTCGTTCGACATCGATGGCGACGGACTCGATGAGCTGATCTACACGGTGAGTGTTGCGGGCGATCCGGCGCCGCCCGGAGATGTCTGGTTCTTCGACGACGCGGAGAAGGACTACCTCCTCTTCACCTCGGCGCGCGCCCTCGCCAACGAGATCCTTGCCGGTGTGAACATCGAGGCGGTACTCGACCTCACCGGTGACGGGGTGCCGGAGGCCGTGATCTCGATGCAGAGCTGCGACGGCGATCGCTGTACGACCCGCTTTGTGATCGCGAGCGCCCATCGAGGATTCGCGGTCGAGGACCTCGCCCCGGACGACCTCGTCGCCAACTCCACCGAGGGGCTGAGTTTCGAAGACGCCAGCGACGATCAACTCGCCGACCTCCAGATACGTCGCGAAGCAGAGAGCGACGATCCGGCAGCCGGACCGCAGCGCGCGTCGACGCTGGTCGTCTCATGGTCAGGGTTGCGGTTCCACGCAGACGAGGTGCCCGATCCGGCGGAGTTCCTGATTCACCTGATCGCGGATGCCGACGTGGCGTACGCGTCGGGCGACCTGGCGGTCGCGTCGGAGCTGTACCTGCAGGCAGCGAGCGATCAGGCGCTGCGGGATTGGAAGGCGGAGCAGGGCCAACGCGCTGGGCGAGCCGAACTGCAGCCGTACGCGCTGTTCCGCGCGGCGCTGGTCGCGCAGCGACAGGGCAATCCGGCCGGCGCTCGACAACTCCTCGATCGCGCTTTCACGCAGCACCCCGATTCGATCCACGGGCTCGCCGCCGGGATCTACTTGCAAGCGCTAGACAGCGGCAACTCGACGAGTGCTGCGTGCGCCGCGAGCGAGTCCTACCTCGAGCGGCTCGCCACCGTGTACACGGACGCCTGGAACTACGGCTTCGCGAACCCGCAACACACGGTCACGGGGCTCTGCCGCTAGGCTCCATCGCTCGCGCGGTCATACCTCGGTTGCTCGCGTCGGGCGCGCCGGCACCGGGGCGAGCACGAGCAGGAGCGCGGCGGCGAGCAGGCAGGCGCCGAAGGCGAGAAACGGGACTCGGTACGAACCGGCCCAGTCGACCCAGAGCCCGGTCAGGAGCGGTCCCGCCGCGTTCAACGCCAGTTGCACGGGTTGGAACGACCCGCGGATGACCCCCAGCGACGTACGCCCGAAGTAGTCCGCGTAGATCGCCTGGTTCATCGCCACTGTCGATCCGAAGAACGAGCCATAGACGACCGCGAAGATCAGCGCCGTGGAAAAGGTGTCGGTTTGCAGCAGCAGCAGTGACCCGGCCGCCATCCCCACCAGCGACACCGTCATGGTCCAGCGAGCGGTCACCCGGGTCGCGCAAAAGCCGCCGACCAATCCGCCACCGGCACCGACCAGTGAGAAGACGGTGACGATGAACGCGGCCTCGTTCCGCCCCAGCCCTTGATCGCGGAGATACGGGATCTGGTGGAAGTTCACCGATCCGCCCGTGAAGAGCAGTAGCCCAATCGCGATCCCCATGAACCAGTAGGCACGGGTGGCGACGGCCTCGCGGAGTGTGAAGTCGAACTCGGCGGACGGCGGCGGCAGGTCGCCGCCTGCCTCCACCGACGGCGCGCGGTCGCCGTCGGGGCGCAGGCCCATGTCTTCCGGGCGACGGCGCACGAAGAGTGCCGGCGGAACGACGCCGAACAGCAGCGCGACCGCGCCGAGGGCCAACCAGCCCGCGCGCCAGTCCCCGGCGGCGGAGATCACGACCGCCGCGAACACCGGCAACGTCGCCATCCCGGCGCGCTGCGCGACAGCGACGAACCCGATCACCATCGACCGTTTCCGGACGAACCAGTTCGAGACGGCGATGAACCCGACATTGCTCACGGCGCTCATCGCGAGCCCGCGGCCGATCGCATAGAAGAGATAGAGCTGCCAGAGCGAGTGGAGCCCGGAGAGGAACGCGAGGGCGATCGCCATCCCCAGTCCCGCAGCGCTCATCACCCAGCGTCCACCGAACCGATCGACGACCCAGCCCATTCCGGGCGACAGCACCGCCGCGGTCAGGCTGCCGATGGTGATCGCCGCAGCCACCGAGGCACGCGACCACCCGAACTCCGCTTCCAGCTCAGGAGCAAAGACGCCCAGGATCGGGTTGAAGAACACCACGGCGGTGAAGTTGGTGAGGCAGACGGTACCGACCACCGTCCACCCGTAAAACCAGCGCGACTCCAGGGGATTGCGTGATCCCGAGGCGGCGCCATCGTCCGCAGCATCTCGGGGAGCAGCGGCGTCTTCGGACGAGGGCGATGGTGGGCGGGGACTCAGGGGGGCTCCGGACGTGGATGCGGGCCATCAGTCCCCGCGATCGGTGCCTGAGTCTACGGTGTGTTGACCGCGGCCCCAACCGCAATCTACGGTCAGAGCGCCGCGCCCCCCGGTATCCCGAGGACCACCACATGTTCCGACGCTCGCGCAATCTGATCTTGATTCTGCTGGCGGCCGCGGCCGGGGCGATGATCGGTCGTTGGGTCGCCGAGGCCCGCTCCCGCATCGATGCCGGCGAGGATCCGCTCGCGGTCGACCTCCACGATCTGCAGATCCGGCCGCAGGACTTCATCCCTGGCGTCGTAGCGGCGTTCCGCGTCGGCGAGCCACCATGGTCGTGGCTGCACATCCCGAACTGGGTCGCCGCGTTCGGCACGAACTTCGCCGCGGCGGCCGTTGGCGGCGACCTCGATCGGTTGCGACAGATGGCCGAAGACCGCGCGATGAGCGCGCTCGGGCTCGACCGCGACACAGAGATCGAGATCGAGGACATCCCGCAGCCGGCCGAGTCGCACTCCAGTCCCTTTGGCGCGCCGCAGCCACCACCACCCTCACCGCCGCGCCCGGCGGCAGCACCGCCACCCCCGCCTCCATCGGCCACCCAGCCGGTGTGGACACGCGAGAACGCCACCCCTCCGCCGACGAACGGCAACGGCAACGGCGCGCCACACGCGACGGAGACGCCGGGGTTCACGCCGCTGTCGGACTAGCGACCGCCCGTGGACGAACGCGAGTTCACGCTCGCCGAAGCCCAGCGCGCCCTCGACGCGATCCGCGCCGACATCGAGGTACTACGCGGCGTGCAGGGTGAGTTGCGCGCGGTGAAGGCGCGGCTGAACGCCCTCAATCGCCTGCACCTCAACAACGGCCACCTGGGTGACGCGCAACAACGCGCGCTCCGCGCCGAACAACGCCGCCTGGGCGAGGAAGCGAGCCGCCGGATCAGCGCGATCCATGCGACGGGTGCGGTGATTAAGGGCATCGACGATGGCCTCCTCGACTTCCCGGGAATGATCGAGGGCATCCGCGGCTACTGGTGCTGGAAGGCCGGGGAAGGCGCCATCGCCTGGTGGCACCCGCGCGGCACGGGTTTCGCCGACCGGCGACCGATTCCGGACGGCGCCGACTAGGGCGCGGACCGGGGACCGAGGCTGGATCGAGACACACCCGAAGATCGAGCGCCGCTTTGCTATTCTGCATGCGTCATCGGAGGCAAGCAGTGACGCTCGTGATCGTCCTCGCTCTCTCGTACGTACTCGGCGCCATCCCCACCTCGTACATCGTGGTCCACTACCTGACCGGGCGGGACATCCGCACGCTGGGCGACGGCAACCCCGGGATGATGAACGTCTGGGACAGCGTCGGCATTCGCGCGGCGCTGGTCGTCGGGTTCGGTGACATCGGCAAGGGCATGGCGGCCGTCTCGATCGCATTGATCGCTGACATCCACGAAGCCGCTCCGATGCTCGCTGGGCTGGTCGCGATCCTCGGGCACGACTACTCGATCTTCTTGATGCTGGACGGCGGGAACGGGATGGCGACGGCGGTCGGCGCGATCTGCGCGCTAGCACCGCTGGCGGCGCTGCCGGCGATCGCCGCGGCCGTCGCGGTATCGCTGATTGCCAGTTCGCGACGCCTCGGCGGAATCGTTGGGCTGCTGCTGGTCCCGGTGCTCGCGTACATCGCCTCCGCGGATCGCGCGGTGATCTCCGGGATCGTGCTGCTGATGACACTCGCGGCGCTCAAGATCATCAGTTTCGAGGGGTTCACCCCGGCTCGCTCGAGGCTCGATCGTTGACCACGATCGATTCGATTCGGGATCGCCTCGCCCGCCTCACCTCCGGTCCGTCCGAGGAAGTCCCGCTCGCCCGCACGGCGCTGCTGATCGCGCAGAGCGAGTACCCGGACATCGATATCGATGAGTACGAACGTCGCCTGCAGACGATCGCCGACACCCTTGAGGAAGAGCTGAAGGGCAAGCGCGACGCGCATTCGCCGCTGCGGGTGCCGCTGGCCGTCAACCGGCTGCTCTATCGCGAGCTGGGCTTCCGAGGCAACGACACCGCCTACGATGACCCGCGCAACCTCTACCTGAATCACGTGCTGGACGAGCGCACGGGCATCCCGGTGACGATGGCGATCGTCTACACCGAGATTTGCCAGCGCGCCGGGTTGGACGTGCGCCCTGTGGGTCTGCCCGGTCACGTGATCTGCCGCTATCAGCCGGCCAACTCCACGGACGAGCACGACAGCATCCTGCTGGATGTCTTCAACCAGGGCCGCGTCTTGAGTGAACGCGACTGCCGCGTGCTGGTGCGCAACATCTTTGGAAACGGGGAACCGTTCCGCGATCACTACCTGACCACCATGACCCCGCGGCAAGTCGTGCAACGGCTGCTGCACAACCTGAAGGTCGGGTACCTCCGCCGTGGCGACGAGGAGCGAGCCGCGCGCATCATCGATCTGACGCTGACGCTGTTCCCGTGGGACCTCGACGAGATTCGCGATCGCGGGATGCTACGCGAGCGACTCGGCGACCTGTCGCTGGCCCTCGAGGACCTCGAACGCTACGTCGCGTACCGACCGGGTGCGCGTGACATCCAGACGGTCACCGAAACCGTGCGTTCGCTCCGCCGTCATGCCGGCGCGGATACGGATGACCCCACCGCGGACCCCGCGATCTGACCAGCCTCAATACCACCAACGTGGCGGCAGCACGCTACGAGCACAGCGCGGCCGTGACGAGCCCGGTGACCCGCATCCTGCATCGCGCCGGCAATCTCCGTGACCTGCTGCCGCTGGCGGAACACCCCGCGGTCGATGCGATCGAGGCCGCCATCTGGGTGCGCGGCGACCGATTGGTCGCCCATCACGATCGCCCGCTCCAGCCGCTCCCGTTCACCCTCGGTCGCGGCGGGATCCGCCGTGGCGCGCCGGACCTGGTCGACCTCGGCGAGATTCTCGAGGCGGTTGGCGCGCTGGTTCCGCACACACAGGTAGTGCTCGATCTCCATTCCTGGATCGCCGATCCGGCGCCGGACCTCGCCCGTGCGCTGCTCGCGCTGCCCAATCGCGACCACCTCGTGGTCAGTTGCGAGGCGTGGGCGATCGCCGATCGGCTGCGCGCGTGGGTCCCCGATCTCCGTGTCGCGTACTCGGTCCGCTACGAACCGCAGCTCCGTCGCTACGTCCACGAGGCGAACACACTGCAGCTCCCACCGCGCCCGATCGCGATCCGTCATAGCCTCCTGCACAGCGCCGAGGACGTGCGTGCCCTGAGGCGTCACGCCGGCACGATCGCCGCGTGGACGGTCGATGACGTCGATCGCGCGCTCGACCTCGCGGAGTGGGGCGTGGACGCGATCGTCAGCAACGACCTGACGGTCCTGAACGCGCTCTAGGCTGCGGTGATGACCCAGCCGCCCGCGGATGATTTCGCGCTCGCCGCCGCCGACACGCCCATCGCGCCGATGATTCGCGCGGAGATCGAGGCCGGTGGCGGTCGCATCACCTTCGCGCGCTTCATGGACCTCGCCCTCGCGCACCCGGAGCATGGCTACTACAGCCGCGAGCAGCTCGCGTGGGGCCGCGACGGCGACTACGAGACGTCGCCGGAGGTGCATCCGATCTTCGGGTACCTCTGGGCGCGCCAGATCGAGGAGTGCTGGGACCGGCTCGGACGCCCCGCGCGGTTCGACCTCGTCGAGGTCGCGGCGGGCTCCGGAGCCTTCAGCGCCGCGATCCTGACCTGGCTGCGCGACCGCAGCCCCGACTGCTTCGCCGCCACGCACGCGACGCTCCTCGACGGCCACCCGCACCGCCTCGAGGCACAGCGCCGCACGCTCCGCGCGCGGAACCTCCCGGCGCAGCACCGGCTCCTCGCGGACTGGCTCGACGACGCCGATCCGATCAGCGGCGTGGTGATCAGCAACGAGTTCTTCGACGCGCTGCCGATCCACCTCGTGGAGCGACGGGGAGACGCGCTCGGCGAGTGGTACGTGGAGGCGAACGGCGCGGGCTTCCGGTTCGCGTTCGGCGACGCCAGCACGCCCGCCCTCGATCGTTACTTCGGGCGCCTCGGGCTGACTCCCGGCGACGAATGCCGCGCCGAGGTGAACCTCGCCGCCGCCGAGGTGATGCGGCGGATCGCCTCACGGGTCGAGCGGGGCTACGTGCTCTCGATCGACTACGGACACGAGGCGCGCGACCTGTACGCGAGCTGGCGACGGATGGGGACGCTGATGGCGTTCCGCAACCACAGCCCACAGCCTGACCCCCTCGCCTCGCCGGGCCTCCTCGATCTCACCGCGCACGTGGACTTCACGACGCTGGCCGCCGCTGCCACGGATCTCGGGTTCGAGGCCGCGCCGACGGTCTCACAAGCCGAGGCGCTCACCGTCCTCGGACTGCCGGCGGCGATGCAGGCGGCGGAGGCACGCGCGCACGAGGATGTCGCGCGCTTCGCCGAGGAACGACGAGCCGCCACGGCGCTCACGAACATGGAGGGGCTGGGCCGGATCCGCGTGCTCGCCCTCGCGAAGGGCGCACCCCTCGAGGGCCTGCGCTGTCTGCGATCGATGGCGGAGCACTATGGCTAGCGGTCACGCCATGCGCAGGCGCAGCGTGAGAAGATGCGCGCATGGTCAACGAAACCGTCCACTACTCGGAAACGGTGATCGCGCACTTCAATCACCCGCGGAACGCAGGTGAGATGGCCGACGCCAGCGTGGACTATTTCGTGACCAATCCGATCTCGGGCGACTCAATCCGGCTGTTTCTCCACATCGACGACGATCGCATCGATCGCGCGTCGTTCCTCACCACCGGTGGTCCTGCCTCGATCGCGACGGCTTCCATGGCGACCGAGCTGGTGATCGGTCGCACGCTAGACGAGGCGAGCGAGATCACGAGGGAGCAGCTCGTCGAAGCCGTCGGTGG
>QWJG01000004.1 GCA_009391845.1 Chloroflexota bacterium | reverse complement strand
CGGGCGGCACGCCCTCGAGCTCCCGCAGCAGGCGGGCGCTGCGCTCCGCGTCCGTGAGCAGCGGCCCGCCGTAGCGGGCCGAGGTGACGCCCGGCCGCCCGCCCAGCGCGTCCACCTCGAGGCCGGAGTCGTCCGCGAGCACGGGCAGACCGGAGACCTGCACGACCGCCACCGCCTTGGCGACGGCATTCTCGAGGTAGGAGCGTCCGGTTTCGATCACCTCGGCGTGATCGACGCCCGCCTCGGCGAGGCTGAGTGCGTGCCAGCCCGTCGGTTCAAGCAACGCGCGAATCTCGCGCAGCTTGCCGGCATTACCGGTGGCGACGATGAGGCGGGGTGAGGCTTTGGTCATCGGGTCCTACTCGGGTAGGGCGAACGGTTCGAGCAAATAGTCCGGGGAGTCGCCGCCCTGCGCAAGAAGGGTGTCGGCGGTGTTGCCGCACCCGCCCACGCGCCGAACCACCATCCCCGCTTCAACGATGAATCCTGTCACGTTGGACGGTGGGTTCCCCGGGACCACAAAGACAAGGAGCTGGTCTCCGGCTGGTGCGAACTCACCATCCACCACCGAGTCCGGCACCTTCGCCACGGCGAAGAGGGCCACCAATTCAGGGTCGAACGGAACGACGAACGGGCGCTCATGCTGTGGGTATCCGTGACAGTTGCCGGCGAAGAAGAACTCAACGAGCGTTCCCTCCGCGACACCCTCCGGGCAGACCTCCATGTCGCCGAGACCAAGCACCACTTCGTGGCAGACCGCGGACTGCGCCCGGACCAGCGCATCGAGCGCCGCCTGATCATCGCCGAACAATGCGTCAATCACTCGATCCACCTCGATCACCCCGGTCCGTCGCGCGTTCGTCGCGACGATCCGATCGGGCGCCATCGCCTCAGCCGTGGGGAACGGCGTCGGTGTCCGGAGAATGAACGGTGCACGAGTCGTTGCAGCAGGGGTCGGCGAATCGACTACGACGGGAGTCCCTGTAGTGGCGGTAGGCGCTGCCGAAGTGGACTCGACAGAGTCGGTCCCATCGGGCGGCGTTCCATCCGACGTACAGGCAGCGATCAGCAGCGCGGCGAGCAGAGCCGACATCACGGAGCGAAGGCCATGCCTGCGCAGTCGGTGCGTGACCGTCATCGGTCACTCCTCGGCGATTGAGCGATCCCTGGAGCGATGAATGCCCCAGTGAGGAACGAAAGAAACTGGCGCGGAGTTCCGCGCGCTAAGCGTCCGCCCAGCGCGACTCGGTGCGGGCGGTCGCGGCCGGCAGCTCGGCCTGCTCCTCCTCGTCCAGCGGCAGCCGGTGCGGTTCGAACGGGCCGTGGCGGCGGAGCACGTCGGCGAGGCGGTTCGCTTCCTCCCGCGCGCGATCGAACGAGGGGTCGGCGAACAGGTCCCGCGCCTCGCCGAGCTTGCCGCCCGACAGCTCGAAGCCGAGCGCGACCGCGCGTGGCGGGCCATCGAAGCGGCCGGGCGCCGCGTCGCGCTTGCTGACCGGCATCCAGGGTCCGAGGTGAGATCCGCGCGTGAAGCCTTCGACCAGCGCGGGGATCGCGAACGGCTCCAGCGCCTCGCCAACCGTGGGGAGATCGCCGTCACAGCGCACGATCGCCAGCGGGTGCTGATGACCGGCCATCCCGGCCACCGCGGCGATCCGATCCGTCGAGGCCACCGCCGCTACCGCGCCGGACGACCGCTGGATCACGCGTTTCACGGCGAAGCGCCCCGGCGACCCGATGTAGGCAAGCAGGTCGTACAGCTCTTCGGGGGTGTTGAAGACGGCCTTGCGGTGTTCGAGGCTGTCGTGCACCTCGAACGAAGCGCCCTGGCTCAGTGCCGTCGAGAGCACGAGGCCCGGCGTGTTGAAGGGATCGGCGAACGCACGATAGAGCGGCAGGTTGAACGCGCCGGTGGCGGTGCCGACGCCAGCGAAGGCGATCAGCGATTCCGTTGGCCGCTCTTCCAGCGTCAGCTCGCAGACGCTCACCCCCGCAGCCTCCAGGTCGCCGGGGAACGGCTGCGGCGGTGGATCGGCCGCTGCGGCGAGCGCGTCCCAGGCAGCGCGGTGCACGGCGGCGTCGCCCTCACCCCGTCCGTGCGTCAGCAACACCCAGAGCCCGCTACCCAGCGCCCGGACCTGCACGTCGATCACGTCGCCGGCCACCAGCGCGGGCGCGAACCGTTCGAGGACCAGCGCAGCGGTCTTGCCCATGGCGGGGCTGTCCAGCGTGGCGGAAAGAGCCGTCAGCGTTACGGGCACGCGCTCAACCGCCGTCCTCGATCGTGAGCCGGGTGGCGACTAGCTTGCCAGTGCCTGGTCGATTGCCTCAACGGCGCTGGCGTTGCCGATGAACAGCGGCGTGCGCTGGTGCACGGATTCCGGGACCAGATCCAGCACTGGCCCATCGCCGGTGCTGGCCGCTCCGCCCGCCTGCGCGGCGATGTAGGCGAACACCGCGGCCTCGTAGAGCACGCGGATCTTGCCGCGCGGGCTGGTGGAGTCCGCCGGGTAGAGGAAGACACCGCCGCGTACGAGATCGCGGTGAAAGTCGGAGACCAGCGATCCGACGTAGCGGAGCGACCGGCCCTCGCGAGCGACGTCCACGGCGCGGCGAACGTCCGGGTCCCAGCGATCCTCGTAGCCCTGGTTCACGCTGTAGTACGGGCAGGCGTCCGGGATCCGCACCGCGGGCCGGGTGAGCCGGAACTCGCCGCTCGTATCGTCGAGGGTGAACTCCTGCACGAGGCCCGGCGTGGCGATCACCAGCACCGTGCTCGATCCGTAGAGCACGTAACCGGCGGTCACCAGCTCGGTGCCGGGGCGCAGGAACGGCGCCTCGCCCGCCAGCGGGACTCCATCGGGTGACGGAAACACGCCGAAAATCGAGCCAATTGTGATCGCAATATCGGCATTCGAGGTGCCATCGATCGGATCGAGGACGCAGAGGAACGACGGATCACCGTTCGGGATCTCGAAGAACTTCGGCGCGGCCAATTCCTCGCAGACGAGCCCGGCGACGGCGTCGCTCGCATCGAACGCCTCGACGAACCGCTCGGTGCCGAGGATGTCCAGCGGGTGCACGACCTCGCCGTGGACGTTCCGCGCGCCCTCGGGATCCGGGGCCGGCAGCAGCGCGCCGGCGCGGACGTGGTGCGAGACGTCGCGCGCAGCCTCCACGATCGCGGCGAGCACGCGCGCGAGTACAGGATCGTCGATGCCCTCGACGGGTGCGGCGATACCAGCGACCGGTTGAACCATGCGCCCGCTCCCGAGGCCCAACGCGGGCCGCCTCACTGATCGATGCGTTCCCGCGGGATCACAAACTCCCGGAAGCCGGCGTGCTCGACGACTGTCGCGGGGCCCCGAAGATACCATCGGCGCGTTCTGCCCGTCGGCCCAGCCAGGCGCCGCGACGACCGCTACGAGGAGGCGAGTTGCCTCGTCAACGCCGCGATCGCGGCCTCCGCGACCGGGCGCGTTTGCGCCTGGACGTACCAGTCAAGCTCCACCGAGCGAGCCATGAACGCCTGGAGCGCGGCGAGCGTCCGGCGCGCCCACTCCTGCGCCTGATCGTCGTCACTCTCGAGGGCCGGTCGCTCCCCCTGCAGCCGCCGCCGGCCGGCCCGAGCGCCGGCTGCCGCCGTGTGATCGCGCAAGGCGCCACGACCGGCCGCGAACAGCATCCCGCCGAGCGGGGTCGCGATCGGCGGCACCCCGGCTGCCAACGCCTGGGCGGTCACGGCGAAACCGGGGGATTCGTACTCCACGATCAGGCTGCCGGGGGCCGGCAGGCGCTCGGCGAGCGCGGTGAGCGTGCGCAGCAGGATGCCCTCGGGCACGTCGACCGTGCGGCCGTCGGCCAGCGGCAGCCGCGCGCGATAGCCGGTCACTTCGATCCACGCGTGATCGCCGGCCCGGACCGGGCTGAGCAGCCCGCTGATCATCGGGAGCGCGGTGCGCCCGAGGTCCGGCGTCGCAAGGAAGAGACGGAACCGACGCCCACCGACACGCGTACGCGGGCCAATCTCCGCGACCAGCGAGACATCCTCCCCGACCTCGAATCCATCGAGGCCCGCAAGGAGGTGAGCCCCGACGGGGTCGCACGGCTGCCAGGCAGGGTCGGTCGGTTTGGCGGCGATCATCGGGCGTGACACTACCAGAGCAGAGCCCGGCGTCGGCGGCAGCGACCGCCGACGCGGCGGAGGCAGCGAACGCGGGCGCGGCGTGCACCTCAGACGATCGATCGCTCCGTACACTGGCGAGCCATGACGATCGCACCGGACGATACCGATCTCGCCCGCTACGCCGACGCCGTGCGCCGGCTGCTCGCGCACGGCGGCTTCGAGCTGAGCGGGCGCCCAGCCCAGGCAGCGCGCTGGGAGATCTCCCACGTGCGCGCCCACCTGGACAAACACGGCAGTCCGGATGCCCGGCGGACCGTGCACGTCGCGGGGTCGAAGGCGAAAGGCTCCGTCACGACGATGACAGAAGCGCTGCTGCGCGCAGCGCTCCCGACCGTCGAGGGCCAATCGCGAACGATGCGCTACACCTCCCCGGATCTGCACAGCGCCCGCGAGCGGATCGCGATCGACGGCACGATCATCGATGCCGCTACCTTCGCTCGGGTCGCGGATCTGGCACTGGCCGATCCAGACACCGAGGGCTGGTCGTACTTCGAGCTACTGACGTTGATGGCCTGGCAGGCGGCCGCTGACGCGCATTGTCGCTGGCAGGTCCTCGAGGTCGGCCTCGGCGGACGCCTCGATACGACGAACGCGATCGCCGAGAAGGCGGTCGCCGTGATCACACCGATCGACCTCGAACACACGGCGATCCTCGGCGAGACGATCGCGGAGATCGCCGCCGAGAAGGCGGGGATCCTGACCGGCCCCTGCGACCTGGTGATCGCACCGCAGCGTGCCTCGGCGCTCGATGTGATCCGCGCGAAGGCTGATGCGGTCGGGGCGCGGATCCACGCGATCGCCGAGGAGTGCGGGCTCCGCGTCACCAAACAGTCGCTCGACGAGCTGCAGTTCGATCTCAAGACACCGCTCTTCACCTACCGGCAGGTCAAGCTGGAGCTGCTCGGGCCGCACCAGGCAGAGAACGCGGCGGCGGCGATCCGCGCCGCTGAGTTGGCACTCGCAACCGAGGGCATCGCGCTGACCGAACCGCTGGTGCGCCAGGCGCTGGGCGCCGTTCGGCTGCCCGGCCGTGGCGAGATCATCGGACGCAAGCCGCTGACGATCGTCGATGGCGCGCACACCCCGCTGGCCGCGAAGCGGCTGCGCGAGGCGCTCGACGGCGCCGGCGTTCCACGAGGGCGCACGTTCGTCCTCGGAATCCTCGAGGGCAAGGACGTCGAGCCGATCGTGCGCGCGCTGTTGCGGCCGGAGGATCAGGTGTTCATCGCAGCACCGCAGAGCCCGCGCGCAGCGGATCCTCGGGAGATCGCCGCGCAGGTGCGAGCGATGGGTGCGGCGGCCAGCACGACACCGGATGTCGCCACCGCATTGGAACGTGCGACAGTCGCCGCGAGCGAGCGGGGCGCGGTGATCGTGACCGGCAGCCTGCGTACGGTGGCGGAAGCGCGCGAGGCGCGATTGGCGATCACAGGGGACCGCGCCCTCGGGCTGAGATAGGATCCCCGCTCAACGCTGGCGAGGATGGAGTGCCGATGACGTCGCATGGACGTCGCCGAGTCGTGATTACCGGCCTCGGCGCCCTGACCCCGCTGGGTAAGACAGTCGACGAGTTCTGGGCGGCCGCCGTGTCTGGCGCCTCTGGCGTCCGCCCGTTCCAAGATCTCGATCCCAGTAACTACCCGTGCCACGTGGTGGGCGAGGTCCAGGACTTCGAACCCGAGGACTACATGGATCGCCGGGCCGCACGACGGATGGCGCGCTTCTCGCAATTCGCCGTGGCAGTGGCGAGGCAGGCGGTCGACGCAGCGGGCCTCGATCTGGACGCCATCGATCGAACGCGCGCGGGGATCGTGCTCGGCAACGGCGGCGGCGGCTACCCGAACGTCGAACAGGCCGTGCAGACCATGGACACGCGTGGCGGCATGAAGATCGATCCGCTCTACGTCGCGAAGTGGCTACCGAACATGGCCGCGGCGAATGTGACGATCCAGCTCGGACTCCGCGGCTACACGAACACCGTGGTCACCGCCTGCGCCTCCGGCACCCAGGCGATCGGCGAAGCGACCGAGGTGATCCGTCGTGGCAGCGCGGACGTAATGCTGGCCGGCGGCACCGAGGCCGGCATCTGCGAACTCGGCCTCGCCGGGTTCGCGGCGATGCGCGCGCTGACCACGTCGTTCAACGGCGAGCCGGAGCGCGCATCGCGCCCGTTCGACCGTGACCGCGACGGCTTCGTACCGGCCGAGGGCGCGGGGATGGTCACCCTGGAGAGCCTCGAACACGCCCAGGCGCGGGGCGCGACCCCGCTCGCCGAGGTGATCGGCTACGGCGTCAGCGCGGACGCCACCTACCTGGTGGCGCCCTCGGACGGCGGCGAAGGCGCGGCCCACGCGATGCGCCTGGCGATCGAGGACGCGGCGATCGCCCCGGAGGAGATCGACTACATCTCAGCGCACGCCACCGCGACCGCGGTCGGCGACGTCGCCGAGACGAAGGCGATCAAGACGGTGTTCGGCGAGCACGCGTATCGCACGCCGGTCACCTCGTTGAAGTCGCAAATCGGGCACCTGCTCGGCGGCTCTGGCGGGGTGGAGGCCGTGGCCACGGTGCAGACGCTGCTCACCGGCCGGATCGCGCCCACAATCAACCTGGAGCATCCCGCGGACGAATGTGACCTGGACTATGTGCCGCTCACGTCACGAAGCGTGGACGCGCGGATCGCGATGAAGAACTCGTTCGGCTTCGGCGGGCAGAACGCCGTGCTGATCCTGCGCCGCTTTCAGGACTAGACCACTCGAGGCTGCGCGGCGACGGACCGCGCAGCCTCGCCCTCTCGGCAACACCCCACCGAAGCTGGATACCGCCGAACCTTCGGATTGTCGCTACGAGACCGGTGTCGCCGTCTTGACCATCCCCTCCAACAGCACCTCAAGCGCCATCGTGTGCGCGCAGGTCTCTTCGTGTCGGAAGAAGTCACAGCCGCAGTGCCAGACGCCGTCCTGGAGGGTGACCGTGTGTTCGTCGTTGTTGCCGCGGATCGTGACGCGGAGGTCGTGGAACTGGAATCGATCGCGCTCGGCGGCGTAGCGGTGCGCTTTGTCGATCTTGCCGATCATGCCTGAGTACATGAGGCCTCCTGCTCGTGCCCTACCGGCCACATCGCCTGCCTGGAGTTGGCCCCAGAACGAAAAAGGCGCCGTGGCTTTGCCACGACGCCGCTCTGAAATTGCTCCATGCGATGCAGTCCATATCGGACAGTAGATCGCCCCGCTGAGCGCCGTCAACTAATTGCTGACCGGGCTAACAATTTGTGATGCGGTGCACGATTTCCGAGGTCTGATTGGTACAGCGATACGCTTCGCGCGGTGAACGTCAGCGGCGCTGCAGCCGGCAACGTCGCCACCACCGCGGCCAGCGCGCGCGCCCGATCCGCGGTGGCCCGGCGCCGCACGCGCGCGAGCGTGAGGTGGGGCCGCCACGGCCGATCCGCGGGCGTGAGACCCGCCGCACCAATCGCCCGATCGAGGTGACCGAGAAGCGTCGCGCTGTCCTCGTCGCTCATCCCAACGCCGAGCCAGACCACCGTTGGCCGCGCGGACGGGCCGAACGTCCCTGCCGCTCCCAGGAGCAACTCCAGTGCGAGCGGCGGCATCGCTTCGATGGCGCGCACGAGGTCCGCGGCCTGCTCCGCGGGCACCTCGCCCAGAAATCGCACGGTGACGTGCAGTTGATCGCGACGCACCGGACGCAGCTCTGCCGCGAACCCCTCGGCGAGCCGCTCCTGTGCGTCATCGGCCGCCGCACGCCAGTCCTCTGGGACATCGATCGCGGTGAAGAGTCGCAACGAGGCACCCTCGAAACGCCGCGCGTTGGCGGCCATCCGGCAGCGGTAGGCGTTCCCTGTGGACAGCGGTGCCCGACTGCCTCATGGTATTCACAGGCGTCATTATGGCGCGCACCCGTGGCGGGGTGCCGGACGGCTCAAGTACGACCGACGATTCGGCGTGCGACGAGTCGGGGAGCCGTATGTCTTCGCTGCGCCAACCAGGACCTGATGATCAGTCGACCGGGCACGCCCGCCATGCACGTTTGCGCGCCCTGGACGCCACGCCCAACCGTCGCCGCCGTGGCGGCCGCCGCCTCGAGGGCTATCGCGGTGCGTTGCTGCTCGCGCTGATCGCCACGGCGCTGATCGCGGTCGTCTGGTTGGCGCCCGTGGAAACACTGGACGCCTCGGGCGACGCCGTCGCCTGGCTGGAAGCGCACCAGACGCCGACCGCCCAGGCGATCGCCTCCGTCGCGCTCGGCGCGATGGCGCTGCTCGGCCTCGTGATCGCCTGGGGGCGCCGCACGGCGCTCGGCCGGCCGGTGCACCTGCCGGCGGGCGGGCAGATCACGGTGGCGGAGATCGCCCGACGGTTGGAAGCGCTGATCGAAGAGCGCGAGGGCGTCCACCGGGCCGAGGTTCACGTCGACAACCTGCACCGCCGGGGCGTGCGCGTGACGTCCCGCATCCACGTCGACCCACAGGCAAACCTCAGCGGGGCAATCGAAGCCGTGTCGGAAGCCGCCGAACTGCTGCTTCACGGCCATCTACTCGTCCGCTTATCATCACCCCCGTCTGTTGAGCTCCGCTTCGATGAGCTCGACCTCCGGTCAGGACGGGTTGATGACCAACGAACGAGCGCGGCGCATCGTTGATGCCTCGGTGGAGGCCGCGCTGGCCGACGCCCCAATCGACGAACCCGCGCTCGATGGCGACACCCTCACCGCGGAAGCGCCGATCGCCGACGACACCACAAGTGAGACCCTTGCGGACGCACCGGTCGACCTCGTGACGGTCGAAGATCCTGACGTCGAGATCGCGGAGCCAGCGGCCGAGCCACCGGAAGCCGCGGACGAAGAAACCATCGAGGCCGCGTCCGACGAAGACGCAGCCCCGAACGCGGACGCGGACAGGCAGCCGGTCGCCGACCTCGAGGTAGAGGACACCATCGAGGCTGGCGCTGACACCGACGAGGCAGATGACGATGCGACCGACGCCGACCTTGAATCGCTGCCGCGCATGTTGGAGGCGATCCTCTTCGTCGCGGACGATCCGGTCGCGACCTCTGAGCTGGGACGCGCCCTCGAACTGACGCCAAGGCAGATCCGGCGTGGGCTGGACGACCTGGCGGACAAGCTCCGCGAGGCCGGGCACGGGATTCGCCTGCAGCAGGGGCCGGACGGCGCGCAGTTGGTGACCGCACCGGAGATGGCGGCGACCGTCGAGCTGTTCCTTGGCCTCGAGGCGAACCGACGGCTCTCCAGCGCGGCGCTCGAGACGCTGGCAATCATCGCTTACCGCCAGCCAGTTACCCGCCATGCGATCGATCAGATCCGCGGCGTGAACAGCGACGGCGCGATCGCGACGCTGCGGGCACGCGGCCTGATCGAGGGCGTCGGACGAGCGCCGGGGCCCGGTCGACCACTGCTCTTCAGCACGACGCAGCGTTTCCTGGAGCACTTCGGTCTGGAGCGCCCGGATCAGCTACCGCCCCTCCCGGACGATGTCGAAATGCCGCCCGAGGCAGAAGGCGCGCAGTTCGCGCTCGAGTCCGCGGTAAGAACAGAGACGGCCGCGAGTCCATCGACGGACGAACCCTCCGAGCTGAGCGCCCTCGATCCCGCCGCCGACGCCGGCGACGAGACGTTCGCCGAGGACACCCTGGCCGAGGACGAGGACAGCGAGGACGACGAGGACCTCGAAGAATTCGACGACCTCGATGACTTCGACGAGCTCGAGGATGACCTGGAGCTGGAGATCAGCGACGACGTGGAGGACTTGAGCCGCGCCGCCGGCGCCGCGTTCGCCAGCCCGGTCGAGGCCTCGGACAGCTCGAACTAGCCGCGTGACCACGGTCAGCGTCCTGTTGACGCTGCATCTGCTCCAACCCGGATCACTCAAGGACAAGCGCGCGGTAGTGCGTTCACTCGTCGAACGGCTGCGCAAGCGGCTAGACGTCAGTGCCGCCGAGGTTGGCCTGCAGGACGACACGCGACGCGCGCAGATCGGGTTCGCGACGGTGTCCGGTTCGCCCTCGGTAGCGCGCGGACTCGCGGACGACGCGCTGCGCTTCGCCGAGCGCGAGCTGATCGGCCGCGCCGAGATCGTGGACGCGACGCGGGATGAGCAGACGATCGTCAGCTAACCGCGCCGCTTAACGAGGCAGACGGCCCCGAAGGGCCGTCTGTTGTTGTTCGATACCGCCCCAACGCCTTCGCAGGCGCGGGAGTGGCGTTCCCGTACTATAGCTAGTCAGCGACTAGCTATAGTACGGGAATTGGGCCTCGAGCGCACGATTCAGGTCCTTGCGCGCCTCCTGGATGGTGGGCGCAACGCCGGGCCGTGAGCGGCCGATGAGTGCGTTGTAGTAACGCTCGATTCGCATTTCCGCGATTCCCTTCTTTGGTAGGTCCGCGAATCCCGCGTGACCACCGTGGATTCAGTATCGGCCTCTCTCATCGCTTTCGCAAGTGAAAGTGTGCACAATCACGTGAAATCCATGTAAATTGTCGCCTTAAAGGCAGGTACGTCGCCATCGGGGTTCACCCCGATCTGCGAAACGCCCATTTTCATTGAAGAAATCGCGCGAGACGCGTCCGAGACAGTGAATCTTCGGCTAGTTTGTGACCGGTGTGCAGAGCAGGTCGTATGGCAATGCGCCGTCGACGCGCGCTCGAATCATCGTTCCCGACGGGAATTCGCCCTTCACGAAGGCTAATCCGTCGACCTCTGGGGCATCGCGATGCGTGCGTCCCACGACCACGAGATCACCCCCGGCAGACTCTACGGGGGCGTCGGATTCCACGAGGACGTCGAATTCCTGGCCGATCACGGAGCGGTTCGCTTCGTGCGAGATCGACTGCGCCAGTTCCATCAGCCGTCCGTAGCGTTCGACCTTGACCGCTTCCGGTACCTGTCCGGGCAATTCGGCGGCAGGCGTACCAGGCTGCGCCGAGTACGTGAAGGCACCAAGGTGTTCGAACCGCTGCTCCTCGACGAAGGCGAGCAGTTCTTCGAATTCGGCGGCGGTTTCGCCGGGGAAGCCAACGATGAAGGTGGTGCGCAGCACCGCATTGGGCATCGCGGCCCGGATGTGCGCAATGGACTCGCGTGACTTCTGGACCGTCGGGCGCTTCATCCGCATCAGCGCGGCGGGCGAGGCGTGCTGGAGCGGCATGTCCATATAGGGCACGACGTTCGGCAGCGCGGCCATCGTTTCCGCCAGGCGCCGCGTGACCCGTCCGGGGTAGGCGTACATCAGCCGGATCCAGGGCAGATCCGGGACGGCCTCGGAGAGGCGCTCGAGGAAGATCGCCAGTCCGTCGCGCTCGTCGCGGTCCTCGCCGTAGGCCGTGGAGTCCTGCGCGACGAGCACCAGCTCGCTGGCCCCGGCCGCCGCGTGGAAGCGCGCCTCCACGAGCAGGCGGTCGGTGGGATCCGAGTGCATTCGTCCCTTGATCGTCGGGATGATGCAGAACGTGCACGGCCGGTCGCAGCCGTCCGAGATCTTGAGGTAGGCGCTGGGCGCACCAATGTTCGAGAGCGCCGGCTGTGGGATGTCGAAGCTGGGGCTCGCGGCGCCGAGGTCGGCCGCCACCTCGTCCCAGCGCTCCGCACCGAACGTCGCATCCACGTTCGGCACCGCGAGGCGCACCTGCTCCTCGGCGATCTCGGTCAGGCAGCCGACGACGTAGAGCCGCTGGCCGGCGTGCCGCTGCGCGTCAAGCTCGCGGATCACCCCGATCGATTCGTCTTTTGCGGCGTCGATGAAGCCACAGGTGTTCACGATCAGCAGTTCGGCGTCGTCCGGATCGGGCGCCGCGAGGTGCCGCCCAGCCCGCAACGCCTGCTCGAGGCGCATCGAATCCACGGTGTTCTTGGCGCAACCAAGCGTGACGAGGTGGTATTTCACGCGGCACTCCGTGGCGAATGAGCGCGAGGCCGCGCGAAATATCGGTCGGCGTAAGCGGTCATTGGGACGCCTGGGCAGTGGCTTCTGCGGACGGCGGCCCCTGCGAGACAACGAGCGTCACCACGTCGCCGGCGGAGCTGAGGGTGCCGGGTTCCGGCGCCTGCTGGAACACCTCGCCGGCACGCGCTGTCGCGCTGGGACTCTCGACGATGCTCACGGTCAGACCCAGATTCTCGATCAGCGCGATCGCGGTCGCACGGTCGGCACCCACGAAGTCCGGCGTCGTTCCGGGATCGAACGGCGGGATCACCGACGAACTCGCGACGGTCTGTGACTCCGCCCCGCCGCGGCCCGGGAGTTCCGGCAGACCGGTCCCCCCGCCGAGGCGTGGTGCGATCCAGAGCAGTAGCGCGATCACCAGCACGATCGCCGTCACAATCCCCGCCAGCCGCAGGTCGAACGGCGGGATCGTGCCGGACGGCATCCGCCGCAATCCGGGCATCGGGTCGAGGCCCTCCGGCACCGGGAGGTGCGCCGGCATCGACATCACCGCTTCGGCGGGATCGAGGCCAAGGTAATCGGCATAGCTGCGCATGAAGCCGCGCGCGTAGACCGGTGCCGGCATGATCTCGTAGTGACCGCGCTCCAGCGCCTCCAGGTAGCGGCGGCTGATCCGGGTGTCGCGCTCGACCTCCTCGAAGCTGAGCTGCTTCGAGAGACGAGCATCCTCCAGGCGCGCGCCAATCGTCCGCGAGCGCGGTCGACCAGGGGCGGCGGAGGGAAACTCGATTGGGTTCGGTTGGGTCATCGCACCCCTGGCGGCTCGACCGGGCGACGCGATGGGTTCGCGCCTCAGCGCACCGGCCTGGAGGTTGCAGTATGACGGGTGCGGCGCCCGGGCGTCAGCGCCCGGTTGTTCTGGGAACCATTCGCCCGCTGGGCGGCGCTCCGCGGACGCGCCGGGAGCGTGCTAGGCCTGGATCGCCTTCAACTGGCTGACTAGGCGCGCCTTCCGCCGGGCGGCGGAGTTGGGGTGAATGATCTTGCGGCGGGCGGCGCGATCCAGCGCGGACTGCGCCTCGCGGACGCGCTCGCCGGCATCGGCATCACCGGCAGCGATCGCAGCGCGCGCTTCGCGCAGCGCGTGCGCCGCACGCGTGCGGAACGGCTTGTTGCGCTCGGAATGCCGTTCGTTCTGACGAATGCGCTTGCGCGCGGACAACGTGTGGGCCATTGCCCCTCCATGTACGAAGCAACCTCTATCAAGCGGACGAAC
This sequence comes from Chloroflexota bacterium, assembly GCA_009391845.1. The sequence continues at coordinate 48,257 of QWJG01000004.1, read as the reverse complement.
ATCGTAGCCGCGACCTCACCGACCGTCTATCGTGCATGAATGGCGAGCGAGCCGCGCCCAGCAGGCGCACGAGCCGCACTCGGCGGCTTCCGGCGTTTCCTGCAACGGGGCGGTGACCGCGCGCCGTCCGGAATTGCCGGCGCTGCGGGCATTGTTGCCCTCGGATTCCTCGGATCGAGGCTGCTCGGCCTGCTCCGCTCGGTGGCGATCGCCGACGCCTTCGGGACCGACCCGGAACTCGGCGCTTACTGGGTCGCGTTCCGCCTGCCGGATCTCGTGTTCCAGCTCCTGGCCGGCGCAACGCTGTCCGCCGCCTTCATCCCGGTGTTCTCCCGGGTCTCCATGCACCAGGGGCCGGATCGCGCCTGGCTACTGGCCTCACGGGTGCTCAACCTCGTCAGTATCGCCACCGTCGTGGTCGCTGCGGCCGCCTTCGTGGCGGCGCCCTGGCTCGTGCCCGTGCTCGCGCCGGGCCTCGGCGAAACGAGTGGCCGCGAGGCCGAGCTGCGCGATCTGGCGATCGAGCTGACGCGCTTGATGCTGCTCTCGCCGATCTTCTTCGGCATCTCCGGGATGCTGATGGGGATCCTGAACGCGCGCCAGCATTTCATCGCACCGGCGCTGGCGCCGATGGTCTACAACGTCTCGATCATCTTCGGTGCGGTGTTCCTGGCCGGGCCGTACGGCGTGCACGGGCTCGTCTGGGGCGTGGTGATTGGATCCGTCGGTCACCTGCTGATCCAGCTTCCCGCGCTGCGGAGCGTGGGGATGCGCTGGACGCCCTCGATCGATCTGGGATCGGAAGCGGTCCGCGAGGTCCTGCGACTGATGGGACCGCGCGTGATCGGCCTCGGCGCGTCACAGATCAACTTCCTCGTGCTGGTCTTCTTCGCCTCGTTCGTCTCGGACGAAGCGATCAGCGCCGTGAACTACGCCTTCCTGATGATGATGTTGCCGGTCGGCGTGGTCGGGATGGCGGTCGCCACAGCGGCCTTCCCGATCTTCTCGCAGCAGGCGGCGGCCGGACGCCTCGATGCCCTGCGCAACACGGTCTGGCGTTCGCTGCGGGCGGTGCTCTTCCTCGCCGTCCCCGCCTCGGCCGGGCTGGTGGTGCTCGCGAAGCCAATGGTGCAACTGCTGCTGGAACGAGGCGCGTTCGACATCGGGTCGACCGATCTCGTGGCGAGCACGCTGGTGCTCTTCGGGATCGGCGTCTTCGCCCACGCGGGGATCGAGATCCTTAGCCGCGGGTTTTATGCCCTCGAGGACACCCGCACACCGGTCCAGGTCGCGGTGATGGCGATGGTGCTGAACGTCGTGCTGGCGCTGATCCTCGTCCGCCCGTTCGAACTGCGAGGACTGGCAGCCGCCGCCTCGATCACGGCGATCCTCGAGTTCCTCGTCCTCACCTCGTTGTTGCGTGGGCGCATCGGCGGATTCGATCGGCGCGGACTCGGCGACTTCTCGGCGCGGCTGGCGTTGGCGACGGTGGCGATGGTGCAGGTGATGGTGCTGATGCGGTTGCTGCTCGGCGCGCTCGGCATCGATATCTCGGGCGCCCTCGGTGCGACGTTCCTCGTGCTGACGGCCGGGCTGCTCGGCGTGCTGACGTTCGGTGCGGCGGCGATTACGCTGCTGGGCGACGAATACCGGCAAGCGCGGCGCGCGCTGCGTCTGTAACCGGCATCGCCGGGCAAACCCGCGGCCCGGCAGGGCCACACCACACCCTCACGCTGGTACACTATTTGCACCCCAACACACAAAGGGCGACAAGAAACGCGACAAGCGGTCGCGTGCCGCTGCGTGCGATGGGCCGCCGAACCTAAGGAGATCCCATGGCATTCCAGGACCGTGAGCTGAACTGTCGCGACTGCGGCGGCGCCTTCGTCTTCACTGCGGGCGAGCAGGAGTTTTACGCCACCAAGGGCCTCGAGCACGACCCGGTGCGCTGCCCGTCCTGCCGCGCCACGCGCAAGATGATGCGCCCCGAGGATCGCGACTTCGCGCCGGCCTACGGCGTCTACGTCTCCTGGGGAGGCCGCACGCCTCGGCAGCTCCACGTCGCGAGCTGCGCGCAGTGCGCCGGCATGACCGAGGTGCCCTTCCGCCCGCGCGATGACCGGCCCGTCTACTGCTCCGACTGCTACGGCGACCTGCGCCGCAAGCAGGAGGCCCAGGAGTCCGCGGAAGCCACCGCCGCCGCGACGCGTATCGCCACCTCCGGCACCCGCAACATCCTCGGCGCCCTCGAGGGCGAACGCCCGAACCCGCTCAGCATGCTGGGTGGTGACGATGAGGCCACCGACGAGGCGCCGGCTGCTGATGCGCCGGCCACAGAAGCAGCGACCGAGGGCGGCGAGACCGCCGAGGCCGTTGCGGTCCCCGCGACCGCGTCGACCGACGACGCAGCGCCCGAGACCGACGAGACCGCCGAGGTCATTGAGGTCCCAGCGACCGCGTCGATCGAGTAACCGGCTCGCCAGCCGCCATCGATCGGGGGCGATCTCGATTGATGGCGGTTTCCGGCGGACCTAGACTGATTCAGATAGGCGACGACGGAGACGAGTAGCCCCGCGGCCACGGCAGATGCGCAGCCGTGGACCGCACAGCGAGCCCGGGACGGTGTGAGCCGGGCGCGTGTCACGCGGGGCGAAGATCCCTCCCGAGCCGTCGACCGAAGCGCCGTCCGTCCCCGCGCGGGACATCGAGGACAGCGTGCGTAGGCTCGACCGGAGCGCCCACCGTTAGCAGGGGCAGTGCCATCGGCGACGTGTCGCCCGTGGTGCGGAGAGCGGCGAGTCCGTCACGCGAGGCGTGAGGGGCGCGCAACGCGGGTGGTACCGCGGGCAGTCCAGCCCGTCCCGTTCAGGGATGGGCTTTTTTGATCTGCGCGCGCGGCGCGCGGATCTCAATGCGCGGGTCGCCGCGTTGGAGGTAACGAGCATGACCACATTCGACCCGGTCGCCTCGCGGGTGGCGTTCCCGGAGCTCGAGGCGTCGATCCTCGACTTCTGGCGCGAACACGACATCTTCAAGCGCAGCGTCGATGAGCGGCCCGCTGACAAGATCTTCTCGTTCTACGAGGGGCCGCCGACGGCGAACGGCAACCCCGGCATCCACCACGTCCTCGCACGCGCGTTCAAGGACGTGGTGCCTCGCTACCGCACGATGCGCGGCTACCGCGTGCCTCGGAAAGGTGGCTGGGACACCCACGGCCTGCCCGTGGAACTGGAGGTCGAACGTGAACTGGGCCTGACCAGCAAGCGCGAGATCGAGTCCTACGGCGTCGAGGCGTTCAACCAGAAGTGCCGCGAATCGGTCTTCCGCTATGTCTCCGAGTGGGAACGGATGACCGATCGGATCGGCTTCTGGGTCGACATGGACCACGCCTACGTCACGTATTCCAACGAGTACATCGAAACCGGCTGGTGGATCTTCAAACGGCTCTGGGACAACGAGCTGATCTTCCAGGATTTCCGCGTCACCCCGCACTGCCCACGCTGCGACACGAGCCTCTCCAGCCACGAGATCGCGCAGGGCTACGAGGAGAACACACCCGATCCCGGCGTCACGGTGCGCCTCCGCCTCCCCGCCGGATCGACCGCGCCGGCCTCGCTCCGCCTCGAGGATGGCGTCGCCACCTCGCTGCTCGCCTGGACGACCACGCCGTGGACGCTCTCCGGCAACACGGCGCTCGCGGTGCTCCCCACCGCGGAGTACGCGCTCGTCGAGATCGCCCGCGAGGACGAGGCGACGGAGCGCGTCGTGCTGGCGAACGCCCTCGTCACGAGCGTTGTCGGCGAGGACGGCAGCGTCCTCGGTACCGTGCCCGGCACGGACCTGCTCGGCCTCCAGTACGAGGCGCTCTACCCGCAGGCCGCCGAGTGGGTCGAGCCGCTGGCCTTCGTCAACGGGCGGACGCAACGCCTGAAGGACGGCGACGCGCTCCCGGTGCGGCGGGTGATCGCTTCGGACGAGGTCACCACCGACGAGGGCACGGGCATCCTCCACGTCGCACCCGCGTTCGGTGAAGCCGACTACGCGATGGGCCGTGCCGAGGGCTTGATGTTCCTGCAGCCGGTGCGTTCGAACGGCACGCTGATCGGCGGTCCGGGTGACGGCGTCTTCGCGAAGACCGCGGACCCCGCGATCACCGCGGATTTGCGCGAGCGCGGACTGCTCTTCAAGTCGGAGACGATCCGCCACACCTACCCGTTCTGCTGGCGCTGCGGTACCGCCGTCCTCTATTACGCCAAGCCCTCCTGGTACATCCGCACCACGGCCGTCGCCAGCAACCTGGTCGAGCACAACCAGCAGATCCACTGGGTGCCGGAGAACATCAAGAACGGTCGCTTCGGCGAATGGCTCGAGGGCAACGTCGACTGGGCCGTCTCGCGCGAGCGCTACTGGGGCACGCCGCTCCCGCTCTGGGTCTGCGAGATCTGCGAGCACGCCGAGTGCATCGGCTCCTTCGAGGAACTGCGCGAGCGAGCGCGTCCCGGCACCGCCGACTCTCTCGAGACGGAGCACGGCTTCGACGCCCACCGTCCCTACGTGGACGGCGTCCAGCTTGGCTGCACGCGCTGCAACGGCACGATGCGCCGCACGCCAGAGGTCGCCGACGGCTGGTTCGACTCCGGCGCGATGCCCTACGCCCAGTGGCACTACCCGTTCGAGAACCAGGACGTGTTCGACGAGCGCTTCCCCGCCGACTTCATCTGCGAGGCCGTCGACCAAACGCGCGGCTGGTTCTACACGCTGCACGCCCTGGCGACGTTGCTGCATCGCACGGAGGACGTGCCGGAAGGCATCGCCTACCGCAACGTGATCAGCCTCGGCCACATCCTCGACGGCGCCGGCCAGAAGATGTCCAAGTCGAAGGGCAACGTCATCGATCCGTGGACCGTGCTCGACCACCACGGCGCTGACGCGATCCGCTGGTACATGTACACGGCGTCGCCTCCCGGCAACGCGCGGCGGTTCTCCGAGGAACTGGTCGCGGAGACGGTGCGGCGCTTCCTCTCCACGCTCTGGAACACCTACTCATTCTTCGTCACCTACGCGAACCTCGCGGACTTCGATCCGTCCGCGCCCGCCACGCCGGACGAGGTGCCGACGGAGCTAGATCGCTGGGTCCGCTCCGAGCTGCACCGCACCGTGCAACGGGTGACCGAGGGCCTCGAGGCCTACGAGCTGTCCGAGGCGGCCCGCCCGATCGAGCAGTTCGTCGAGGGCCTGTCGAACTGGTACGTCCGTCGCAGCCGCCGCCGCTTCTGGCGCTCGGGCGACGACGCGGACAGTCGCGTCGCGCTCCGCACGCTCTACGAATGCCTCGTCACCGTTTCGCGGTTGCTCGCACCGTTCACGCCGTTCGTCGCGGAGTCGCTGCACCGCAACCTCGCCGCGAGCCACCTGCGTGGCGCCGCCGATTCAGTCCACCTCGAGGACTGGCCGGCGGTCGATGAATCTGCGATCGACGAGACGCTCTCCGAGGAGATGGCGGCCGTTCAGCGGATGGTCTCGCTCGGCCGCGCCGCGCGATCCTCGGCGCAAGTGCGCGTGCGCCAACCGCTCGGTTCCGCGGTCCTGGTACCGAGGAACGCCACCGAACGCGGCGCGCTCGAACGCCTCGCCTCGTTGATCGCCGACGAGTTGAACGTGAAAGCCGTGCAGGTCGTCGAGGATGGCGGCGACCGCGTGTCCTACACGCTGCGACCGAACCTGCCGGTGCTGGGGCCGAAGTTCGGCAAGGACGTCGGCAAGATCCGTGGCGCCCTCGGCAACGCTGACGCGGCGGCGATCGTCCGTGCGATGCGTGCCGGCGAGCCGATCCGCCTTGGCGAGTTTGAACTCGGTGGCGGCGACATCCTCGTCGGCGTCGAAGCCGCCGAGGGCTGGGCTGCCGCTGAGGATGGCGGTTACGTCGCGCTGCTCGACACGACGATCACGCCGGAACTGCGCTCCGAGGGCTTCGCCCGCGAGCTGGTGCGCCGCCTCCAGGACCTGCGCCGCGAAGCTCGCCTGGACGTCTCGGACCGCATCGAGGTTCGCTACCACGCGGCTGTCGACGCCCCAGCGGTGGAGCAGGCGTTCGCGACCCACGGCGGCTACATCGCGGAGGAGACGCTCGCGCTGAGCATGCAGGCCGGCGGCGCGGACAGCGGTTGGGCCTCGGTGGACGCGACGATCGACGGGTTGGACGTGACGCTGGCGCTGCGCAAGAGCGGGACGACCGCCTAGTCGCGGTCGTCCTCGGCACGTCGATCGGCGCGGCGGCGGTGGCGCGTCCGATCGATGTGGGATCCGTTATCGGAGACGGCATCCTCTGGCTGCGGTCGGAGGGTGCCGGGGGGCAAGTGATCCTCTTCGTCCTCGGGCGCAAGCAGGAACCAGCGGACGATCTTCCAACCGGCGGAAACCCAGGATCGATCCTCGCGACCCTGGACGCGACCGTGCCGCGGGTGCTCATAGAGCACGTGCGGTACCTCGTTTGATATCTCGGCGCCCAGGATCAGGATGTTGGCGCTCAGGAAGACCCAGAACAGCAACACCACCACGCTCCCCAGCGTGCCGTAGACCTGGTCGTAATTCGCAAAGTTCGCCAGGTAAAAGGTGAAGCCGTACTTCAACCACTCGAAGGCCGCGGCGGCGAAAAGCGCACCGGGCCACAGGTAGCGGAACCGCACGGTGCGGTTCGGCGCGAGCCAGTACAGCAACGAGAAGGCGACGAAGGCGAGCACCATCGAGGTGCTGATCGTCGCGATCTCCCACACCCACACGAAGTCGCTGGCAAGCGGCAGGTCCTCCACACGTTTGCGGATAATCTGCCAGCCCGCGGAGATCACAACGCTCCCCAACACCGGCAACCCGAGGATCGGCAGCAGCGCGTAATCGATCAGCTTCCCGCGCAAGGCGGGCCGGCTCCGGCGCGCCTCGAAGGCGACGTTCAGCGCCGTGCGAAGCGACGCGGAGAGCGCACCAGCGGTCCAGATCACAGCCAGCAGCGACGCAAGCGCGAGCTGTGGCGCGTTCCGCGCCGTGCCCTCCACCGCCGTCGTCACATCGCCGGTCGGGATCGGCACCGCATCGGTCAGCGCGTTGATCACCCGCTGCTGGAGATCCACGTCGCGCAGCAACAGACCGAATACCGCCACGGTCAGGATCAGCAGCGGCAACAGCGAAAAGAGCGTGTAGTACGAGATCGCCGCCGCCATCTGCGTGCCACGGTCCTCGGCGAAGTTCTTGATCGCGCGACCGATCACGCGCAGCACCACCCCGCCCCAGTACCAGGGCGCGATCCGACGGCGCCGCGGGGCATCGAGGGCCGGCGCGTCCAGCGGCGGTTCCAGCGGCGATTCCGCAGCGGAATCGCCCGACGTGGACCCGACGGCAGCGGGTATTTCGGCGAAGGCGGGATCCGCCACGAGGCTCCTCGTCCAACGAACGCCTCGACGGTGGGCGCACGCTTCGCGATCCTACAGAGGTAGCCCATCACATCCGATGGGTTCCCGCATCAGGGATCGTAGCAATGCCCGGTCGTCCTCAACCTCGGCACATCGAGTATCGGCGCGTCGTCGTGAAGGTTGGCACCAACGTGCTGACCGCCGGGACGAGCGAACTGAACACCGCCGCCATGGCCTCGCTCGTCGAACAGATCGCCGCGATGCGCGAGCGCGGCATCGAGGTCCTGCTCGTCACCTCCGGTGCGATCGCCGCCGGACGCCACCGCGTCCAGGCCAGCGCCCGCGTTGGCGCGTTGCACCCGCGCGACGTGCAGGGACGGCAGGTCCTCGCCGCCGTCGGGCAAGGTCGCCTGATGTCGCTCTGGGACGAACTGTTCGAACAGCACGACGTGGTGATCGCGCAGGCGCTACTGACCGCGATGGATCTCGCCGACCGCCTCAGCTACCTCAACGCCCGCAACACGCTCACCCGCCTCGTCGAACTCGGCGTCGTGCCCGTGATCAACGAGAACGACGTTGTCTCGGTCGAGGAGATCGATTCCCGCCACATCGGTGACAACGACCAGCTCTCGGCGCAGGTCGCCAACCTCGTCGACGCGGACCTGCTGCTGATCCTCACCGACATCGCCGGGCTCTACACGGCCGATCCCGCCCGCGATCCGGACGCGCGCCTGATCGAGGAAGTGCCGCACATCGACGCCGCGATCGTTAGTGCGGCGGCGGGCGCGCCCGGCGCGCGCGGCACCGGCGGCATGCGCACGAAGATCGAGGCGGCGAAGCTCGCCACACAGCACGGCACCCACGTGATGATCGCGGACGGCCGCGCGCGTGACGTCGCGATCCGCGCCGCCGCCGGCGAACCGGTCGGCACCCACTTCCTCCCCGCCGGCGATCGCACCGAGAGCCGGCGCCGCTACCTGCTCTCCGGGCTGCAGGTACGCGGCCGCGTGATCGTGGACTCCGGGGCCGCCACCGCACTGCGCCACGGCGGGACCTCGCTGCTCCCCGCCGGCGTCACCGGCGCCAGCGGCGAGTTCGCGCGCGGTGATGTGGTGCACATCTACGCCGTCGACGGCGAGCACGTCGCTACCGGCGTCGCCAACTACGCCCGCGCCGAGGTGGAGCGCATCCGCGGCAAGCATTCGGATCAGATCGTCAACGAGCTCGGCTACGAATACTCCGAAGAAATCGTCCACCGGAACAACCTGGTCCTCGTCTAGGGGGCGCCGCATGGCATCCAGCTACGACCACATCACCGCCGAGCAACGCGCGCTGATCGAACGCGCACCGCTCTTCTTCATCGCCTCCGCGCACCGCGAACTGCAGCCCGGCCCCGCGGGCCAGGGCCCGGTCAACGTCTCGCCGAAGGGTGGCGTCCCACTCCACGTCATCGACGAACGGCACGTCGCCTACCTCGACTACACCGGGAGCGGCGACGAGACCGCCCGCCATGCCTCCTCGGACGGCCCGGTCACGGTGATGGTGATGTCGATCGACGGCCAGGACGCCGCGATCGTCCGCCTCTACGGTCGCGCTCGCGTCAGCCCGATCGAGGGCTCCCCGCTGGCGGAACGCCTGCTGGCCCAACCGGCGGCCTCGATTGAGCTGCCACAGCGCCAGGTCGTGGAGATCGAGGTGGAGTCGACCGCGACGAGCTGCGGCTACGGCGTGCCCGTCCTCGAGTTCCGCGCCGACCGCACCCGGTCGGAACGCGGCCGCCGCTATAAAGCCTGACCGGCCGACCCCGTGATCGACGCGACCGTGATCGACGCGACCGACCTCGCCGTGCGCTCCGCGCCGAACACGCGAGGCACGCCATGAATCGCCCGACGTTGCTGCTGATCAACGGTCACCCGGGAACCGGCAAGACCGCGCTCGCCGCCTGGCTCGCCGCGGAGCTCCGGGTCCCGTGTGTGCGCAAGGATCTCTTCAAGGAGGCGCTCTACGACCATCGGATGCCCGCTGACCGCGAGCAGTCCCGCGACTACGGTCGCCTCGCCTACGCGCTGACGTTCCGGACCGCCGCCGCGCACCTCGGCTCCGGCGTTTCGACAATCCTCGAGGCCCCGCTTCACCGCGAGTTCTCGCAGCACGAGATCGATCTCGTGGCCGCGGAGACCGGCGCGGCGCTCGCGCAGATCGTCCTCAGCGCCGCCTCGGGCGAACTGGAACGGCGGGAGTTGGCTCGCCGCGCCACCTCGGAACGTCACGCCGGGCACAGCGTCGGCTTCACGATCGAGGAGTTCCACTCAGTCGTCGTCCGCCCGATCGACGCGCCGGTCGTCGATCCAACCCTCGAAGTCGACACCACCGACTTCGCCGCGGTCGATCGGCAAGTGATCCTCTCCTGGGCTGGCGAACGGCTCGCGACCACAGGCCCGGCCGCCATGTAGGATCAGCGCCCAACCAACGAGGAGTCCCCATGCCCGACTACCGGTTCGAGCGCGAGGCGCGCACCGCGCACTCCGAGCAGTGGGTGATCGAAACCACCGAACACTCGATTGGCCGCGTCGACATCCACTTCACCGGATCCGCCGCTCACGCCACCCTCGCCGTGCACGTCTCCGTCGACGACGCCGAGGTGCAGGCGCTGATCGCCGAGATCGATGAGCGCATCGTCCTTTCCGCCGATCCGTACCGCGAGGACTTCATCGTCACCGTCTGGCGCGGCGAGGAAGCCGGCGTCTATGCCGAAGAGGGCGCCGACGACGATGACGAAGCCGACGAAGATGCACCCGAGTAGGAGACCCGCATGATCCGCGTCGTCATCAGTGGCACCGGACAGATGGGGACATTGATCCTCGAAGCGGTCGAGAACGCCGAGGACATGCAACCGGTCGGCATCCTCGAGCCGATCGCCCCCGCCGTCGACAGTCACACCGTGCTCGCGATGCACGCGGACCCGGGCCAGCTCTTCGAGGCGACGCACCCGGACGTGGTCGTCGACTTCACGAACGCGGCGGCGACGCCCGCACTGGTCGAGGCCGCCCTCGAACACGGGGTGCGCCTCGTGATTGGCACCAGCGGCGTGCCCGTCGAAACGGTCACGCGGCTACGCCACGGCTGCGCGGAGCAGGGCCTCGGCGCGGTGATCGCGCCGAACTTCGCGATCGGCGCCGTGATGCTGATGTACATGGCGCAGCTCGCCGCCCCCTACTTCGAGGCCGCCGAGATCATCGAACTGCACCACGATCGCAAGGTGGACGCACCCAGCGGCACCGGCCTCGCCACGGCCCGCCTGATGCGCGAGGCCCGGGGCAGCGACTTCAGCTACAACGTCCCGGAGTTGACCACCATTCCGGGCACCCGCGGTGGGGTCGAGGGCGGTATTCCCATCCACTCCGTGCGTCTGCCGGGCCTCGTCGCCCACCAGGAAGTGCTCTTCGGCGGCCAAGGCCAGACGCTCACGATCCGCCACGACACCACCGGTCGCGACTCGTTCGTACCGGGCGTCCTGCTCGCGATCCGCGAGGTGATGGAGCGCGACCACCTCGTCGAGGGTCTCGATCAGCTCGTCGGGCTCACCTAGCCGGCCGTTCCAGGCGGGCCGTGCGGGCCGACCCTGCTCGCTCGGTGCGCCCGCGTCCCGGTAAGATCGCCGGCCGTGCCGTCGAATGACCGCGCGATCCAGCGCCGAGCCCAAGGAGCCGAGCCGTGCCGAATGTGGCAGTCATCGGAGCAACAGGTGCCGTGGGGGACGTCTTCCTCCGCGTCGCCGAACAGCGTGAATTCCCGATCGGGGAGCTCAAGCTCCTCGCGACCGCACGCTCCGCTGGCAAGCAGCTCAAGTTCCGCGGCCAGCTCATCACCGTCGAGGAGACCAGCGAAGCCGCCCTCGCCAATGCCGACGTGGTCTTCTGCTCCGCCACCTCCGAGGCTTCGCGGCACTGGGGTCCGATCGTGCGCGCCAATGGTGGCGTGATGATCGATGACGGTTCCGCCTACCGCATGGAAACCAACGTCCCGCTGGTCGTCCCGGAAATCAACGGCGACGACCTCGAATGGCACGAGGGCATCGTCTCGATCCCCAACTGCACGACCACACCGATGGTGTTGGCATTGCACGCGATGAAGAGCGTCGCCACGCCGGTGCGCGTCACCGCCGCCACCTACCAGGCCGTCACCGGCAGCGGCTCCGCGGCCGCCGCTGAACTGCGCGCTCAAATCGGGGCGATCGGGCGCGGCGAGGCCGTGCCCGCACCGACCGTGTACCCGCAGCAGATCGCGATGAACGTCCTCCCCCAGGTGGATGACTTCGACGCGGACGGCTACACCAAGGAAGAACTGAAGATGCGCAACGAGACGCGCAAGATCCTGCACCAGCCGGATCTGCCCATTGCCACCACCTGCGTACGCGTCCCCACCCTGATCGGCCACGCCGAGGTCGTGCACGCCGAGTTCGACCGCCCGGTCGATCTCGCCGCGTTGCACGCCGCGCTCGCCGCGCAGTCCGGCATCGTGATCGGCGAAGGTCCCGAGGACTACGCGACCCCGTTGCAGGCCGAGGGGAACGACCTCACTCATGTCGGGCGGCTGCGACCGGATCCCACGGTCCCGGACGGCCGCGGCATCGTCTTCTGGTGCGTCAGCGACAACCTCCGCAAGGGCGCCGCGACCAACGCGATCCAGATCGCCGAAGAGCTGATCGCACGGAATCTGCTCAAGCGTTCGTAACCAGCCGGCGCGTGACGCCGGGACGAACATCGGGCTGATACGATTCCGCCGACATCCGGCGCGCACGCTTCCAGCACCCATGCGCGGCACCGGATCGGCTCCACTGGGGGGTTCTGATGACCGCTGAAGTTGGCCGTCTGGTGACGGCGATGATCACGCCAATGACTACCGAGGGCGAGGTTGACCTCGCCCAGACCGCCGAACTCGCGCGGGCGCTCGTCGCCTCCGGAACCGACAGCATCGTCGCGACCGGCACCACCGGCGAGGCACCGACCCTCAGTGACGCCGAACAGTTCGAGGTGTGGCGCACCGTCAAAGCCGCCGTCGGCCCGAACGTCGCCGTGATCGCCGGCGCGACCGACAACAACACCGCCGCATCCATCACCCGTGCGAAGGCAGCCGCCGACCTGGGGATGGACGGACTGCTACTCACGGTCCCCGCGTACAACAAGCCCACACAAGCCGGCTTGATCGCTCACTTCACCGCGATCGCCGCGGCCACGTCGCTCCCGTGCATGCTCTACAACGTGCCATCGCGCACTGCCTCGAACATGACCGCCGAAACGACGCTCGCGCTGGCGGACCTCCCGAACGTGTTTGGCATCAAAGAGGCGAGCGCCAGCCTCGAACAGATCGCGCACATCATCGAGCACGCCCCCGAGGGATTCCGCGTCTGGTCCGGCAACGACGGCGATACGCTCCCGATCCTCGCGATCGGTGGGTTCGGCGTCGTCTCGGTCGCGTCACACCTCGCCGGCAAGCAGATCTCCGAGATGATGGCGGCCGCAGTCGCCGGCGATCTGGCGCGCGCCGGTGCCATCCACCGCCGGCTGATGCCGCTTGTCGACGCGCTGTTCTACGAGAGCAGCCCACAGCCGCTGAAATACGCGCTCAACCACCTGGGCTTCACCGTCGGCACGCCACGGCTGCCGCTGGTCGAGGCCTCGGCAGGTGCGCAGGCGCTCGTCCGCACCGAGCTGACGAGGCACCAGATCGACCTCCCAATCCCGGCGACGGCGTAGCCCCGGGCGTGGCGTTCATCAAAGCCTGCCTCAACGGCGGCCGCCGGCGCGCCGACGCGCCCGGCGTCCCCGAGTCACCCAATGACGTCGCGCTTAGCGCAGCCGAGGTCGCCGACGCCGGCGCCTGCGCTATCCACGTGCACGTCCGCAACCTCGAGGGCGGGCAGAGCCTCGATCTCGCGGACGTGGATGCCACCGTCGGCGTATTGCGCCACATGGTCGAGAAGCCGATCGGCGTCAGCACCGGCGCCTGGATTTCCTCCGGCGAACTGCGGATGAACCAGGTCCGCAGTTGGACCGAACTCCCGGACTTCGCATCTGTGAACTTCCACGAGGACGGCTGCGAGGAACTCGCCGCGCTGCTGCTCGAGCGTGGCATCGCCGTCGAAGCCGGCCTCTGGCACGCCGAGGCGGCCCAACGCCTCGTGGCGAGCGGCTTCGCCGACCGCTGCGTCCGCATCCTCATCGAGCCGCTCGAGCAGGATCTCGAGCAAGCGCGCGCGAACGGAGCGGCGATCGAGGCCGTCCTCGACGCGGCCGCCACCACCGCACCGCGCTTGCTGCACGGCAACCGCGACACGACGTGGCCGTTGCTGATCGATGCCGTCCGCCGCGGCCTGCAAACGCGCATCGGTTTCGAGGACACACTGACGTTGCCAGACGGCACGCCCGCCGCGAGCAACCGCGATCTCGTCGCGGTCGCGCTCAGGCTCGCCGAACGGTTCGAGGGCGAACCGGCTTAGCCGCCGATATCGTCCCGCGTCGCCTCGAACTCCCGCCAACTCGCGATCGTCTTCGCGCGGGCGCGCTCGTAGCCAATTCGATCCCCGTAGTACCCACCGAGGAACCCGGCGAGGCCGCGCACGCCGATCAGCAGAATGATCGCGTAGACGATCGTCGCGGGCAGCAGATGGTCCCGCAGGTACGGAATACCGAGCACCACACCCAGCCCGCCGACCACCGCGATCAACACCCCGAGGAACGCGAAGCTCGTCACGATCGTCGACTCGGTCTTGCGCTGTCGTCGCAGGATCTCCGTGATCTCATCCGGCACCAGATCCACGGTCGGACGGCCCTCCACCGTGTGATTGTTGCAGTGCGAGCAGCGCTCAATATCGCGCCCCAACGGGTGGTAGCAGTTCCCGCAGAAGCGCCCGCGACTGGGCGCCTCGCCGCGGCTCACCGCGATCAGGTGCTCCTCCAGCCGTTCGCTGAAGATCGGGCAGTCCGCCGTCACCGGTGGCCGGAACCGCCGCTCCTGCGGCGCCTCCATGCTCACGCCGCACCTCGCGCCGGCGCGTTCAGCGCGTCCCGCCCGAGGTACGCCGCCAATTCATCGAGCACGCGGTGGACGTGTTCGCGGTGCCGCATCGCGCGACCGGACGTCGAGGGCATCACCCACACCGAGGCGCCCTCGATATCGACGGGCTGCCGCCCCCACGCACCGCTCGTGCGCACCTTCGGGAACAGCACGTCGAACGCACGCGAGCTGGTCAGGCACACCGCACGCGGCGACGCACCGGCAATCCGCGCGCGGAACGCGGCCTCCGCGGCACGCAACTCCTCGGTCGTGACGTCGGTGCTATCGGTGACGACGCGCTTCACAACGTCGGTGAAGCCGATCCGCGCCACCCCGGGGAGGGTGTGATCGTCCTCGGCCGTCACGGCGCGCGCCACGAGCATCGAGGCACTGAGCGCGGGCCAGAAACCGTTGCCGGGATGGGCGTAATAGTGGCCGGCGAGCGCGGAGCGTTCACCGGGATTGATGCCGACGAACACCAGATCGAGGCCGGGCACAAGCAAGTCCGGCAGCGTCTCGATCGCGGTCACCGCTAGTTCGCGACGTACGAGAACTCGCCGCGCCCCAACAGCGTGCCGAGCACCAGGATCGCGACCGCGACCAGCATCATCACCAGCGCCAGCATCAGCGAAATCCGGCGCTTATTCTCCAGCGCGAACTCGTCGCCGTCGCCGGCAGCGACGGCATCCGCGAGGCGTCCGATCCGCCGTCCGATCACGCCGTGCACGCCGAGCAGACCGATGAAGACCGTGAACAGCGTCATCTTCGTGATGAAAAGCCAGCCGAAGCGGTAGGACACCATGTCCTCGCTGATCGCGTCCGGCGTGACGTTGTAGAACTGGTACAGCCCGGTCACCAGCAGCGTCAGCATCGCGGTACCCGCGATATAGGCGTACCGCTGCGTAATCACCCGCGTGACCGCCCGCTTCAGCGCCTCGTCCTCGATCAGCCACGTCGCCGGGACCGCCGCGAAGAAGAGCAGCACCTGCGGGCCGACCAGCAGCGTGGCGGCGAACACGTGGACCACCAGCGAGACGTTGTCCATGACGCGCTCCTTCGAGGACTAGAGACGGCCGCCGAAGATATCGCGCGTAACGATCGCCTGGTGGCGCTCCGGGCCCACCGAGATCATGTCGACCGGCGCGTCCAGCAGTTGCTCGATCCGGCGCACGTATTGGCGTGCCTCGGTCGGCAGGTCACCCAGGTTGCGGACCCCGGAGACATCCTGCATCCAACCCGGCAGTTCCTCGTAGATCGGCTTGACGCGGTTCGCGTCCTCCAGGCTGGCGGGCAACGTCGTGACCCGCTCGTCGTCCAGCTCGTAGGCGACACAGATCTTGATCCGCTCGAACGCGGACAGGGAGTCCAGACGCGTCAGCGCGACCGAGGTCACGCCGTTGAGCCGCGAGGTGTAGCGCGCCAGCACGCCGTCGAACCAGCCGGTCCGCCGGGCGCGACCGGTCGTGGTCCCGTACTCGCTGGTGCCGGGCACCCCACCGCCGCCTTCGCGCAGCGAGACGCCGTCCTCGTCGAACAGCTCCGTCGGCATCGGCCCGTTGCCGACGCGCGTCTGGTAGGCCTTGTACACGCCGACCACCCGCTCGATCGCGGTCGGCCCAATCCCGATGCCAATCGCCGCCCCGGCCGCGACCGAAGCCGGCACCGAGGACGTCACGTACGGGTAGGTCCCTGAGTCCAGGTCCAGCAACGAACCCTGCGCGCCCTCGAGTAGGATCATCTCGCCGCGCCAGTGCGCTTCCTGCACCAGCGCCGTGGTGTCGGCGACGTAGTGCCGCAGCTTCTCACCGAACTCGCGGTACTCCTCGAGGATCGTGTCGTAGTCCAGCTCGGGCTCTTCGTAGAGGCGGCTGATCACGCGGTTCTTGTAGTCGAGTACTTCCCGCAGGCGGTGCGGGAATCGATCGACATCGAGCACGTCGCCGACGCGGATCCCGATGCGCGCCACCTTGTCGTGGAAGGCCGGACCGGTGCCGGTGCCAGTGGTGCCAAT
Source organism: Chloroflexota bacterium (assembly GCA_009391845.1). Next base: position 31,787 of record QWJG01000004.1, on the reverse strand, counting down.
CGCGCTCGCGCCACGCATCTTCTCGTCGGCGATATCGATCACGCGGTGCCACGGCATGATGACGTGCGCTCGGTCGCTGATCACCAGCTTCGAGGTATCAATCCCGCGCTCGCTCAGCATCGCGATCTCGGCGAGCAGCGTCTTCGGATCGATCACCACGCCGTTGCCGATGATGCACGCCTTGTCGCCGTAGAAGATCCCGGCAGGAACGAGGTGCAGCGCAAACTTGCCGCGCTCGTTGATGATGGTGTGACCGGCGTTCGTCCCGGCCGAGTAGCGACCAATCATCGAGCAATAGCGCGCGTGGAAATCCACCACGCGGCCCTTGCCCTCGTCGCCCCATTGGCCGCCGATTACCACGACTGCAGGCATGAACGTTCCTCGCTGTTGTGCGGGTCAACGCGCGGTGTCAGTGGAAAACCCGCGAGATCATACCGGACAGCGGGGCCGCGCTCGATCAGTCGCTGATCTGATCCCGTGCCGCGATCGCATCGGCACGCGCCACCACCAGCCTCGCCGCGCGCATCGCGCGCCGGTCAACGGGCTCCACGCGCGGGTTCCCCTCATCGCCGATCAGCGCCACGCCCGAGGTCATGCCGTCCCCGCGCAGCCGCTCCCACTCACGCAGCACTGCCCGCGCCGAGGCCACGTCCGCCGCGTCCGGTTGGAACAACGAGTGCACGCCACGAACGCCGGCTTCCGACTGGACCGTCACCCCGGCCGCGCCGAACTCGTGGGCGCGCGCCGCCTCGATGAACCCGCGATCGGCCTCGAAGGTGCCGACGATCCACGGCAGCTCCGCGGCGCGGGCGGTAACGGCGGTCAGCGCCATCACGTAGTCAAGAGCGTCATGGCGACCACGCGCCAGGCCGAGATCGCGATGCATCCGTCCCGCGTTCAACGCGATCGCCGCGTAGCGATCGACAGCTTCGGCGATCACCGGCAGCGCCTGCAGCCCGGCCGCCGAGTCGATCTCCGGAATCAGTCGCACCGCACCCGGCGTGATCTCATGCGCCAGCTCGAACTTCCGCAGCAGCACGTCGGCGTCCCGCGCGTCCTGCGGCACCTCGGTACCGGCGACGATCACCGCCGCCAGTGCCGGGCGTACCGCGGCAAGCAGGTCGGCCGCCAGCGCCCCGCTGCTGACCGAGGACACGCGCACCATCACCGTGCGCCCGGTCGCTCCAATCGCGTCGATCGCCTCGGCCAGGTTCGCCCGCGCCTCGCCACGATCGGTGTCGTGCGCCGGCACGGCGACGTCCAGCACCACCGCGTCGGCGCCAGTGCGGCGCGCCGCGAGCAGCGCCTCCTGATCGGATGCGGGAACAACAAGCAGGCTGCGGAGCGGGAGCATGGTCTGTCCTCTCGCTGCCCGCGGTCAGGCAGCCATCGTGTGTTCCGTCGCTATGCGATGAGGTCTTCGCCCAACCCCGCCTCTTCGTCGACGTCCTCCAGGAATTCCAGCACCGCCTCATTCCAGGCGCCCGGGCGCTGGCCGGAGGTGCCGTGAGAGCAGCCGGCGAGGCGCACGATCCGCCGTCGCGGCAGCGCGTCGACCAGCCGATCGAGGCCCGGCAGGATCATCTCGTCGTGCTCGCCAACGATCACCAGCGTCGGGATGTCGAGGCTGGCGAGCTGTGGTGTCAGGTCCGGGCGCGTCCGCATCGCGTGCATGCAGCCCTCGAGGCCGGCGTCACCGCCGTACGCCGCCGCCATGCTCGCGCTGGGCGCACCGGGCGGTTGCGACCCACGCGTCGTCGAATCGGAAAGGATCAGCGCGTGCACGTCCGCTGGATGGTCGACCGCATACTGCAGCGCGATCTGCCCACCGAACGACATGCCGCCAATCACCGCGTCCTCCACCGCCTCGATCGTCTCGAGCAGCGCGCGCAGGTCCGCGGAGAGCGCCGCCATCGAGTACGACTCGGGGTCAGCGGGCGCGCTGCTGCCACCGTGGCCGCGCGCATCCCAGGTGATCAGCCGGTGCTCGGCGGAGAGCGCCGCGAGCTGCGGCATCCACATCTCCAGTGAGACGCCAAACCCGTGCGCCAGTACCAGCGGCCGGCCATCGCGTGGGCCGCGATCGTCGTATCGAATCTGGATGCCCTCGGACGTCTCGATCTGTGGCACGGGCTCTCTCCTGGCGGCGCCACCCCACGCGGGCGGCTAGAACTGGCGTCGCACCGCCAGCGTCAAGGTCTCTTCGAGGAACGTGATGGTACGCGCGAGCCGGGCCGCGTCGGGCACGTCCACCATGTGCTTTTCGATCTTCTGAAGCGCCAGCGCGACCGCGAGGCGATGCGCCTCCACCAGCCGGATCTCGCGGAAGACGCCGTTGTTCGTGTACCCGTCCAGCAGCGCCTCGGTCGCGGCCCACCCGAAGTAGAACGCGAACGAGGCGATATCGAACGCCGGCGGCACGATCGCAGCGTCGCCGAAATCGATGAGGCCACTCAGCCGGCCGTCCTGCACGCGCAGGTGCGAGCCGTTGAGGTCGGTGTGACTGACCGAGAACTGGACGCGCGACTCCTCGAACCGAAGCAGCCCTTCGCGCAGCGGCGCGATCGTGCTCACCAGCACCGGCGCCGCATGCACTACCGGGTGCGCGAGGAGCGGGCGGCCATCGAACGGCCACAGCTTCGGCCACCAGCGCGACAGCACGCCGTCGTGGCGATCCGTCGCCGTGCCGTGCAGCGCATCCGCGCGGTCCTCGAGCCGCCCGTAACCCTCGGCAGGCAGCGCGTGCAACGCGGCGAGCAACCGTCCGAGGTCGGTCGCCGCCGCCTCCGGGATCGTGTCGGTGAGCGGATCGCCGGCAGCCCAGCCGGTGACCATCCAGTCCCAGCGCCCGTCGGCGGGGTCATGACCCTCGATCGTCGCGGCGGTCGCGATCGCGGCGGGGACCGGCAGGTCGCCCTGCCCCAGGCCCTCGAGGATCGCGTGCCGCGCGGCGTAGATCGTCGGCTCGTCGCGATAGCGCTCGTGCCGCGCTTCCGGCGGGATCGCGACCACCACGCAGTACGGACCGCCACGCGCCTCCACGTACCAGCCGACGCTCGTCTGGCCCTGCCCGGCGATCCGCAGATCGTCCGGATCCTCGCCCGTCGCGGCGTGGACGATCCGCGCCACCATCGGCGCGTCAGACATCGTGCCCAGGCCCGCCATCGCTAGCCGTGCAGCAACGCGTCGAGGCGATCTGCCTCGGCGGTTGGTCCAACCACGGCGATCGAGAACTCGCCGGGGCCGATCACCCGCTTCGCGACCGCCTGGATGTCCGCGGCGGTCACCGCTCGCAGCGCGGTCACGGAGTCCTCGGGCGATTCGATCTCGCCATCCATCAGCAGCTGGTTGCCGTAGCGCTGCCCCAGCGCCATCGGCGTCTCCAGCGAGAGGCGGAAGCTGCCGGCGGCGTAGTCCTTGGTGCGCTGCAACTCCTCGTCACCCATCGGCTCGTCCACCAGCTTGCGCAGCTCGGCGAGGATCACCTCCAGCGCCTCCTCCTGGTGCTCACGGGTCACGCCCGCGCTCACCGTCAGCGATCCGGTGTCCGAGTAACGCGCGCCACCCGCCGACACGGAGTAAGCCAGCCCTCGGCGCTCCCGCACCTCCTGGAAGAGCCGCGAGGACATCCCCCGCCCCAGCGCGGTGTTCATCAGGTCGAAGGCGTAGCGATCCGGGTCGTTGCGCGCCATGCCATGCATCGAGAGCGCCACGTTCGTCTGCTCCAGTTCGCGCGGATCGAGCTGGATGTATGCCTCGGGCCGTTCGGTCTTCGAGGCGACTGGTGCGGCGGGCTTACCGACCGGAAGGTCGCTGAACCGCGCGGTCGCCCACTCCACCACCTGCTGATGCTCGACGTTCCCGGACACCGACAGCACGGAATTGTCCGCGGTGTAGTACCCGGTCATGTGCTCCGCGAAGTCGGGGCGATGCATCTCCTCGACGGATTCGACGGATCCGGCCACCGGCCAGCCGATCGGCTGATCACCGTAAACCGCGCGCCCCAGCAGTTCGCCGACGAAGGCGCCCGGGTTGTCGTGCGCGCGCTTAATCTCCTGCTGCACCACCGTCCGTTCGCGGTCGATCTCCACGGTCTCCAGCAGCGAGTGCTGAAGCATGTCCCCGAGGATCTCGATGCCGGTCTCCGCCCGCTCGTACGGAAGGTTGTTCCAGTAACAGGTCAGCTCTTTCGTCGTGTAGGCGTTCAGGCTGCCGCCCGCGCCCTCGATCGCTTGCGAGATCTGCGTCGCCTCGGGGCGCTCAGTCGTGCCCTTGAAGAGCATGTGCTCGATGTAGTGCGACAACCCGTTGGTACGCGGATCCTCGTTGCGCGATCCCACCCGCACAAAGAACGCGGCGGCGGCGGATTGCGCCGTCGGCACGGTAGTGGTCAGCACCCGGAGGCCATTGTCGAGCGTCGTCAGTTGCCAACCCTGTGCCACGAGCGCTCCTCTAGCTGTCATTTTTGGACGTTGCACTAATGTCTGATCGACCCCGCCAGCAGCGCGGGTCACTACTGAGTAAGATACCGGCAGCACGTATCGAGCAAATCCGGCGATTCGACCGTTGTGGCCGTCGCTAGCGAAAGGGAACCAGCGTGGAAGAAGTCGCGTTCAACGGACGAATCCTCAACATCAACCTCACCACCGGTGAGATCGAGCCGGAAACCATCCCGGAACAGATGTACCGCGAGCACCTCGGTGGCTACGGCCTCGGAGCGCGGTTGCTGTTCGACCGCATCCCGGCGGATGCCGATCCGCTCGGCCCCGACAACGTCCTTGGCTTCTTCCCCGGCCTCCTCACCGGCACGCCGCTGTTCGGTCAGCGCTTCCAGGTCGTCGCCAAATCGCCAAAGAACAACGGCTGGGGCGACGCCAACTGCGGCGGCGACTTTGGTCCCATGCTCAAATTCACCGGCTACGACGGCATCCTCTTCAGCGGCCAGTCGGACAAGCCCGTCTACCTCTACATCGAAGACGACAAGGTCGAACTCCGCGACGCGGCCCCGTACTGGGGCGGCCTCGCGATCGACGTCGAGGACCAACTGAAGGAAGAACTCGGCAAGAAGATCAGCGTTGCGCTGATCGGACCGGCCGGCGAGAACCTCAGCATCATGTCCGGCGTGGCCAACGAGCGCGGCCGTCTCGCCGCCCGCTCCGGCGTCGGCGCGGTCATGGGCTCCAAGAAGCTCAAGGCCGTCGTCGTGAAGCCGACCAAGAAGATCATGGCCCAGAACAAAGAGGTCATCCTCACCGTCAAGGACAGCCTCGCGGGCTTCAACCAGGGTGCGAAGAAGTTCTTTACCACCTTCGGCACCACCGGCATCACCGCCAACTCCGCGATCAACGGCGATGCACCCGTCCTCAACTGGGGCGGCGTCGGTGTCGTGAACCTGGTCGAGAACATGGACATGTCGGGCATGAACGGCCCGGTCGTCAACGAGAGCATGGAGAAGAAGTACGCCTGCTGGCACTGCCCGGTCGCCTGTGGCGCCGAGTCCGTGGATGGCAGCGACCGCGGCGAGTTCGCGTTCCCGAAGCACACCCACCGTCCCGAGTACGAGACGATGGGCGCCTTCGGCGTGATGAACGGCGTCAACGACACCGACGCGATGATCGCGGTCAACCACTGGTGTAACCAGTACGGCCTCGACACCATCTCCACCGGCGCCGCGATCTCCTTCGCCACGGAGTGCTTCGAAAACGGCCTCCTCACCAAGGAGGACACCGACGGCATCGAGCTCTCCTGGGGCAACGCCAGCAGCATGCTGCAGGCGCTCCACCAGATCGGCCGCCGCACGGGCGCCCTCGGCGAACTACTCGCTGACGGCACCACCGTGGCCGCCGAGAAGATGGGCCCCGCCGCCAAGGAGTTCGTGACGGCAATCGACGGCGAAGAGCCGCCGATGCACGACCCAAAGCTCGACGTTGGCTTCGCCAGCTCCTACGCCCTCGACCCGACGCCAGCACGTCATACCATCTGGTCGCCCGGCAAGAGCTCCAAGTTCCCGACGATGCCGAAGGCTCCCGAGGACAAGAAGGGCGCGAACGGCTGGGCCCCGATCAGCAAGGCCGCACACGAGCAGGCCCACGTCATGAACTCGGCCGGCATGTGCTACTTCATCTACACCATGTCGCCGACCAACCGGATCCCCGAGTGGATCAACCTGGTCACCGGGTGGGACACGACGCACGAGGAGCTCAACCAGGTCGGCGAGCGCATCGCCAACCTGCGGATGGCCTTCGCCGTGAAGCACGGCAACAACCCCGCCAAGCGCGAGGTCCCCGGCCGCATCCTCGGCAGCCCGCCGCAGACCGCCGGACCGCACGAGGGCTACACGATCGACCTCGAGACGATGAAGAACGAGTGGTTCGATCTCGCCGGTTGGGACCGCGAGACCAGCGCCCCGAGCCGCGCGAAGCTCGAATCGCTCGGCCTCGCCGACGTGGCAACGGCGCTCGGCGTCTAGCCTCGGCAGTCGCGATTGCAGTACGAACGGCCCGCCTCACGGCGGGCCGTTCTGCGTCTCGCCGCACACGAGGACTGACGGGCGCGGTTTCGTTCGACAGTCTTCGGAGCCGGGCCTAGACTGACTCAAACTGGGCTCCCCGCCCCTCCGATGGGATGCGATGACGAAGTACGTCTTCATCACGGGGGGTGTGGTCAGCTCCGTTGGCAAGGGAATTGTCAGCGCGTCGCTGGGCCGCATCCTCAAAGCTCGCGGCGTTCGCGTCTCCATTCTCAAACTCGACCCCTACCTCAACGTCGACCCCGGCACCATGTCGCCGTACCAGCACGGCGAGGTCTTCGTCACCGACGACGGCGCCGAGACCGATCTCGACCTCGGTCACTACGAGCGTTTCCTCGATGACGCGCTGACCGCCGCGAATTCCTCGTCCAGTGGCCAGGTCTACGAAGAGGTGATCCGCAAGGAGCGCCGCGGCGACTACCTCGGCGGCACAATCCAGGCGATCCCCCACGTCACCAATGAGATCAAGCGCCGCATCCGCAAGGCCGGACAGGCCCTCGAGGCCGACGTCGTCCTCGTCGAGGTCGGCGGCACCGTCGGTGACATGGAGGGCCAGCCCTTCCTCGAGGCGATCAGCCAGATGCGCTACGCCGCGGACCCGCAGGACACCCTCTCGATCCACGTCACCCTCTTGCCGCACCTCGGTGCCACCGGTGAGCAGAAGACCAAGCCAACCCAGCACTCCGTGCGCGAACTGCGTGCCTTCGGAATCGCACCCGACGTGATCGTCGCCCGCTCAGACCAACCGGTTCCCGAGGCCCTCCGCGAGAAGATCGCGCTCTTCTGCAACGTGAAGCGCAACGCCGTGATCCCGCTCGAGACCGCCGACTCCATCTACGAAGTTCCGCTCGTCCTCGAAGCCGCCGGGCTCGGGAAGATCGCGGCGGACCGCCTCGGCCTCGGCGATCAGACGCCCGATCTCGAGGAATGGCGCTCCTTCGTCTCACGTCTGCAGCACCCGGACCGCCGTGCGCGCGTGGCGATCGTCGGCAAATACGTCGAATTGCACGACGCCTACCTCTCAATCCGCGAAGCCCTCGTCCACGCCGGCGTACACCACGGCGCGGAACTCGAGTTCGACTGGGTCCACTCCGAAGACCTCGAAGTCCGCAGTGCCGAGGAAGTAATCGGCGAGGTGGATGGGATCCTGCTCTGCCCCGGCTTCGGTGATCGCGGCCTCGAGGGCAAAATCAACGCCGTCCGTTACGCACGCGAGAACCTGATCCCGTACCTCGGCGACTGCCTCGGCCTGCAAATGCTCGTCGTCGAGTTCGCGCGCAACGTCGCTGGCATGCCCGAGGCGAACACCACCGAGGCCGATCCACGCACCCCCTTCCCGGTCATCTCCTTGCTCTCCGAGCAGCAGGAGGTCCACGACATGGGCGGCACAATGCGTCTGGGCGGCTACGACTGCCAGCTCGTCCCCGGCACCAAAGCCGCCGAGTGCTACGGCGCCGAAACCGTCCGCGAGCGGCACCGTCACCGCTACGAGGTGAACAACCAGTTCTTGCCGCAGCTCGAGCAGCACGGCCTCCGCGTCTCCGGTCACATGGCGGATGCCGGGCTCGTCGAGATCGTCGAACTCACCGATCACCCGTGGATGGTCGCCTCTCAGTTCCACCCCGAATTCACCAGCCGACCCAACCGCCCGAACCCCCTCTTCCGCGGGTTCGTCGGCGCGGCGCTGGAACACGCAGCGCAGCGAACACCGGCACAGACCAACGGCGCATCCACACCCAGCCCCAACGGCGCTCCGGAACACGCACCGGCGGAACCGGCAGCCGCTGGGCCGGCGGTGAACTGAGCCCCGTGCGAATTCCATCGTCGAATGACCAGCGCCCACGGCGTCGCGCACCCGCGCGTTGTGGACAGGGAGCATCGTGACCCTCGCCCGCTTCATCCACGTGATCGCTCTGCTCTACCTCGCCGCCGGCGTGGGCAACACCATCGTCCCCATCTGGCGTGCCTGGTTCCTGGATGAACTGGAGACGCGCGCGTTGCTGCTCAGCGAGGCGCAGCGGAACTACACCACCTGGCTGCTGCCGGGCATCATCGCCACCGGTATCAGCGGCTACTTCTACGCCGGGGTGCTGGAACTCAACGTCGTCACGGTCGGTTGGCTCGTCGCGATGCAGGTGGTCTGGCTCATCCAGATCTTCGTCTTCGTCCCGCTGCTCGGCCTCGGGCTCCGTCGCGTCCGCTTCCTCGCGCTCCAGTCCGCCAAGGACGGCGAGACGTCCGAGGAACTGCGGGACGCCCTCGCGGACAACGCACCGCTCGTCTTCGGTACGCTCATCGTCATCACGATTGTCATCATGACCTGGCTGCCCATTTTCCGGCCGTTCTAAGCCGTCTCAACACCTCGGAGGCAACGCAATGCGCATCTTCATGGACACCGCCAACATCGAGGAAATCCGCCGCGGCGTCGCCATGGGCGTCGTCGACGGCGTCACCACCAACCCCTCGCTGGTCGCCAAAGAGGGCGTCGAGTACCGCGTCCGCGTCCTCGAGATCTGCGAGGCGGTGCAGGGCCCCGTCTCCGCCGAGTGCATCTCCGAAAGCGCCGACGAACTCGTCGAAGAAGCGCGCCGGATCGCCGGCTGGAACGAGCACGTCGTCGTGAAGATCCCGATGACCGAAGAAGGCCTCGGCGCAATCAAGCGTGTCAGCGCGGAGGGCATTAAAGTCAACGTCACGCTGATCTTCTCCGCGAACCAGGCACTCCTCGCCGCCCGCGCCGGCGCCACCTACGTCTCACCCTTCATCGGCCGCCTCAACGACGCCGGACACGACGGGATGGCCGTCGTCCGCGAGAGCGCGCAGATCTTCGAGACGTTCCACTTGCCGACCCAGGTCCTGGCCGCCAGCATCCGCCTCCCGCGCGACGTCACGGACGCTGCCCTCGCCGGTTCACACGTCGCCACCATCCCGGCCAGCGTGCTCTTCCAGATGGTCAAACACCCGCTCACCGATTCAGGGATCGAGCGTTTCCTCGCGGACGCAAAGAAGTACACCCCCGTCTAGCAAACATCGTCAGCATGGCGCCGGTAGGCGCCGCCGGGGATTCCCCGACTTGTCGAACAAAGGCCCAGTTCGCTAGGATGAGCGCGGTCGCAGTTCGCGACACTCTCTTCTTCGCCCGAAAGCACCCATACATATGACGAGTACTTCGCGTGGGCGCGACAACGCGTCCTCGACCCAACGCAACGATCGCGGTGGCGATCGAAACGGCGGCGGCGGCGGTGATCGCAACGACCGTGGTGGCGAAGGCCGCCGACGGCGGCGACCGCGCACCGGACGCCCCTCACGCGAGTGGGAGCGCGATGACGAGCCCGAGGCACCTACCGATCCCAGCGTGCCCGCGGTCAACATCTCCGACATGGACCAGTTGGCCCGCGAATCACTGATCGACCTCGCGACCGAGACCTTCGATGTCGAACTCGCCGCGGGCATGCCCCGACATGAAATTATCTACCGGATCCTGCAACGGCAGGCTCAGCGCAACGGAACCATCTACTCCGGCGGCGTGATCAACATCGTGGACGACGGCTTCGGCTTCCTCCGCGGCGATTCCCTCCGACCCGGTCCGAACGACGTTTACGTCTCCCAATCTCAGATTCGCCGCTTCGGTTTGCGTCCGGGCGACTACGTCACCGGCCAGGTACGTCAGCCCAAGGACTCAGAGAAGTACTACGGGCTGCTGCGCGTTGAGACCGTGAACGGTGTGGATCCGGAGGTCGCCAAGCGACGACCGGACTTCGACGCCCTCACCCCCATCTTCCCGAACAAAATGATGCGCCTGTCCACGACCCCGGAAGAAGTCAGCCAGCGGATGGTCGACCTGTTCGCGCCGATCGGGCGCGGTCAGCGGGGCCTGATCGTTTCGCCGCCGAAGGCCGGCAAGACGATGCTGCTGAAGTCGCTGGCGCACGGCATCATCGCGAACCACCCCGACATCCACCTGATGGTCTTCCTGATCGGCGAGCGGCCCGAGGAAGTCACGGACATGCGTCGTTCGGTCCGCGGCGAGGTGATCGCGTCGACCTTCGACGAGCCGGTCGAGGATCACACGCGTGTGACCGAGGCTGCCCTCGAGCGCGCGAAGCGCCTCGTCGAGAGTGGCACCGACGTTGTGATCCTGATGGACTCGATCACGCGTCTGACGCGTGCCTACAACACCAACCTGCCGACCAGCGGTCGCACGCTGTCCGGTGGTATCGACCCGGTCGCCCTCTACCCGCCGAAGCGCTTCTTCGGCGCGGCGCGAAACACCGAGGAGGGTGGGTCGTTGACCATCATCGCGACCTGCCTGATCGAAACCGGTTCGCGCATGGATGACGTCATCTTCGAGGAGTTCAAGGGCACCGGGAACATGGAACTGCGGCTCGTCCGCCGGCTCGCTGAGAAGCGTGTGTACCCGGCCATCGACGTGCTCGGTTCCGGTACCCGGCGCGAGGATCTCCTCTTCGAGGAAGACGAACTTAAGCAGATCTGGCTGCTCCGTCGCATGGCCTCGATGCTCGAGGAAGACAGCGGTGACGCCGCCGAGCGCGTGCTCGAGCGCATCAGCCGCACCGAGACAAACGAGGAATTCCTGCTCTCGCTCAAGGCCGGCTCTGTTTAGGATTTGTTAACTGATCGCCCTTCCAGTTGACGATTGCGTGCCGAACGCGTGCTAGGATTGCGCCCATCGCGCGGACAGCCGTCCGTTCGTCGGTCGACCAGCTCCGAGGCCGCAAGAGGCGGCCTCACACCCATGGCGGGGTAACGCGGAGGCGGACCGATTCGAGGAACTATTCAGCCGCCGCGCCAGGAGCGCCGGGGCCGTGAATCACGGCGCCGAGCACTGCACAACGGATCTCATCGAGGTCTGTCGACGCGGCCGCTGATCCACGCCGGCATGTTCGTCTCGATCTTCGCGCTGGTCGCGATCTTCGGGCTCTTTCCTGTGCACTCCGGTGGCGCCGCCCTCGACCCGCAACTCCAGGTCAACCAGCTCAGCTTCCCCGGCCTCGCCGCCTCCGCACCGCTCGTCGCGCAGACGGAGCTCCAGGCCTCGCCACAGCCGCTCACCGTCAAGGCGCCGTATGTCTCCGAAGGCACCATCCTCGGCGCCGACAACGTAACCGACACCGAAATCCAGACGCGCGCGGCCGCGCAGCAGAACGACTCGGTCACGGTTGCTGGCGCGGACACCCAGCAGGCCACGCGCGTCGCGATGTACCAGAACTACATCGTTCAATCGGGCGATACGGTTACGTCGATCGCGGCGGCGTTCGGCCTCGAAACCAACTACATCATCTGGAACAACCTCGACCTCGAGGATCCGAACCGGGTCTCGACCGGTACCCAGATCATCGTTCCCTACGTCCCCGGCATCGTTCACGCTGTTGAGTTCGATGACACGCTGACGGAAATCGCGCGCCTCTACGACGCCAGCGTCGACGACATCCTCTACTTCGAAGCGAACTCCATCGGCGACCCCAACGTGCTGGTCGCCGACCGTTACATCTTCGTGCCCGGCGGCCGGCGACTGCCGAATCCTGCGCCATCGATCCGACCGGGGGCCAATCAGGCGCCGCCGGACACCGGGTCGTGGGGTTGGCCGGCGCAGGTGAACGGCCTGCTCACCTCCGAGTTCGGCGCGTACCACCCACTCGGGATCGACCTCGCGATGCCGAACGGCACACCGATCGTCGCCTCTCGCGGGGGCTATGTACAGTTCGCCGGTGGCGACCAATGGGTGTCGTACGGGTTCTACATCAAGATCGACCATGGCGACGGTTGGGAGACCACCTACGCCCACCTCACCAGCTTCGAGGTGCCGTCCGGCGTCTACGTCAACCAGGGCGACGTGATCGGCTACAGCGGAAACAGTGGCCACTCGACCGGCCCCCACCTGCACTTCGAGCTGCGCTACTACGGCGACCCGACGAACCCACTCGACTACATCCAGTAACCGCACCGCCCGCGATCCAGTTACCGCCGAGGTTCATGCACCACACCCGAGGCACGGCGACGCCCGCGAGGCGTCCCGTCGCTTCCGCTGCGTGCAAGCGTGGTGGGGTGTGGCGCTACCCGCGCGACTCGAGGATGACCATCCGTCGCTTGTCGCCCAGCGTCCGTCGGTTCACCGTGAGCCGCGAAATCGCCTCTTCGGGCTGGTCGCCGACCGCCTCGAGGAACGCCTTCAGCTCGGCCGATTCGCCGCTTGCCGGTGGCTCGTAACCGACCGGGATAACCATCCGCGGCTCGAGCGCGCGCACGATCTTCGCCGCTGCTTCTGGACCCAGACCGCCCGGCAGCGCAATCGGCAGGATCAGGATGTCCACATCCCCCAGCGCCTCGGACTGGTGGCCCGTCGGCGGCTGGCCCAGACCACCGAGGTGCGCGAACGTCATTTCCTCGGACTCCCCGATGTAGATCGTCGTCGCTTCGGGCGTCTGATCTTCCGCCTCGGCCGCGACCGGCCAGAGCGCGCGAATACCCTCGATGTGCACGCCCAGGATCTCGTACTCGCCGGGACCGTCCACGATCACCGGTTCGCCCTTGATCCCCTTCACGTGGCTGTGTTGCGGGTGATCGACACGACTGATCGTAGCGATCTCCCCCGCCGGGCGCCCCATGTCATGCCCCGCCGATCGATCCGTCGGATCCATCACGATCGCCGCCTGACGGGTGCGCACGCGTACGGCCGCATGGCCGAGCCAGGTGATATCCACAGGTGCTCCGAGTCTTTCGAGGAGAGATGCCGATCGTATCGAGGTGGCTCCGCATGAACCACCTCGCCGCCCGTGTGCAGGTGACCTGACCCGCACGAACCGACGCTACCGCTAAACCGGATCCTCGGGGATCGCCAGCACCTCGGACACCGCCGGTGGCTCAAACGCTCGCATCGCCGTCGGGTGCGCGAGCAAGATCGCGGCGTTGTGGGCCCAGCCGGTCGCGTTGATCATGCAGACCAGCACGTGGTCGTCGCGCATGCCCCGCGCGTTGCCGTCCAGGTCCACCTCCGCGTCTTCCACTTCCAGGTTCAGCGTCGGCGGGATCTTCTTGCGATGCATCGCCTCCAGCATCACCGCCAGTGTCAGTGGCCCGGACGCGCCAAGCAGGTGCCCAAAATGGCCCTTCAGCGCCGGGGTGTAGAGGTGATGCCGCGTCGACGCGCCGAAAATTCGGCGCACGCCCAGCGCCTCCGTGCGGTCGCCCGCCACGCTCCCGGCGGCGTGCAGCGCGATCACGTCCACCTCCGCCTGGATCCGCCCGCTCGAAACCAGCGCCAGTTGCAGCGCCTGCCCGATCTGCTCCGCCTCCATCGAGGGTGTCCCGCCACTGCCCGGCGAGAACGTCATCCCCACGCCCTCGATCTCCGCCAGCACCTTCGCGCCGCGCGCCTCCGCTACCTCCAGCGCCTCGAGCGTTACGAGTGCCGCGCCCTCCCCGAGCACGAAGCCGTCCCGCGCCGCGTCCAGCGGTCGCGATGCGCCCGCCGGGGCGTCGTTGCGCGTCGAGAGCGCGCCGGTCCCCTGGAACGCCGCCAGCGTCAGCGGCGTGATCGGCGCGTCCGCCCCGCCGGCGATCGCCACCAGCGCGTCGCCGCGTCGGATCATCGCCGCCGCCTCGATGATCGAGTTCAGTCCACCCGCCGATCGGTTTTCGATCTGCAGCACCGGCCCGGTCACGCCCAGCAGCGCCGCGATGCGCTCGGCCGGGGCGTGCGGTCGTGCGTGCGCCGCCAGTATCGAGGCCGCGCCATCGATGTCGCCCGCGATCAGCGCGCGCGCGCCCGCCAGAAGCACATCCTCTTCCGGTCGCTCGGAGGCCATCACCACCGCGACCTGGCCGCGGTTCTGCGGCGTGAAGGTCAGTCCCGCGCCCTGTACCGCGGACAGCGCCGCGCTGACCGCGAACCGCGCTCGCAGATCGAGCGACTGCCAGTACGCCTCGTCGAAGCGGTGATCGTGCGCCAGCGCGTCCGGGACCTCCGCCGCGATCCGCGTGGCGAAACCCGAGGCGTCAAAGCGTGTAATCGGGCCGACACCCGAACGCCCGTCCTCGATCGCCTGCCAGACGTCGCCGGTGGTGCGCCCCAGCGAGCACACCACCCCAACGCCCGTGATCACGACGCGCCGTTCCGCGCTCCCACTGTCCGAGGTATTGACCATGGCTACAGGTATACCGGAGCGGAGCGTTGACCGGCGGTCGGTGTCGCGGCGCGTGCTTCTGGCGCCGCTGCGGCGGCGCATGACGCGTCGGCAGGCTCACCGCGCTGGGCGGCCCATTCCACCACCGTCGCCCCCCACGTCAGCCCCACGCCAATCGTGCAGAGCAGCACCCGGTCGCGCGGTCGTAGTCGCCCACTCGCCTGCGCCTCCGCCAGCGCGATCGGCAACGTCGCGCTCGAGGTATTCGCGTAACGGTCGATCGTCACCATCATCCGCTCGTCCGAAACGCCCAGCGCCCGCGCCACCGCCGTCATGATCCGCAGGTTCGCCTGGTGCGGCACGAACAGATCGATCTCCTCGATGCTCCTGCCGGCCATCGCCATCGCCTGACGGCACGCGTTCGTCATCTCTGTCACCGCTCCGCGGAACAGCGCGCGGCCGTTCATCACGATCTGCGCCTCCTGTCGCAGCGCACCCAGTGGCGAAGCGGGACCCCCCGCGTACACCACGTCCGCGCGCGCCGCGTCCGAGCGCATCACAATCGCGCCCAATGTCCCCGGTTCGCCCGGCTCCGCGGGCTCCAGCAACGACGCGCCGGCGCCATCACCGAACAGCACGCAGGTGTTGCGATCGGTCCAGTCGAGGATCCGCGTGATCGCCTCCGTCCCCACGACCACCACGCGGCGCGCGGCGCCAGTCGCGATGTACTGCGAACCGATGCTCAGCCCCAGCAGATAGCTCGCGCAGGCCGCGTTCACATCGAACGAGGTCGCGCGATCGGCGCCAATCGCCTGCTGAATGCGCGTCGCCACCGCCGGGAACATTCCGTCAGGCGAACACGTCCCCGCGATCACCAGATCGATCGTCGCGGGATCGACCTCGGCCCGATCGAGCATCCGCCGCACCGCCTCGGCCCCCAGCGTGCTCGCCGCCTCGTGCGGCGCCGCGATCCGCTGCTCACGGATGCCCGTACGTGTCCGGATCCAATCGTCGTTCGTATCGACCAGGCGCTCCAGCTCGGAGTTCGGCATCACCCGCTCGGGAAGATAGGCGCCGGTAGCGGTGATGCGAGCAGCTGGTGTCATCGGATCCCCCGATCCCCTGTGCGGGGCGACATCGTACGACGTACAGCAGCGACTAACGGGTTCCCCACCCGGAACTTCCCGCCTCAACTGCATGGCAGCACCGCGAGCAACCCCCGATCGCCCATTCGATCACTAATCTGATCAGTTGGGGCACACCCGCGTTGACCCGATTTCAGTGCCCGCATACAATCGAGTTCGTCGATTAGCACTCTCACCTCGAGAGTGCTAACGGAGGGAAATCGTGCTTACCGAGCGCCGCTCCGCGATCCTGGGACTCGTCATCGACGAGTACGTGGCAACAGCCATACCTGTCAGTTCGCGCGCGCTGGTCAACCGGCACGGCCTGAACGTCTCCACCGCCACCATCCGCAACGAACTCGCGCTACTGGAGGAGGACGGCTACATCACGCATCCGTACACCTCTGCCGGTCGCGTCCCCTCGGATCGCGGCTACCGCCACTACGTCGAAGTGCTGATGGCCGAAGAGCCAGTCGGCCCCGACGAGCAGCGCACCATCGAGCACCAGCTCCACCAGGTCCGTGGCGGCCTCGACGAGTGGCTCAGCCTGACCGCCACCATCCTCGCCACCGCCGTCGACTGTGTCGCCGTGGTGACCCGCCCGCGCGCCGAGGATGCCCGCCTCAAGCACGCCCAGCTCGTAGAACTGCAGGGCGATCTGGCGCTGCTGGTCGCCGTCATGGCCGACGGTCGCGTGCGCCAGAGCATGGTCACCATCACCACCCCGCTCAACCAGAGCCAGCTCAACGCACGCGCCGAACAACTCAACCTGCTGCTCGGCGGCGCCGATCGCGCCGCTGCCCTCGAGGCCGCCAGCACCCAGGAGGACGTGAACAACACCCGCATCCTCACCGCGATCGCGGCGCTCATCGGTGAGCAGCGCGTCGCGGAAGAGACCTACCTCGACGGCCTCCAGATCGTGCTCCAGCAACCGGAGTTCCATGACGTCGAGCGTCTCCGCGTCGCCGTCGATCGACTGAACGCCTACGACGTACGCGGCCTCGTCGAGCACGCCGGCGCCGCCGATATCGGCGAGACCCGCGTGCTCATCGGCGAAGAGCACGGCGACGTTGCCATGCGCGACTGGAGTGTCGTGCTCGCCAGCTACGGGGACGGCGAAACCAACGGGATGGTCGCCGTCCTGGGACCAACGCGCATGCACTACCAGCGCTCGATTCCGCGCGTGCGATACGTCGCGTCGCTGATGAGTTCGCTGCTCCACGACGTGCGCTAAGCACCACCGCCAGGGATATGACGCATGACTGACCAGCCGCTGCACGACGAGAGCGTTGACGATGACGCCGCCGGTGATCCGGTGGCGATCACCGACCCGCCCTCCGTCGCCGATCTCGAGGAGCGCGTCGCCGACCTCGAACAGGCCCAGGCGCGCGCGCTCGCTGACTACCGCAACCTGGAGCGCCGCACCGCCGAGGGCCGCGCGGAGCTTCGCCGCCTAACCACCGCCTCCGTCGTGATCAACCTCATCCCCGTCTACGACGACCTCACCCGTGCCCTCGACGCCGTCGCCAACGACATCGCCGATCACGAGTGGGTCGCCGGCATCACCATCATCCGCGACAAGTTCCGCGGTGTCCTCGATGCCACCGGCGCCTCGGAGATCGAAGCGCTCGGCAAGCCGTTCGATCCGCGCCAGCACGAGGCGCTCGGCTACGCCGCCGGCCCCGAGGGCCAGGTCGTTCACGTCATGCAGTCCGGCTGGGCGGTCGACGGACACGTCGTGCGCCCGGCGATGGTCATGGTCGGCAGCGGCGACGCTCCCGAACCATTCTCGATCGACGCCAACAGGTAATACCGCGACCGGGCGCGCGTCCGCGTGCGCTGGTCCGTCACAAACACAACGTACGTACGCAAAAGGATGCGTCCATCATGAGTAAAGTCATCGGCATCGACCTCGGCACCACCAACTCCGCCATGGCGGTGATGGAAGCTGGCAAGCCCCAGGTCATCCCCAACGCCGAGGGTGGTCGCACCACCCCGTCCGTCGTCGCTACCGGCAAGGGCGAAGAACGGCTCGTCGGCACAGTCGCCAAGCGCCAGGCGGTCACTAACGCCGCCAACACCCTCTACTCCGTGAAGCGGCTCATGGGCCGCCGCTTCGAGGACGAAGAAGTGCAGCGCTTCAAGGACGTCGCCGGCTTCGAAATCGTCAAAATGCCGAACGGCGACGCCGGCGTGAAGATGGCCGGTCGCGACTACAGCCCGCCCGAGATCAGCGCCATGATCCTCCAGAAGCTGAAGGCCGACGCCGAGGCCTATCTCGGCGAGCCCGTCAACGAGGCCGTGATCACCGTCCCCGCCTACTTCAGCGACTCCCAGCGCCAGGCCACCCGCGACGCCGGCCGCATCGCCGGCCTCGATGTCTTGCGCATCATCAACGAGCCCACCGCCGCGTCGCTCGCCTACGGCCTCGAGAAAGAGGGCGAGGAGCTGATCGCCGTCTACGACCTCGGCGGCGGCACCTTCGACATCTCGATCCTCGAACTTGGCGAGGGCACCTTCCAGGTGCGCGCCACCAACGGCGACACCTTCCTCGGCGGCGACGACTTCGATGACGTCATCATCAACTACCTCGTGGACGAGTTCCTCAAAGACCAGGGCGTCGACCTCTCGAAGGACCGCACCGCCCTCCAGCGCCTCAAGGAGGCGTCCGAGAAGGCCAAAATCGAACTCTCCTCGGCACAGACCAGCGAGGTGAACCTGCCCTTCATCACCGCGGACGCCTCCGGGCCGAAGCACCTCGTCACCAACATCACCCGCGCCCAGCTCGAGCAGCTCGTCGGCGACCTCGTCGACCGCTCGCTCGCACCCTGCAAGCAGGCGCTCGCCGACGCCGGCGTCGACGCCTCGAAGATCGATGAGGTGGTCCTAGTCGGCGGCATGACCCGCATGCCACTCGTCCAGCAGAAGGTCCAGGAGTTCTTCCACAAGGAGCCTCACAAGGGCGTGAACCCCGACGAGGTCGTCGCCATCGGCGCCGCGATCCAGGCCGGCGTGCTCAAGGGCGACGTCAAGGACGTCCTGCTCCTGGACGTCACCCCGCTGACGCTCGGCATCGAGACCCTCGGCGGCGTCATGACCCCGCTGATCGAACGCAACACCACGATCCCAACCAGCCAGTCACAGGTCTTCTCCACCGCCGCCGACAACCAGCCGTCGGTCGAGATCCACGTCATGCAGGGCGAGCGCTCGATGGCCGTCGACAACAAGTCGCTGGCCCGCTTCATCCTCGATGGCATCCTGCCCGCCCCCCGCGGCGTGCCACAGGTCGAGGTCACCTTCGACATCGACGCGAACGGCATCGTCACCGTCTCGGCGAAGGACAAAGCCACCAGCAAGACCCAGCACGTCACCATCCAGGCCAGCTCCGGTCTCGACGACGCCGAGGTCGAGCGACTCCAGAAGGAAGCGGAGCAGTTCGCCTCCGAGGACCTCACCAAGCGCGAAGCCGTCGAGGTCCGCAACACCGGCGACTCGCTCTCCTACTCCGCCGAAAAGATGCTGCGCGACAACGCCGAACAGATCACCGAGGAGCTAAAGGCCCCCGTCGAGACCGCGATTACCGCCCTCCGCGAGGCCCTCAAGGGTGACGACGTCGCCGCCATCCGCACGAGCACCGAGACGCTCTCCGAGGCCATGCAGGGCATCGGCCAGGCCATCTACGGTGCCGCCAGCGCAGCCGCCGAGGGTGCCCCCGGCGACGGCGAAGCACCCGAGGGCGAAGCGGACGCCGAGGAAGCCGGGACCATCGAAGGGGAGTTCCGCGAGGTCTAATCCCTCGCCACCCATGAACCAGCACTTCGCGTTCGATCAGGTCTACAACTTCCGCGACATGGGCGGCTATCGCGCCGCGGATGGACGCACCCTCCGCTGGCGCCGCCTGCTCCGCTCCGGCGAGCCGCTCCGCATGACCGACGCTGAAGCCGCCGGACTCCGCGCCGAGGTGCCAATCGCCACGATCATCGACCTCCGCAGCGAGGGCGAAGCCAACCACCCGCGCGGCCTCGGTCCGCTCGCCGGCGCGCCCGTCACGCGCCACCACTTCCCCATGGGCGATCCGCGCTCGAAGTTCGACGCGCGATCCTCGGGCGGTTGGGATCCGCGCTACCAGGACCTCCTCGAGGCACGCGGCGAATCATGGGCCTCGATCATCCGCATCCTCGCCGATGACGCCGCGTACCCGGCGCTCTTCCACTGCGTGACCGGGAAGGATCGCACCGGCGTACTCGGCGCGCTCATCCTCGATCTGCTCGGCGTCGACGAGGACACCATCCTCCAGGACTTCGGGCTCAGTCAGCTCGGCATGGACCGCTTGGTCGCCGATCTGCGCGCGCGCGGAAAAATAACCGATGACAACCCGCCCAACCCCGCGCTCGGCGTACCCGTCGAGGCCATGGAAGCCATGCTCGAGGTCCTGCGCACACGCCACGGCGGCGCCGCCGCGTTCCTCGGGAAACACGGTGTCGATGATCAAACCCTGGAGCAGCTCGTCGAACTGCTCCTCGAATAGCCATTTCCGAGGGCGTTCGCTGACAATGGACGCGCGTCGCTCACTGCTAAACTGGACGTTCATGCGACGCCGAAACCGCGGTGTCGCCCCCGCAATACCCGGATGCCGATGACCACTCAGCAAGACCCGTACTCAGTGCTTGGCGTGACGCGGGATGCCTCTGCCGAGGACATCAAGCGCGCCTTCCGCAAACTCGCCATGGAGTTCCACCCCGATCGCAACAAGACAGACGGCGCCGAGACCCGCTTCAAGTCCGTGAACGCCGCCTATGAGGTGCTCTCCGATCCGGAGAAGCGCGCCCGCTTCGATCGCTTCGGCCAGGCCGAAGGCGGTGGCCAGGGCTTCGCCGGCTTCGAATCCATGGGCGGCTTCGGCGACATCTTCGATGCCTTCTTCCGCGGCACCGCCGCACGCCGCGCCGGCCCCCAGCGCGGCGGCGATCTCGAGGCCCGCCTCACCATCCAGTTCGAGGACTCGATCTTCGGCGCCGAAAAAGAGATCACCTTCCACCGCACGGAGAACTGCCCCGACTGCCGCGGTTCCGGCCAGCGCAACGGCGCGCCCCGCGACACCTGCGAGGCCTGCCAGGGCAACGGCGAAATCCGCCGCGTCCAGCAGTCGCTCTTCGGCCAGTACGTCAACGTCGCCGCATGCCCCACCTGTAGCGGCGAGGGCAGCGTCGTCACCGACGCCTGCTCCACCTGCAAGGGCCAGGGACAGCGGCGGGTCCGCGTCAGCCAGCACATCAAGGTCCCCGCTGGCGTCGAGGGCGGCTCCCAGATCCGCTTCGCCGGTCAGGGCGATGCCGGTGCCCGCGGCGGCCCCGGCGGCAACCTCTACATCGAGCTACAGGTCGAGCCGCATGAGCTCTTCACCCGCTCCGATCGCAACCTCATCTACGAACTGCCCCTCAACATCGCCCAGGCCGCGCTCGGCACCACCAGCAAGGTCCCGACGATCGACGGCGACGAGATCGAACTCGAACTCAAGCCCGGTACGCAGCACGGCGAAATGCACACCATCAAAGAGCGCGGCGTCCCGCACCTACGCGGCGCCGGTCGCGGCGATCTGCTCGTGCGTACGCACGTCGTCACGCCCAAGAAGCTCTCCGAGGATCAGAAGGAACTGCTGCTCAAGCTCGCCGAATCGCTCGGTACCCCCGAGGTGCCGGAGGACAGCTCGATCTTCGATCGCATCCGCGGAGCCTTCGGCTAGCGCCCCATGACCAACGATCGCTGGATCGAGATCACCGTTCGGGTCCCCCCGGACGATGTCGATCCCGTGGCGAGCATCCTCACCGACTTCACCGGGCAGCCCGTCGCGATCGAACCGCAGATCCGCCGCATCGAAGGCATCGAGTTCGGCTATGAGGAACTCGACGCCCCGGTCACCGTCCGCGCCTACGCCGAGCCTCCGCTCCCGGACAGCCAGCGCGACGCCATCGAGGCCGCACTCGCCGCCCTCCTCCTCAGCGCCCCCGTCGAACCACCGACCTACCGTCCGCTCGATCCCACCGACTGGTCCGAGGAGTGGAAGCGCTTCTACGACGTCCAGCACGTTGGCGGCCGCCTCGTCGTGCGCCCCTCCTGGCTGGAGTACGCACCACGCGAGGGTGAGGTCGTCGTCGAACTCGACCCCGGCACCGCGTTCGGGACTGGCCAGCACGAGACGACGCGCCTCTGCCTCGCCGCGATCGAGCGCCATCTCCGGCCCGGCGAGTCCGTCCTCGATGTTGGTTGTGGCTCCGGCATCCTCGCCATCGCCGCCGCCAAACTCGGCGCCGGGCGCATCCGCGCCATCGATGTCGATCCCGACACCATCGCGGTCACCCAGGCCAACGCGGCGATCAACGACGTCCACACCATCGAGGCAGCGGCGGGCTCTGTTGGCGACGCCTGGCCCTGGCCCGACGACCCGGCGCGGGGAGTCGAACTCCTCGTGCTCAACATCTCATCGCGGGCCGTGCTGTTGTTCCTGCCCGAGGTGATCGCCGCGCTCGCGCCCGACGGACGTGCCATCCTCAGCGGCTTCCTCGCGCGCGACGCCGGCGAGATCGAAGCCGCCGTCATCGCCGCCGGCCTCCACATTATCGAGGTCACGCCGGAGCTCGAGTGGTGCGCGATCGTCGCCGAACGCCAACCCGCTACTCGCTGAAGTCGACCTCGGTCCAGGTGATCGGGTCCACGTTCACGCCGTAAATCGTCAACTCCCAGTGCAGGTGCGGTCCCGTCGACAGCCCCGTCGACCCCATCTCGCCCAGCACCATCCCGGGCGTCACCGCTTGCCCCACCTCGACGAGAATCGCCTGCAGGTGGTGGTACCCCGTCTTCACCCCGCCCCCGTGATCGACGATCACCGAGTTCCCGCGGATCGGCATCTCGCCGGTCCAGGCCACGCGCCCGGCCGCCGCCGCCCGGATCGGCGTGCACGCCTCATTCGCGATATCGGCGCCAGAGTGGAACCCGCCAAAGGGACCGCCGTTGATCGACCGGCCTTGCCCGAACTCCGTCGTCGGATATCCCTGGACCGGCACCAGAAAGAGCCCGTCCCAGCGGCGCTGACGATCGAAGCTCAGGAACTGCTCGTTCCGCAGCCGTGCCTCCAGCACCGCCGCCCCCGGCGTCAGCACTGCCCCCTGCTCCTCGGTCAGCGCCAGGTAGTCGACAGGGCGATCGACGGTGACGATCTCGAACGGCACCGCGCGCTCCTCGATCACCGTGCCGAAGTCATCGCGCAACGTCAGCAGGAGCTCGATCGTCCCCAGGGCTGCATTCAAGGGAATCCCCACCACGCCGAAGAGCGTCCCGCCGTCCTCGGCCAGCAACGGCGAGGACACGCCGTTCGCCACCACCGCTCCGCTTCCCGCCTCCGGTGCGAACACGCGGATCGCGAACGTCTCGCCGATCCCGACCGCCTCCGCACTGAGCCTCACGCGGGGCGGAGCCTCGGTTGGCGTCGCCGTCGGTGCCAACGTCGCCGTCCCCGCAGCGCCCGTCGCGCTGGCCCCGGCGGTGCCAGTCGCGGCCGCGGCGCCACCGGAGCCCAACAACGGCGTCGCGCTCGCACCTGCGGTCGCGGTCGCCGTCACGAACGTCACATCGCCATTGTTTGCGGCGCCTCGGTCGGCGAAGAACACCGCCGCCGCCGCGCCCAGCAGCGCCACCCCAACGAGCGCCGTCGCCCAGCGCACCGGCCTCCGGCCATGCCGATCGCCTGAGTCTCGGTCCACTGCAGGGCGGTCATCGGGGGGCGGGGCACCGGAAACGGTGCCGTGCGAGTCGGGACCAGTCGTCACGGCCGGTGCAGTCCTTACGGTCGGGTCCCGGGGTCATTCCCATCCTACGACTGGTGAGGAACCTCACGAGCCCGCCTGACGTTTTGTGATTGGCTATACTTCGGGAACCACGGTGGCCGGCAGGTCGCCTCGCTCAACAACAATCGTTGTCCGCCGCCGGTAGCCCGGTCGGACGGACGCTCGACAGACCGCGGGGAGGTCACGTGGAAGATCCCAAACTCGTCGCCGAACGCATCCTCGACAACGTCGAGCGCGTCATCATCGGCAAACAGCACGAAGCTCGTCTCGCGCTCATCACGCTCATCTGCCGCGGGCACCTCCTCATCGAGGACGTCCCCGGCGTCGGCAAGACGATGCTCGCGCGCGCACTCGCCCGTTCCGTCGGTTGTCGGTTCTCGCGGATCCAGTTCACCCCGGACCTGCTGCCCTCGGACGTCACCGGAGTCTCGATCTACCAGCAGCAGACCGGCGGCTTCGAGTTCCGCCCCGGCCCGATCATGGCCGAGGTCGTTCTCGCCGACGAGGTGAACCGCGCCACCCCGAAGACCCAGTCCGCGCTGCTCGAGGCGATGGAAGAGGATCAGGTCACCGTCGACGGTGTCACGCACCGCCTCCCCGAGCCGTTCATGGTCATGGCCACCCAGAACCCGATTGAGTACGAAGGCACCTTCCCGCTGCCGGAAGCCCAGCTCGATCGCTTCATGCTCCGCATCCACCTCGGGTACCCGTCGCCAACCGACGAGGTCCTGATCATGGACGCACAACAGAACCGCCACCCAATCGAGTCCCTCCCCGAGGTCACAAGCCGCGCCGAGGTCGTCGAACTGCAGGGTGCCGTACGCCAGATCTACGTCGACCCGCTCATCAAGAAGTACATCGTCAGTCTGGTCACCGCGACGCGGGAACACGAGAGCGTGTACCTCGGTTCCTCGCCGCGCGGCTCGCTCGCGCTGATGCGCGTCGCCCAGGCGTACGCCCTCCTCGAGGGTCGCGACTTCGTGCAGCCGGACGACGTCAAACTGCTCGCCTACGCCACCCTCGGTCACCGTGTGATCGTCAGCCCCGGCGCGCGCGTGCGTGAGATCGACAGCGCCCAGATCGTCGACGAGGCGATCGAACGGGTACCCGTCCCGGGCGTCCGGGCACGCGGCGGCGCCTGAGTCTCTGATGGGAATCGGGAAGCTGGTCGGTGTCATCCGCCGCTACCCGAGCGCCGCGATCGCCCTCAGCCTCGGCGTCGTCTGCGTCGTGCTCGGCTTCGCGACCGGCTTCTGGTTGCTCTTCCGCCTCGCCTACATCGTCGCCGTCGCCGTCCCGGCGCTCTACTTCTGGACCCGCTCGATGTCGCGCGGGCTGGAAGTCGAAGTGCTGCGCAAGACCCACCGCGTGACGCAGGGCCAGAACCTGGAAGGCCGCGTCATCATCCGCTCTCGCTCGCGCCTGCCGAAGCTCTGGCTGGAGGTGGAGGATCAGTCCTCGGTGCCCAACCACGCCGCACGGCGCGTCGTCACCCTCGGCGCGCACGGCGTCGCCACCTGGAACTACGCCACCCCGGCGCGCCTCCGCGGCCTCTACGAACTCGGGCCGCTCCGCATCATCGCCACGGACCCCTTCGGATTCTTCCGCATGGAGCGCGAGTTCGGGCAGACCGCCTCCGTGCTCGTCTACCCCAACGCTCCGGAGCTGCCCAACTTCTACATCCCGCCGGCCAACCTGCCCGGTGAAGGCCGCTTCCGGCGCCGCACCCACAACGTCACGCCCAACGTTTCCGGTATCCGCGAATACGCCCCCGGCGATTCGTTCAACCGCATCCACTGGCCGGCCACCGCTCGCGCCGGTCGCCCGATGGTGAAGCAGTTCGAGCTCGATCCCGCATCCGATATCTGGATCGTCCTCGATCTCCAGCGCTCCCAGCACGTCGGCAGCGGCGAAGACAGCACCGAGGAAGGCGCGGTCCAGATCTGCGCCTCGATCGCGCGCTACTTCATCAACGCCAACCGCTCGGTCGGCATGATCTCCTTCGGCAGCGACCTCCGCATCGACGAACCCGATCGAGGCCAGAACCACTACACCCGGATCCTCGAATCACTCGCCCTCGCCCGCGCGACCGGCGACGTGCCGCTGACCAACCTGATCATCGAGGAATCGCGACGCTTCGGCCGTCACACCACCGTGGTCGTCGTCACGCCGTCCACCGATACCGACTGGGCGCTGACCCTCACCGGCCTGTCCGCCCGCGGCGTCAAGGTCGCCGCCGTCCTGCTGGAAGCCAACACCTACGGCGAAGCACCCAGCGCGCTGGATGTCTACAGCACCCTCGCCGCCGGCGGCGTCTACTCCTACACCGTGAAGCACCAGGACGACCTCGGTCGTGCGCTGGGCGCCGGCGCTGAGCGCGCGATTCAGCAGTACGAGGGCGCGCGGCCATGAGCTCCGTCTCCTGGGAAACGCTCTACCGCCCCTCGGAACGCGATCCGTTCGAGAAGCGCGGCGGCGTGCTCGGCCTCATCGGCAATACCGAGCGCTGGCTCAACCTGTTGCTCCTCTTCGTCGCCCTGCTGGCGATGAGCAACTCCCTCGAGAGCGCCAACTGGGTCGAGGAGATGCCCTCGCTCACCCTCACCGTCATCTTCGGCCTCGCCGGCGGTTGGCTGGTCTCCCAGCTACCCGGTCGCGCCTCGCTGCTCCAGATCCTCGGCGTCGGAATCGGCCTCGTCGGCGTCGTCGCCATCGTCATGGCGAACATGGCGCTCACTGATCCGCTGCTCGGTACCGGCATCGGCGCGCGCCGCGCGGAGCTGGTGTTGCGGCTGCAGGACTGGGCGTCGGCACTCCTCAGCGGCGGCGTCTCCAGCGATCCGCTGCCATTCGTACTCATGCTCGTCTTCTCCACCTGGGCGGTCGCCTACCTCGCCGCCTGGGCCGTCGTCCGTTGGCGCAACGCCTGGGTCGCGCTGATCCCGCCGGGCTTCATCCTGCTCACCAACATCTCTTACCTCCCGGGGCAGCCGTCGCTGCACTTCGTCGTCTTCCTCTTCGCCTCGGTGTTGCTCGTCCTCCAGCTCCACTTCGCGCGGGCGCTCGGGCGCTGGCGTGAGGAGCGCATCGCCTGGCCCGACCTCATGTCCATGGAAGTCGCGTTCGCCGGCGTCTGGATCTCGCTCGCGCTGATCGTCGGCGCATGGCTCATCCCCACCGCGAACAACTGGGGACCGGTCGCCGATCTCTGGAACCGCGCCGTCGCCCCGGTGAGCGGCCGTGTCGAAGGCCTCGGGCGTGTCTTCATCGGCGTCTCGTCGAAGCGCGACATACCCGTCCATGCCTTCGGCGAAGTGCTCCCACTTCAGGGCAAGGTCACACTCAGCTCCACCCCGCTGATGGAGGTCAGTTCCGACGAGCCTGGCCACCTCCGCGGCGCCGTCTACGACGAGTACACCGGCACCGGCTGGCGGAACTCGGGCGTCACCACCCAGCCGCTGCTCGGCACGACCATCGAGGCCGCCGCGTTCGGTACCACGCTCTCGCAGGCGCAGCTCCGCCGCCCGGTCACGCTCACCGTCACCGTGCTCGGCCCGGTCCCGGATCGCCGCATGCTCTCCCCCGGCGATCCAATCGCCTCCGACGTCGCGGGCGATCTCCTCTTCGGGGGCGGTCCCGCGGACATCGTCGGAATCGCACCCCAGGATCGCCTCCGCGAGGGCGACACCTACGTCGTCGTCGGCGCCGTCTCCGCCGCCGCGATCGACACGCTGCTCGCGACCGGTACCGACTACCCCGCCGGCATTCGCGATCGCTACCTCCAGCTCCCCAACGATCTCCCGCCCGAAATCGCCGCTCTCTCCCAGAGCCTCGCCGGCGGGCAGCACCCGTTCGCCGCCGCCCGCATCATCGAGGACTACCTGCGGGTCAATTACCCGTACTCGATCGACGTCTCCGACCCGCCCCCGCTCCGTGACGCCATCGATCACTTCCTCTTCGACTCGCAGGCCGGCTACTTCGATCACCACGCCGCCGCGATGGCCGTCATGCTGCGCACGCTCGGCATCCCCACGCGCATGGCCGCGGGCTTCTCCCTCGATGAGGACAACTTCGACGCCACGAGCAAGACCTACACGCTGACCGAAAAGGACGCGTGGGCTTGGACCGAGGTCTACTTCGACGGCCTCGGCTGGGTCGAGTTCAACCCCACTCCCGGCCGCGATCTGGTCGCCCGACCAGGCGACGACACCGCGCTGCGCCAGCCGCTCGCCACAACCGGCAGTGGCATCACTGTTGACGAGGAAGCGCTGCTCAACGAACTGGAACTGCTGTTCGGCTCCGAGGCGGCTGCTGCCGTGGACCTCGCTGCCCTGGAGTCAACCAACTCCAGCTCCGGTATCGGGTCGGTGATCGTGCAAGCGCTGACGCTGCTGGTCATCCTCGGCGTCGTCGTTTTCGCCGCCGGTATCGGCTTCCGCTTCGCCTGGGAGTACCAACTGCGCGCACTCGCGCCGGCGCAGCGCCGTTGGGCCAAGCTCCAGCGCATCACCGCCTGGGCTGGCATCGAGCCGCGCGTCACCCGCACCCCGCTCGAGTGGGCCCACGAGGTCGCCGCCACCACCGGTGAGCCCGCCGCCTTCGATGCGATCGCCCGCGACTACACCCGCGCCCGCTACGGCCTCGAGGCCGCGCCGCCCTCCGAGGAGGCCGCGACCGCCCTCCACGAGAGCTACCGCCTCGCGCGCAACCGGCTCTGGCGCCGCGTCTTCAGCCGGTTCATCCCGTTCCGCCGACGCAGCTCAGCGGTCGCCGAATCCGCCGCGGCTCGATCCGACTCCGTCTAACGGCTCCACTGCACTGAGCTGACGGATCAGCTCCAGCAGTTGTGCCGCCTCTTCCAGCGTCAGATCGCCCTGCAGATCCTGGAGCGCCTGCTCCAGCGCCGCCTGCGCCTGCTCCAGCGACAGCGCTCCACCCGGATCGTCGGTCGCCGTCCCCGGAGTGTCGCTGCCCGGCTCCGTGCCCGGTTGATCGCTGCCCGCGGCCGGGGTCGGCTCCCCCGGGGTCGATTGGCCATCGGGTTGTTGGCTCGGTTGCTCGCCCGGCCCATCACCCTGCGTCCCGTCATCCGGACCGCCCTCGCCCGGATCGCTGTCGGGTGACTCGCCGTCAGAGGACCCCGGCGAGTCGCCGGGCTCCGGCGTCGCCTCCGGGGTGCTGGTCGGCTCGTCGGGATTGTCAGTACCCACGTCGGGCGGCTGCAGGCGCGCCAGCACCCACTCCAGGTTCGCCTTCGCTTCGGCATCGTCCGGATCGATCCGCAGCACGCCGATGTAGCGTCGCCGCGCCTCCTCGAGCGCCCCGCGCGCCACCGCGTGGTTCCCCAGCGCGTAGCCAATCAGCGCCGCCAGCACGTTGTCGTCCACCCGCGTCAGCGCATCCCCCGCCGCTACCGAGGCCTCCTCGTAACGACGCAGCCGGTTCAGCGTGTTACCGACGTTGTAGCCGACCGCCGGCTCACCCGGCGACGCCAGCAGCGCATCGCGGTACTCGATCAACGCTTCGTCGTAGAACGCCTGGTCGTAGGCCGCGTTGCCGTCCGCCACCAGTTGGTAGAGCTGCGACCCGCCACACGCCCCGAGCAGCAACGTACCGAGGATCGCCGTCGCCCCGAGGTGCCGGCGCGTCAGCACCCGCGATCGCCGGCCCGCCGCCTCGCCGACGACCATCGGCAACAGCAACAACAGCACGGCGGGCACCAGGAACCACTGGAAGCGCTCGATCGGCTGCTGCCCCGTGTCGTCCCCAAACTCGCTCTGTCGGAGCCGCTGAACCTCGATCGCCAGCCCCGCGATCGCGTTCAGCTCCCGGAAATCGCCGCCCGTCGCCGTCGCGATCGCGCGTAACGTCTCGCGGTCCGCGCGGCTGATCGCCAGCGTTGCCGCGTCACCGGGAATCGCCGCCCCGGCGTCTGTGCCTACGGCCACCGTGAACACCGGGATGCCGTCGTTCGCCGCGCGTGCTGCTGCCGCCAACGCCGCCTCACCGAGGTCCTCGCCATCCGAGATGACGATGATCACCTGGCTCTCCGCCGCGTCCGGTACCGCCAGCACCGCGCGCGCCTCGTCGATCGCCGCGCCCAGATCGGTGCCCGCTGGCACCAGCTCCGCATCCCGCTGCGCCTGGTTCACGAGCTGCCCGAGCACCTCGAGGTCCAACGTCAGCGGCGACCGCGCGAAGGCCCGCCCGGAGAAGATCACGAGGCCGACACGATCGCTGCGCAGATGCGTCAGGAACTCCCCGACGCCCTCCGCCGCCGCGACCGATCGCGAGGGCAGCACGTCGCTCGTCGTCATCGACCGCGACACATCGAGGGCGATCGCGATGTCCACGCCCCGCCGTTCAGCGGGCGCATCCTCGGAGCCCCATTGCGGCCGCGCGATCGCCAGCACGAACAACACGACCGCAGCCACCAGCGACCACGTCCGCAAGCGTTGCAGCCGCCTCCGCCGGCCCAGCCGCAGCTCAGGTGCTCCGCCGTAGCGAGAATCCGCCCGCGCGCGGCGCCGCGCTTCCAGCCGCAAGAGCGCCCACCACGGCACCAGCACCAGGATCAACGCCAGCGACCACGGCTCACCGAACGAGAGGCCGAGCATCACGGGTACCGCCGCAGCCACGTCGCGCGCAGCGCGCTCTCACTCAGCAACAGCAGCAGCGCACCGGCCAGGAACCACGGCGCGTACTCGCGGAACGCCACGAACCGCCGCTCCCCCAGCCGCGAGCGTTCCAGCTCGCCGATATCCGCGTACGCCCGTGCCAGCTCTTCGCGGTCGCGCGCGTTGTAGTACTCCGCGTCCGTGCTCCGCGCGATCGCCCGCAGCGACACCTCGTTAATCGGGATCTGCCCGCCAATCGCGCCGCTGAGGAAGCCAATCGTGTAGACGCGCACGTCCAGCGCCGTCGCAAGCTGCGCCGCGACCTCCGGCGTGATCGCGCCCGCGTTGTTCTGCCCGTCCGTCAGCAGCACCACCACGCGGCTCCGCGCCGGCGAATCCTCCACCAGCGTCAGCGCTTCGCTGATCCCGAGGCCAATCGCCGTCCCGTCATCGATCAACCCCGGCGCGATCGCGCGCACCTGCCGCTGGATCGCCGTCGTGTCGTGCGTCAACGGCGACAGCGTCAACGCGCGCGTTTGGAAGATCACCAGCCCGACGCGGTCACCCTCCAGCGTCTCCACGAATGAGGCCACCACCTCCTGTGCCTCCGACAGCCGCGTTGCGCCCCGCTCGCTGCGCGTCAGCGTCAGCATCGAGCTCGACACATCGAGGGCGATCACGATGTCGACGCCCTCGGACGGAACCTGCGTCACCGCGAGACCCTGGCGCGGCCGCGCCAACGCGATCACCGCGAACGCGATCGCCGCCCAGCGCAACGCCGAGGGCAACCAGCGCAGCCGCAGCCGCCAGCTCGGCCGTGCCGCCGCGCGAATCGCCTCCAGCGAGCCGATCGCCAGATCTGCCGGTCGGCGTGGCCGCACGATCTGCATCAACGCCAGCACGCCAACCAGCGGCAGCAGCCAG
This sequence comes from Chloroflexota bacterium, assembly GCA_009391845.1. Next base: position 608 of record QWJG01000004.1, on the reverse strand, counting down.
AGCAGCAGCGGCGTCGCGAACGTCACGCGCTGACCGCCTGTCGCAACTCACCGCGGCGTGGCCGCGACAGCTCCACGATCTCGTAGGCCACGGTCAGGTCGTGGTCCGCCGAGGCAGGATCCGGCTGGGCACGCGCGTAAACCGCGGCGTCGCACCGCTCCAGCAGCCCGGCGACCAGCCGCGCCTGCCAGCGTCCCACCCCCGCGCCCGCGAACCGCTCGCGCAGCTCCCCCGTGGTCAGCGCCGTCGCGTTGAAGCCGTGCCGCTCCGCTAGGTAGGCGCGCGTCGCGATCGACAGTTCGCCGTAGAAATGGCGGTAGGCGGCGCGGTCGACCAGCGCCACGCCCCGCAACGCATCGAGGCGTGCGCGGGCACGGTCCTCGGGCGATCGGACATCCTCGATCGGCACCGCCGGCTGCGCGATCGGACGGCGCCGGCGTTGCCAGGCCAGCGCCGCCGCGGCGGCTAGGGCGACACCGCCGAGGCCCAGCGGCACCTCGCTGCGTTGCCACCACGCCGGCGGCGTCCCGGCGCTCGCCTGTGGCTTCAGCGGACGTAGTTCCTCGTCACCGGCCGCGCGCACCGGCACGATCCGCAGGATCGGCGGG
>QWJG01000003.1 GCA_009391845.1 Chloroflexota bacterium | reverse complement strand
CCAGTAGGGGACAGCCTTGTCCCCTACGACCCCTCCCAAACCCGGGTTGTTTGGCCTCGGGTGTTTCGCCGCTTGGCCTCCGGGCGGACGGGGGACTGGGGACGGACGGAGCGGGATGGGGGGCTTGGAGGGTGTGCTGCGCAGGCCGGCGGAGTGGGCGGCTTGGCGGTTGGGGTGCGTGCGGGGGTTTGCGGTCGCTTTTCCTGATCGGGGGGCCCTCACCCGGAGGGTGATCCTATGGATCAGGGCCCCCCACTAGGGGGCAAGGCGCGGGGGTTCGGAGGGTGTGCTGCGCAGATCGGTGGAGTGGGCGGCTTGGCGGTTGGGTGCGTGCGGGGGTTTTGAGGTCGCTTTCCTGATCGGGGGGCCCTCACCCGGAGGGTGATCCTATGGATCAGGGCCCCCCGTTCCCCCCAGTAGGGGGACATGGCTGTCCCCCTACGTCCCCCTCGCAAACCCGGGTTGTTTGACCTCGGGTGTTTCGCGGCTTGGCCTCCGGGCGGACCGGGGACGAGGGACAGATGGGGAGGCGGACGGACAGGAGCGGACAGGAGCGGACGGCAGCGAACGGGGGCGGAACGGGGGCGGCGGTGGTGGTGTGGGGCTAGGCGCTCGGATGATGGCGGCGTTCGGCTCGAGGCGCGGGGGGATTGGCGATGCGGATGGCTCTGGCGGCGCCGGTGTGTCGATCGTGCCGGGATCGGGCGGTACGCCCGCGTCACTTGCCGAGGCGGGACTCTTCTTCTTCGATCACGGAGTCGTCGAGTTTGGTGAAGAGGGGGTGGGGTTCGGGGAGAGGGGTGAGGCCGGCGACGGGGGTGCGGCGCCAGCCGGCGGACTGTACGTCGCCTTCGTGGCCGAGGAAGGCCCAGGTCTGTGCGCAGGTGAAGGGGAGGAAGGGCTGCAGCAAGGTGACGAGGCCGCTGATGGTGTTGATCGCGGTGTGCAGGGTCTCGGCGGCGTGATCGCGGTCGGTCTTGACGGCTGACCAGGGCGCGCGTTCCTCGAGGTACTGGTTCGCGGCCTGGGCGATCTCCATGGCGCTGCTGAGTGCGCGGCGGAGTTGGACGTCGTTGATGTGGGCGCCGACGACCTCGAAGGCTTCGTCGGTGCGGCGGAGTAAGGCCTCGGACTCGGGGGCGAGGGTGGCGGGCGCGGGGGGGACGTGGTCCTCGAAGTTGCGGCGGGTGATGGTGAGGACGCGGTTGACGAGGTTACCCCAGCGGGCGACGAGCTCGTCGTTGTTGCGGCGGACGTATTCGGCCCAGGAGAAGTCGCTGTCCGAGGTTTCGGGCATGAGGACGGTGAGGGCGTAGCGCAGCGGGTCGGGGTCGTGGCGGTCGAGGTAGTCGGGCATCCAGACGGCCCAGTTTCCGCTGGTGGAGGCCTTGGAGCCGGAGATGGTGACGTACTGGTTGGCGGGGACGTCGTACGGAAGGTTGAGGCCGCCGTAGCCCATGAGCATCGCGGGCCAGATGACGGTGTGGAACGGGACGTTGTCCTTGCCCTGGAAGTAGACGGTGCGGGCCTGGGGGTCTTGCCACCAGGCCTTCCAGGCTTCGGGGTCGCCGGAGCTGACCGCCCACTCCTTGGTGGCGCTGAGGTAGCCGATGACGGCCTCGAACCAGACGTAGATGCGCTTGGATTCGTAGCCCTCGAGGGGGACGGGGACGCCCCAGGCGATGTCGCGGGTGATGGCGCGGTCGTGCAGGCCCTCGCGGAGCATGCCGAGCGTGAAGTTGCGGACGGCGGGGCGCCAGTGCTCCTGCTGCTCGACCCACTCGGTGAGGCGGTCGTTGAAGGCGGAGAGCTTGAGGAAGTGGTGGGTGGTCTTGCGCGGGACCGGCGTCGCGTCGCTCACCTTCGAGCGTGGGTCGATCAACTCGAGGGCGTCGAGGGTGCGGCCGCAGTTGTCGCACTGGTCGCCGCGGGCTTTCTCGAAGCCGCAGTGAGGGCAGGTGCCCTCGACATAACGATCGGGGAGGAAGCGCTCGACTTTCGGGTCGTAGAGGAGGGTCTGTTCGGCCTCGTAGAGGTACTCGTTCGCGAGGAGCTTCAGGAACATGTCCTGGGTGACCGCGGCGTGGTTCGCGGTGTCGGTCGAGGTGAAGAGGTCGAAGGTGATGCCGAAGCGCTCGAAGGTGTCGAGGAAGCTGGTGTGGTAGCGCTCGAAGACCTCGGAGGGGGTGATGCCCTCGGACTCCGCGCGGACGGTGACCGGGGTGCCGTGGGCGTCGGAGCCGGAGACCATGAGGGTGCGATTGCCGCGCATGCGGTGGTAGCGGGCGTAGATGTCGGCGGGCAGGTAGGCGCCCGCGATCTGTCCGGCGTGCAGGTGCCCGTTGGCATACGGCCACGCGACGGCGACGAGGATTGTTTCGGGGGCGGATTCTTCAGTCATGGCGGCGGATCGTAGCACCTCGGAGGGTTGGGGTCGGCAGGGCTGACCCTGCTGGTGGAGGGGGCGGGCGGGGAACCGGGGGTGACGAGCCGACGTTAGCCTTGTGTAATGAAACTGCCGGGCAGCCTCGGATTCTCGCTGGCACTGGCCCCGCTGGTCGCGCTGTTCCTCGTCGCGGCGTGCGACTCGGATGAGGATGGGGCCACGACAACGGCAACGGCCGGCGTGTCTCCAACCTCGGAAGCGACGCGGACAGTGACGGCGACGATTGCGCCGAGCGCGAGCGCAAGCGCGACGGGCGCTGCCGCGCCGACGGCGACGCCGGGGCCGCCTCACCTCGAACGGTTCGCGGCGGGGGAGGTGATCGACGTTGCGCCGGCGGTGGTGTTCGTCGACCCGGAGACGGGCGCGGCGGAGGCGTGGGTCACGCCGGGCGCGTTTCCCGAGGTCGCGGTGGCACCGGACGGGTCGTACGTGGTGTACCAGGTGGCGGAGGGGTTCCGGCTGCTGCGGACGGAGGACGGGGCCGACCGGACGATCGTGGCGGACTCCCTCCCGATCGAGCTGGGGCCCGGCGGAGCGGGATTCGTTGCGACGACGCAAGACCGATTCGTGGTGTCGGCGTTCGATGGGCGCGGTTAGCACCTCGGTGAGCTGTGGCGCGGTGGGGTGGATTCTGACACGGCCGTGTCGTGGTCAGGTGACGGAGATCTGATCGCGTATGCGATCGCGCCGGGCGGCGGGCCGTCACTCGTGGTGAGTGTGCGCACGGTTGGGGATTGGTCGCTCGTGAGCATCGACGCCGGAGCAACCTCGAGAGGGGTGTCGATGGAGTGGTCACACGACAGCGAGCGGATCGCGGTGGTCACGCGGGGCCACCTCCGGGTGTTCAGCCGGGCGGGGGAGCTGTTCGGTCAGTTCGAGGGTGAGTTCGGCGACGAGGCCGGCGGGTACTGGTTGAACCCTCGCTGGTCCTCGGACGATCGGCATCTCTTCCTGGATGACATGCCGGCGTCGGGCGGCGAGTTGGCGTATCTGTTCAGCGCCGATGCCGAACCGCTGTTTCGCTTCTTCATCCCTTCGTTTGCGGGTGGCTGCGGCGGCGAGCCATGGATCGACGCGGGGACGCTGGAGTTCGGCGAATACGACGTTCGGATCGACGGGACGTTTGAGTTGCATGGCCGCCAACGACGGGACGTTTGGAGCATCGGTCGCCTCGGGGTGACGTTGGCAGAGGGGATCTCGTACCACCTGCCACAGTTGGGGCTGCGGGACGGATACGGGGTGCTCGACGACGGGCGGATCGCCTTCAGTACCGCCACGTGGACATTGGGCGGTGGCGGGTGTGGTTCGGGGTGGGGCGGTTCTTCCGAAACCGAACCGGCCGTCGAGTGGCCGCCATTCGAGGCGAATCGATAGCGTCGAGTCCTCGTGGACCGGATATCACTGACAATCCGTCAGATGTGTTTACGTTCTTGATCGGTACGGTTTGACCAACGCTGCGGGCGGTGGCAACCTAAGTCGAATATCTTTTCGATGGTTCGTGACCAATGGCGGGGTCATGCCCATGGCGATGAAGTATTCCAATTTCGCTTCCTCCATTCGTGGAGGGGCGCAGCACGCGTTTTGACGGGACCCCTCATCCGAGGGGTTCCTGCGTTTAAGGGGTGGGGACCTTGGTACTGGATCGACCGACGACGACCGCGACGAGCAGTGAGGAACTGGAGCGCATGGCAGCGCGACCGAAGCAGCTCGATCACAGCTATGGCTTCGACGATGTGGCAATCGTGCCCGGAGCCGTGACGACGAACCCGGAGCTGGTGGAACCGACGTTCACGCTCGGGGAGCACACGTTCCGCACCCCGATCATTGCATCCTCGATGGATGGGGTGGTCGATCCGAAGTTCGCGATCCGGATGACCCAGCTCGGCGGACTGGCCGTTCTCAACCTCGATGGCGTGTGGACGCGCTACGAGGATGCGGACGCGGTCCTCGAGGAGATCGCCGCCGCCTCGATCGATCAGGCGACCGCCACGATCCAGCGGATCTACAGCGAGCCGGTCAAGGAGCACCTGGTCGGCCAACGCGTCGAAGAGATCAAGGCCGGCGGCGGCATCGCGATCGTTGCGGGCACCCCACAGAACACCAAGAAGTTCGCCCCGATCACCAAGGACGCCGGCACGGATTACTTCGTCGTCGCCTCCACCGTCACCACCGCGCGCCACGTCTCCAGCTCGCTCAAGGGGCTCCGGCTCGATGAGCTGGTGCGGCAGATGGACGGGGTGCCGATCCTCGTCGGCAACACCGTCGACTTCCAGGCGACGCTGGAGCTGATGGACACCGGCGTCCACGGCGTGCTCGTCGGCGTCGGTCCGGGCGCGGCCTGCACCTCGCGCGAGGTGCTCGGCATCGGCATGCCGCAGGTCAGCGCGACCATCGAGACGGCTTACGCGCGCGACGTCTACTTCGAGCGCACCGGTCGCTACGTCCCGATCATCACCGACGGCGGCCTGCGCACCGGCGGCGACGTGTCGAAGTCGATCTGCGCCGGCGCCGACGCCGTGATGATCGGGTCGCCGTTCGCAAGTTGCGAGGGTGCACCCGGCCGCGGATTCCACTGGGGAATGGCGACGCCGCACTCCGCGCTGCCTCGGGGGGTGCGCGTCGAGGTGGGACAGACGCACACGGTGGAGAAGTTGCTGTTCGGGCCGACTTCTCAGACGAACGGTACGGAAAACCTCGTTGGTGCGCTCACTACGTCGATGGCGACGTGCGGGGCGCGGACGATCCAGGAGTTCCACGACGCACGAATGATAATCGCGCCGTCGATCAAGACCGAGGGCAAGATTTACCAGATTGCGCAGACCCGCCCGGCGGGCGTCTAGGCCTCGGGCTCAGGCCCCTCCGCTATCGGCACACGACGGGCCGGGGGACATCCCCGGCCCGTTTGCTGTCCGGAAATCACGGATCCTCGGCGGGTAGCGCCTGGGTCGCGGGTCGACGGATCTCACGGACGCCCGCGACGAACAACACCGTTGCGACGAGCAGCGACACCGTGATGACGATCCTCGGGCCACCCTGGTAGACGAACTCCCCGGCGATATCGAAGGCAGCGAGGCCCGCGTAGAGCGGGGCATGCCAGCGGGCGCGACGGAGCTTGCCAGCGAGGGCGACCGCGAAGAGGATCGCGACGACGCCACCGCTGACCGCGAACCAGCGGTGGTCGAACGGCGCGTCCGCCCGGAGATCGAAGCGGTCCGTCGTGAAGCCCCAGGTGATGAAGGCGTGCTGCACGACCTTCTCGGCCAGCAGTGCCGTGACCAGCACCGAGCGGTTGAACCTCATTCTGTGATCACGGCGACGAGCGGCCTACCGTTCCGACCGCGCTGGTTCCGAGGTCGTGACGTACGAGGCGAGTGCGGTCCCCCACTGGCGCGCGCGGTCTAGCTCGCCGTCGGCGAGCGGACCGGTGGTGCCGGTCACGTAGAAGTGCTCCGCGCGGACGACGATCCGCAGCCCTCGACGGCGGAGGCGCTGCTCGATGCCGCGGGACGCGCGATCGAGGAAGCGCAGGAAGCGCGGCTTGGTGAGCCGGGTATCCCATCCGGCCGCGCTCACGGCATGCGGGGGCTTCTCGAGTTGGTCGAACCACTCGCGCAACCCGATCCCGCTCGAGACCAGCGGTTGATCGGTCTCTTTCGCGGCGCTCGTTCGACCTGATTGATGCGGCAGCCCGGTCGCGTGGTTTGGAGCACCGACGAGTAGCAGCGACACGTCTGCCGGCAGCGCGCGTGGAGCGTCGCTCACCTCGAGGACCTCTGCCAGGCCGCCGGCGGATCGCACGCCATCGGCGATCGCGGCGGCTAGCTGCTGGTTATTGCCGTACATGGATTCGAAGACGACGAGTGCGCGGGTCATGCTGCACCTCCCGGTAGCGCCCGGGCGCCGTGGGCCGGCGCCGCCGGGCGATTTCACGGTAGCGGCCCCACCGCGACGTGCCCGCTGCCGAACGTCGGATTCCCGCGGGACGATGGCACTCCGTCGCGGGCTGCGCCATTGCTCGTCAGGCTCTGGATACCGCGCCCAGTTGTCCGGGCGGTCGCTGGGGCTGACACCGGCACTCGGTAGCTGGAATGCCCGATCCAGCGGCGCGTCGGGAGCATCGTGCCCCGGGTCGTCTGGATGGTCTCGGTGCGGATCACCGAGGGGTTGGAGCGATCGACGCGCACCTCGACCAGGACGTCGATCGGGCGATGCGCGGGCGCGTGAAACGCCGCGCGGACCTCGTCCGGCTCAACCGTCACCGTGAGGCGGAGCGGGTAGGGATACGGATTGGCAAAGCGCAGATCGAGGTACCCGTACTCGATCGTGGCGTCGCGTCCGAGTTCGAAGTAGCGGCGTTCTCCGTAGGTATCGACCGAGTGCTGCGTTCGCTCGACGACGTCGAGGCCCGCGATCAGCCCCGCGTTGAAGATCACCGTCGAGACCAGGCAGGTCGCGCCGCCGACCGAGGTCGTGAGTTCGCCGTCGACGATCGCGGCGGCTTCGCCGTAGCCCTTTCGGCGTGTCCGTGCGCCGGCGAACCGCCACAGCGACCAGACCTCACCCGGACCGACGACTGTGCCGTCCAGCGCGGCCGCGAGGATCAGGGAGTTGCGGCGTTTTGCCTCGGCGACCGCTTCTTGTCCCGGATAGACCCGGAGCGGCAGCGCATACCGTCTGAACGGCTGGACGAAGCCCTCGATGCCGGCGCGACTCGAGGCGAATCGGTAGCCCGCCAGCGCGTCGGCGGCGGCGCGCCTGAGCAGCGCGACGGCGAGGCGGATCGGACGAGGCAGGTATCGGCGGGCGGTCTGTCGCATCGCGGCACGCTCCTCGGGGGTGCCTTGTCATAACGACTCGGCAAGGGGTGCGGTTCCCGACAGATTGCGAGCGAGCGGTGGTCTGGCGTCAGTAGCCGACGCGGACCTCGACCACGCGCCGGATGCCGCGCAGGTCGCGGTGCGTTCGCACCTCGGCGTTGGTCGGGCGTCCGAGGGCATCGAGAAGGATGTCTTCGGCGAACAAGGCCTGCCCGGCGCCGATCTCCACGAGCACCGCGTAGGTGTCGTCGACGAGATGCGCGGGGAGCTGTTCGGCAAAGCGGCGGTAGATGTCCAGTCCATCGTCGCCGCCGTCGACGGCCAGTTCCGGCTCGTGCGCGCGGATCTCGTCGGGGAGCGTCTCGTACTCCTCGGTGGGGACGTACGGGAGGTTGGCGAGCAACACATCGAGCGGCTCGCTCAACGGTGCGAGCAGATCGCCGGTGAGGAGGACGACCCGCTCCATCGGCCCGAGGCGGCGGCGGTTCTTCCCGGCCCACTGCAGCGCGGCGGTCGAGGCATCGACGGCGAACATCTTCACCGAGGGCGCATGTCGCGCCACCGCGATCGCGACGATCCCGGTGCCGGTCCCGATGTCGGCGACGCGCACGAGGCGGCGGTTGCGCGGGTGCTCGCGAATCGCTGCGAGGGCTGCCTCCACCAGAGTCTCGGTCTCGGGACGTGGCACGAGTGCGCCGTCGCCAACCTCGAAGGTCAGGCCGTAGAACTCGCGCTGGCCGAGGATGTACGCCAGCGGCTCATGCGCCAGCCGGCGCAGCAGGAGGGCCTCGAAGGGCTCGCTGACCGCCGGATCGACGGCGTCGCCGCCGGCCGCGAGTACGTGCACGCGATCGAGGCCGGCGGCGCGGCCGTAGAGCAATTCCACCTCGAGCTGGGCCTCATCAAGGTCGTCGGCACCGGCGACGGCGAGCAGCCGATTCGCGGCGAGCCGGAGCAGATCGCGGACCCGCGACGGCGCTGCGCCGCCATCGGTCACGCGGGCACCTCGGTGACGGGGGCTCCCGTCTCGGTGTCGGCGGTGGCCTCGCGCTGGTGCAGCACCTCGTAGAGGGCGAGCGAGGCCGCGACGCCGAGGTTCAACGAGTCGACGCTGCCGCGCATCGGAATCGCGACCAGCCGGTCGCAGAACCGGCGTTGGGTGCCGTTCAGGCCTTCGCGCTCGCTGCCCATCAGCAGGACGGTGCGCGCGCCGTAGTCGGCGTCGCGGTAGGAGGTCTCCGCGTCGTCGGTGGCACCGATCACGGTTGCGCCGGCCGCGCGCGCCCACTCGGCGAACGAGGCCCAGTCGGTACGCACGAGGTGCTGGGTGAAGACGGCGCCGGTGCTCGCTCGCATCGCCGTGCGGTCCCAGGGATCGGCGCCGGATTCCAGCAGGATCACACCCGCCGCCCCGGTCGCGTCGGCGGTGCGCAGCACGGTGCCCAGGTTGCCCGGGTCCTGCACCGCGGTCAGCGCGATCCAGCGATCGCCCTCGGCCAGTTCCACCGTCTTGAGGGAACGCCAGCGCTGTCGCACCACTGCGCCCAGCCCCTGCGGGCCGTCGCGATCGGAGATCGACTCGAACACCTTCGCGGTCACATCGAGGCGCTCGACGCCTGCCGCCTCGGCGGTGGTCAGGGCCTCGCGGGCGCGCTCGCTGCTGAGCTGATCGGGCGACACCACGAGCAGCGCGATGTCGGCGCCCGCCTCGATTGCCCCGAGCACGGCGCGGATGCCCTCGACGTAGGCGAGGCCGCGCTCATCGCGGTCCTTGCGGCGGCGGAGGGTGCGGATCGCGCGGATCCGCTCGTTTGCGGTGCTGGTAATCATGAGGGGGTTCCGTGCGCGATCAGGAGGCAGCGGCGAGCAGCCGCGCTTCTTCGTCCGAACTGACGGCCTCGATGAGGTCGTCCAGTTCGCCGTCCAGTACGCGCGGCATGCCATGGATCGTGAGGTTCACGCGGTGATCGGTGATCCGGTCCTGCGGGAAGTTGTACGTGCGGATCTTCTCGGCGCGGTCGCCGCTGCCCACTTGCAGGCGCCGGGCCGCTGACTCCTCGTCCTCGCGACGCTGGCGCTCCAGCTCGTAGATGCGAGCGCGCAGCACGGACTCGGCGCGAGCACGGTTCTTGGACTGCGAACGTTCGTCCTGGCAGACGACGACGAGGCCGGTCGGTTCGTGCGTCATGCGCACGGCCGTCGCCACCTTGTTCACGTTCTGACCACCGGCGCCACCTGAATGGAAGATGTCGATGCGGACCTCGTTCCAGTTGATGTCGACGTCGATGTCGTCGACCTCGGGCAGTACGGCGACGGTCGCCGTCGAGGTGTGGATGCGACCCTGTGATTCGGTCTCGGGCACGCGCTGTACGCGGTGGACGCCCGATTCGTACTTCAGCCGCGAAAACGCGCCCTGCCCGGTCAACTCGAAGGTGATCTCCTTGAAGCCGCCGGAGTGCGCGGCCGAGGTGTTGAGGACCTCGACCTTCCAGTTCCGCCGCTCGGCGTAGCGCTGGTACATGCGGAACAGATCGGCGGCGAAGAGGCCGGCCTCGTCGCCACCGGCGCCTGAGCGGATCTCGACGATCACGTTGCGCTCGTCCGCCGGATCCTTCGGCAACAGCGACACTTTGAGCTGCTGCTCCAAGTCTTCCAGCTCCGGCGCGAGGCGCGCTTCCTCGTCGCGACCGAGTTGCTCCATCTCAGCGTCGTCGTCATCGAGGAGCGCGCGCGCGTCGGTGAGCGCGGATTCGGTCTCGCGGTAGGCGCGGTAGAGGTCGACAACGACCTGGAGGCTGGCGCGCTCGCGGCTGATCTCCTCGATCCGACGGTGGTCGGCGAGGACGTCGGGATCAGAGAGAAGATCCGTCAGCTCCTGGTAGCGCGCTTCGATTTCGGCCAGTCGTTCCAGCATGAAACGAGTCTAGCAGCGGCACCTCGTACGACCTCGGGGAACCTCCGCGTTCGGCGAGCGGTGGAGGCTAGGCCCGCCGTCGCCATGGGTTCCGCGGAACCCGCGCATCATCGATGACTTCGGTCGGGATCGCACCGATTCCGACGAACCGGACCTCTCGGGTGGCCGCGCGCACCTTGTCCAGGCGAACCCCGTGGACGCCGGACGACAGCTCGATCTCGTAACGGCCCTCGGGAAGCGCGTCGATCGCGAAGGAGCGGAGGACCATGACCGTGGCGCGCCAGCCACCGGGTCCCGACTGCAAATCGACGGAACCGCGGAGCACGACCTGGTCATCGCGGCGTACCACGCAGGTTGATGAAGCTCTCATGTGCACCCTCGCCGAATCCAGACGCCCGCGGTCGCGGTTCGTTCTCATCAAGGGCATTGCAGCAAGTCACCAAAATGTTGCGCATCCTTCGGTGTGATGCCGGAAAACGCACATACGTGAGCGTATTGGGAGGAAACCGAGGGATGAGGACCGCTGGCGTCGTGGGAGCGCTGCCGACCTCGTGGCCCGCCGTTCGCGGGGGCTAGGGGGTGCGCTTCAGCGCGGCGGGCACGTCGGCGACCGGCAGGGCGCGCTGGTCGCCCTCGGCGGCGAGTGGCTTCAGTTGCACGGTACCCTCGGCAGCCTCGCCATCGCCGAGGATGAGCGCGTAGCGCGCGCCGCTGTTGCCGGCGCTGCGGAGCTGCGCCTTCAGCGACCGGCCGGGCGTGCCGTTGCGCACGAGAAGTCCCGCCTCACGCAGACGTGAAGCGAGCTTCAGCGCGGCCGTCGGGCCCGCTTCGCCGAGGGGGATCGTCACGGCGTCGACCGGCACGACCTCGATTGCCTCGGCCAGACCGCGATCGCGGAGGTTGATCGCGATCCGTTCGATGCCGGACCCGAACCCGACGGCGGGGGTCGGCTGACCACCGAGCAGTTGGATCAGGCCGTCATAGCGGCCACCGGCGCCGACGGTGGACTGGCCGCCCGCTTCTGGTGGCTCGAACTCCCAGACGGTGCGCGTGTAGTAGTCCAGCCCTCGGACGATCCGCGGATCCAAGGTGTAGGCGATGCCGAGCGCATCCAGGTAGCCGCGCACTGCCTCGAAGTGGGCGCTGTCCTCGTCGTCGAGGTAGTCGACGATCGCGGGGGCGGACTGCACGGCGGGGTGTCCGGCGTCGTCCTTCGAATCGAGGATGCGCAGCACGTTGGTCTCGAAGCGGCGCTGCGAGTCCTTCGAGAGCGTGGCGACGTGCGGGGCGAGGTGCTCGCGAAGCGCCTCGACATAACGGCGGCGCGTTTCCGGCGTACCGATCGAGTTGATGCGCAGCGTGAGGTCCGTGAGCCCCAGCTCGGCGTAGAAGGAGCGTTGGAGGTCCATCACCTCAACGTCGGCGGCCGGCGTCGGATCGCCGATCAGCTCGACGCCGAACTGCCAGAGCTGGCGGTAGCGACCGGCCTGCGGACGGTCGTAGCGGAAGAATGGGCCGAAGTACCAGAAGCGCAGCGGGTGCGGGCGGCTGGCCATGCCGTGCTCGACATAAGCGCGAACGACGCCGGCAGTGCCTTCCGGGCGCAAGGCCAAGCGGTCGCCGCCGCGATCCTCGAAGGAGTACATCTCCTTTGAGCCGATGTCCGACTCCGCGCCAACCGCGCGCAAGAACACACTCTCGTCCTCGACGATTGGGGTGATGATTTCGTGGTAGTCGTAGCGCGCGGCGGTGCGTTCCGCCGCGCGGCGGATGTGCCGCCAGAGCGGCGAGTCCTCCGGGAGAACGTCGTGCATACCTCGGGGTGCGCGCAGGTCAGCCATCCGAGGAGTCTACGGAGCCGCCGATCGCAGCGTCGAGCGCGCGTGGCTAGGTGGTGGGGCGGTAGCGGAGGTAGACGAAGCCGTTCTCAAAGCGCCGTTCCTCGATCAATTCGAGGTCGAGACGAAGGCCGGCGGGGAGCGCGGGGTTGCCGCCGCCGACGATCACGGGCGCGAGAAACAGGGAAACCTCGTCGACGAGCCCGCCTGCGAGGGCGTGCGCCGCGAGGTTCGGCCCGCCGAGACTGATGTCGCGGTCGGTCGTCGCCTTGAGTTCGCGGATCGACGCCGCGTCGAATTGGCGCTCAAGGCGAGTATTCGCCGTCGAGACAGCGTCCAGCGTGGTGGAGTAGACGATCTTGTCCGCCGCTTGCCAGGTCGCCGCGAAGTCGAGGGCGGTCGCGTTCTGGTCCGGCTGCGTGTGCATCGTCTCCCAGGCGGCCATCACCTCGTAGAGGCGGCGGCCGTACAGGTGAGTGCCGATCGGACGCTGGAGATCGTTGATGAAGGCGTGGACCTGTTCGCCGGGGAATGCCCAGTCGAAGTTGTCGTCCTCGTCAGCCACGTATCCGTCTAGCGAACAGATCGCCGAGTAGATCAACCGTCCCACGAAGCCTCCATCGCTGAGTTCCCACCCGGCAAAAACAGTAGCAGCGTCAGCCTGGACAGGCCGTCTCGAACGCGAGCAGGCGGGCGGGAACTGCCCGTGAGGCAGGGAAAACCCCGTGCCTCACCGGTACCCCCGGTGATAACCTCAACGGAAGATGGTCGCCCCTAGCTCCGTGGCCTCAGACGCCCGCGATCTCCTCGCTGCGCTCGAGACCTATCTGCCCGCCGATCGCGTCAGTGCGATCAGCGAAGCCCTCGAGTTCTCGATTGCCGCCCACGCGGGCCAGACCCGCCGATCCGGTGAGCCCTACGTTACGCACCCAATCGCCGTCTCCTCGATGCTCGCCGACCTGAGGATGGATGCGCTCACGATCGAAGCGGGCCTCCTCCACGACGTGGTCGAAGACTGTGACGTCAGCGTCGAGGAGCTGAGCGAGCGCTTCGGTGCCGAGGTGGGGCGACTCGTCGAGGGCGCCACCAAGATCGAGCATCTGCCCACGATGGATCCGCTGCACGCCGATGCGGAGACCCTCCGCAAGATGTTCCTCGCGATGGCGGAGGACGTGCGTGTCGTCATCATCAAACTGGCCGATCGCCTCCACAACATGCGCACGCTGCAACACCTGGCAGCCGACCGCCAGCGCGTGATCGCGCAGGAAACCCGCGACATCTATGCGCCCCTCGCCGGCCGCCTTGGGGTCTGGCAGTTCAAGTGGGAGCTGGAGGATCTGGCGTTCCGGTTCCTGGAGCCGGAGCAGTACCGCCGCGTCGCCTCCACGCTCGCCTCGAAGCGCAGCGAGCGCGAGCGCTACATCCGCCGCGTGGAGACCGAGTTGCGCGACGCCCTCGATGAGGTTGGCATCACCGCCGAGGTGACCGGCCGCGCGAAGCATCTCTATTCGATCTACGAGAAGGAGCAGCGGTACACCCGCGAAGGCAAGACCTTCGATCAGATCCATGACTTGCTCGCGCTGCGTGTACTCGTGGACAACGTGTCTGATTGTTACGCCGCCCTCGGCGTCGTGCACCAGACCTGGCGGCCGATCCCCAGCTCCTTCGACGACTACATCGCCAGCCCCAAGGAATCGCTCTACCAGTCGCTGCACACCTCGGTGCTGGGTCCCGGCACGCGCCCCTTCGAGGTGCAGATTCGGACCTTCGAAATGCACGAGGTCGCGGAGTACGGCGTTGCCGCCCACTGGCAGTACAAGAGCGAGCCGGGCAAGCGTGATGTGCAGTACGAAGAGCGCATGTCCTGGCTCCGCCACCTGATCGAGTGGCAACAGGAAGGGGCCGAGGATTTCCTGGAATCGGTGAAGACCGATGTCTTCGCCGACCAGGTCTTCGTGAACACCCCGCGCGGCGACGTCCACGTCCTTCCCCGTGGGTGCACCCCGATCGACTTCGCCTATCGCGTCCACACGGACCTGGGTCACGCCTGCGCCGGCTCGAAGGTCAACGGCCGGCTCGTCCCGCTCAACACCAAACTCCAGAACGGCGATGTCGTTGAAATCCTGCGCAGCCGCACCCAGAAGGGGCCGTCGCGCGACTGGATGATGCCGGGCCTCGGCTACCTCGGTTCCAGCCACACGCGCCAGAAGGTGCGCCAGTGGTTCCGCCGCCAGTTGCGCGGCGAGAACGTGGAGCGCGGCAAGGAGCAGCTTGAACGCGAGATGAAGCGCCTGGCGATCGACCGCGTTCCGATCAACATGTGGGAGCGCTTCAAGCTCGCCTCGATGGAAGATCTCTACTCCGCGATCGGGTCCGGCGACGTCTCCTCGCAGCACCTCGGCAACGTGCTTGCGGAGCACGCTCCGGTGACGCCGCCTTCGGAGTTCGCGCCGTCAACGATCAAGGTCGGCGGGACGCCCGGTGTGCGGGTGCTTGGCACGGCCGGGCTGCACGTTGTCCTCGCGAAATGCTGTAGCCCGCTGCCCGGCGATCCGATCGTCGGCTTCACTACCCGCGGCGGCGGTGTCACGGTCCATCGAGGAACCTGCGGGAACATTGCGCGCGCCCTCGAGCCGGAGCGGCTCCTCGATTGTGACTGGGGCCCGCGTGAGGACACCTACGCCGCGCGTGTCGAGGTTCACGCCTGGGATCGCGTTGGGCTGCTGCGCGACGTGAGCACCCTCGCGGCCAACGCCGGGGTCAACATGGTCGGTGTCCGCACCCAGGAGCACGACGACCGCACGACGACGCTGCACCTCACCCTCGAGACCGAGGGCGGCGCCCAGTTCATGCACCTGATCTCCGCCCTGGACGCCGTCCGAGGCGTGATCTCCGTCGACCGCGCCCTCCAGTAAGCGGCACTAGTAGCGCCGACGATCCCCCGAGGACGTCTGCCCATCCTTGAGTGACACTGCACTAGCACATTCGTTCTGTTACTGTGCGAGAATCTCGCATATGACTCTCGCATAAATTCGCAGTGGCGCACTTCAAGGCATCGATGGTATCGCGGTCGACGTGGAGGTCGACATCGGGAGCGGGTTGCCGGCGTTCAACATCGTCGGCCTGCCGGACACGGTGGTACAGGAGGCGCGGGAGCGCGTTCGCGCCGCGATCCGGAACTCTGGCTTCGAGTTTCCGCTGCGGCGGATCACCGTCAACCTTGCCCCGGCGGACGTCCGCAAAGAGGGGCCGCCTACGCTCTGCCGATCGCCGTCGCGATCCTCGTGGCCTCGGGGCAGATCGAGGATCACTTCGCCGATACGGCGCTGATGGGTGAACTCTCCCTCGACGGCCGTCTCCGCCACGTCAGCGGCGTACTGCCGTTCGTGGCGATGTGTCACGCCGAGCGGATTGGCGCCGTCGTTGTACCCGCCGAGGACCTGCGCGAAGCGCGGATGGTGGGCGGCGTGCGCGCCTATGGCCTCGGATCCCTCGGTCAACTCCAGAAGGCGCCCGCCGAGTGGGTGGAAGAAGAGCTGCCGGCGCCCGAATGCCTCTCCGCGATCGAGACCTACGATCTGTCGGTCGTCCGAGGGCAGGAGCACGTCAAACGGGCCGTCGAAGTAGCCGCATCGGGCGGACATAACCTGATGATGCAGGGACCCCCGGGGTCCGGAAAGACGCTGATCGCGCGTGCCTTGCCCGGCCTGGTCGCTCCGCTGGCCCCGCTCGAATCGATCGAGGTCTCGAAGATCTACTCGGTCGCCGCGCTGCTGAGCCGGGCGCATCCGCTGCTCCGCGAGCGACCGTTCTGATCGCCCCACCACACCATCTCGCACGCCGGCCTCGTCGGCGGCGGCTCGCTGATCCGGCCCGACGAGGTGTCGCTCGCGCACCGCGGTGTGCTTTTCCTCGATGAGTTCCCGGAGTACAGCAGCAAGGCGCTTGAGGCGCTGCGTGAACCGCTCGAAGCTGGCGTCGTCACGATCTCCCGAGCGCGCGGCTCGGTCACCTTCCCGGCCCGGATCCTCCTCGTCGCCGCGATGAATCCCTGCCCCTGTGGCTACTACGGCGACAGCAAACGCTCCTGCTCGTGTTCCGAGTCGACCGTATCGAGGTACCAGCACCGCATCTCCGGACCGATGCTCGATCGTTTCGACCTCTTCGCTGAGGTGCCGCGCGTCGAGTACCAGGAGCTGGCCGGAGCGCCGACCGGCGAGCGGTCCTCGGTGATTCGCGAGCGCGTGATCACCGCGCGCGCAGCCCAGGAGGCGCGGCTCACCGGCTCGCGTGCGATGACGAACGCCGAGATGGACCCGATCGATGTCCGGCGCTTCTGCCAGGACCGCCTCGATGACGCGGCGCGCCCGATCCTGGCGTCCGCGACGGAACGCCTCGGGCTGTCTGCGCGCTCCTTCCATCGGGTGCTCAAGGTCGCGCGGACGATTGCCGACCTCGCGGAATCGGAAGCGATCGGCACCGCGCACCTCGCCGAGGCGATCCAGTACCGCCGGCGCGGGGGTGACTAGCCGGCTAAGCCGGCGGGGTGGTGACTAGCTGGCTAAGCCGGCGCGGGGGTGACTAGCCGGCTGCGCCGGCGGGATGGCCACTGAAACGCGCGCTGACTTCTCGCTGATTTCTGCATGGGCCCTCGGCGATCGACGCCTCCGAGCCGATGATTCGGAAAAGACCTCGGAGGTCGCCAAGATGCACGCAGCAGCCCTACCAGTCCTTCCGGCGCCGCACGCGCGAGCACTCCAGCTCCTTGAAGACAGCAACGCTGAGGTGGCCGACCTCGCCGAGACCGTTTCGGCGGATCCGGCACTCACCACCGCCGTTTTGCGGGCCGCAAACTCGGCCGCCTCGGCGCCGATCAACCGCGTCACCGAGGCCGGGCAGGCGATCATGCGGATCGGCTTCGATGCCACGCGTCGCCTGGTCGCCGGAACCGTCGTCGGCACCACGTTCAAAGACATTCGTCTGGCCGGGATCGACACCGACCAGCTCTGGGAGCACCTGATCGCCTGCGCGATCCTCACCGACCAGTCGCTCCGCAGTCAGCACATCAGCGGTGGGTTCGCTGCCGGCATGCTCCACGACCTCGGTCGCATGGCGATGGCGCAGGCCGAGCCGGAGAAGTACCACAAGGTCGTGACGCTGGCTCGCCAGGGTTCCGACGCGCGCTCGATCGAGATCGACGTCTTCGGCTACGACCACCAGGAGTACGGCCAGACGATCGCCGAGGCCTGGCAGCTCCCGACCGAGATCATCGAGGCGGTCGGCGACCACCACGAGGGCGGGCGCAGCACGCTGGCCCGTGCCGTCCGAGACTCACGCTGGCTGGCGCTCCGCGTCGGCATCGGCGATGGCCTCTGCGACTCCGAGGTATTCCCGGAGAGCGCGCTGGAACTCCGCCGCGAGGAGAAGATGCTGCTGTCCGCCGTCGGCGGTGAAGAAGCATTGCACAACCGCGTCGCGTGGTTCCGCCACGCCGTCGCCGGCGAGTCCTCGAAGGCCGCCTGACCGGCACAGCTCTTGGGTCGGCAGCACGGCTGCCGGCCCCCGTCCGAGGCGCAACCGGCACTCTCGGATCGCGCGGCCCTCGGACGTTTGGTTAGGGGTAGCGATACTTCCGGATGCTGGGCACCAGGCGCCACGCGCCCAGCGTGAACGCCAGCGCGGCGGCACCGCCGAATGCGAGCGTGAACGAGAGCCCCGCCGCCACCGATAGGTAGCCCACCTCGAGCGTTCCGAGGTTATTGGCCGTCTGGGCGGCCAACGTCTGCAACGCCATCGCGCGGCCACGCATCTGATCCGGCGTCGTGAGCTGCACGATCGACTGCCGCATCGCGACGCTGATGCCGTCCATCGCGCCCAGCCCGCCGATCAGGATCATTCCGACCCAGAGCTGACCGACCACGGCGAGTGGGAACAGCAGCAGCGCGTAGACGATGGTCGAGTAGAGGACCAGCATTCCCTTCGCCCGGTAGTTGCGGAGGAACAGCACCAGCAGCGTCCCGAAGATCCCGCCGACCGAGTTCGCCGCGGTGAGCAGACCGGTCGCTGTCGCGCCGCCGCCGTACAGCTCCCTCGCGAATAGCGGGAAGAGTTGGCGGTAGAAGCTGAAGACCGTGATCCCGCCATCGAGGATGTAGAGCCCCGGCAGCAGCCGGTGCCCGCGCACGAAGCGGAAGCCTTCCCACGTGCGCTGCGCGGTTGAGCCGGCCTCACGGACCAGCGGTGGCTGGAAGCGGATCCGGATCATCAGCGGCAGGACCAACGAGGGCACCGCGATCGCCGCGGTGAGGAAGAACGTCGCCGTCACGTTCATCAGGCCAGCTACGAGCGCGAACAACAGCGGCGCTACCACCGCCGTCGCCTGCTGGGTGATGGTCTGCGCCACCACGCCCTGCACCAGCCAGCGATCGGGAACCACCGAGGGCAACAGCGCCGCCTGGGCCGGACTCCCCATGACGTTCGTCGAGGCCATCGCCGCGATCGCGAGGTAGACGTGCCACGGCTGGAGCTGGCCGCCGAGATCGAGGATCCCCATCACGAGCATCAGCGCGACAGAGACCGCCTGGGTCACGACGAGCATCCGTCGCCGGTCCACGCGATCGGCCAGCGTCCCGCTCCAGAGCAACGCGGGAATCTGGACGACCAGTTGCACCGCGCCGATCAGCGCCAGTTGCGAGGCCTCGCCTGTCGTCTCGAACAGCCAGTAGCTGGTGACGAGGATCCGCAGCTCGCGGGTCATCACCCAGGAGAGCGCACCACCCCAGAGGTAGCGGAATCCGGCCAGGCGAAAGGGCGACCACGCCGTCGCGTCGCCCCAGCGTTCATCGTCCCCGCCCACGGTCTGGTCGGGCGATTGATCGTCCTCGGGATCGGGCGGGCCGTCGCTCATGAAGGCGGCATCTTGGCACAGGCGGCGGCAGACCGCCTCCCACCCTCCTCGGGCCAGCCGCTAGACTGGGACACGAACCAGACAGGCGAAGCGTGACCACGACCAACCGGATCCAGCGGCGCCTCTTCCTCACGTCCGACGGGCGCTCGGTGCCCGCGATCACTGGTGTCGAGATGGCCGAGGTCGATCGGATTGCGATCGAACAATCCGGCCCGACGTTGCTCCAGATGATGGAACACGCCGGCATCGAACTCGCGCTGACCGCCCTCGAGATGCTCGGTGACCGCTGGCGTGACGCCCGCGTGCTGGTGCTCGCGGGGACCGGCGGCAACGGCGCCGGCGGTGTCTGCGCCGCGCGCCACCTCGCGAACCGCGGCATCAACGTCACCGTCGTCACGATTACCCGCCCCGCGGCCGCCGATGGAGCCCTCGGCCAGCAGCTCCTTGCGCTCGCCGAGGCACCGGCCCGCGTCCTCACCTGGGACGAGGCGTTCGACGCCGCCGAGGCCGATCTGATCATCGATGCCGTGATCGGCTACAGCCTCGATGGCGCCCCGCGCGCGCGCCAGATGGCGTTGATTCGCGCCAGCAACGCGATTGGCGTGCCGGTGCTCTCCCTCGATGTGCCGTCCGGCATCGATGCCAGCAGCGGGGAAGCGCCTGGCGTCGCGGTCCGCCCTACCCGCACGCTCACGCTCGCGCTGCCGAAGGTTGGCCTTACGGAACAGAACGCCGGGGAGCTGTGGCTCGCCGACCTCGGCATCCCGCCGGGTGTCTACGCGCGGGCCGGCATCTCCTTCGATCCGATCTTTGGGCGGGACACTCGGCTGCGGTTGCAGTACCCGGGGTAGCGCCGTCCTCGGAGGCTGGTCGACGCCGGAGCACGGCACCATCGGCAGGGGGAGGCGCGATGAGTCAGTCCACGGAACTCCTCGCCCGGATTGACCAGCTCAGAAGTGGGCTTTACGCCGATCTCCGGGCGCGGCCACGCGAGTCGCTTGCGACGAGACCGACACCCGAGGAGTGGTCGATCGTCGAGAACGTGCGCCACCTGCTCTATGCCGAACAGCTGCACCTGGCGCGGAGCTACCTCGATGATTTCGCCTACAGCCCGATCGGGATGGCCAACAACGGACGCCCGCGCCGCTCAGGCGTCGGCACCGATCCGACGACCGACCTCGAGCAAGTGCTCACGGCCTGGGACGCAGTGCACGAGGCGGTGCGCGGCGCACTGGATGGCGCCGAGGACACGGAGCGCGCGCTCGGACGCAACCTCGCCCATCTGCGGACGCACGTGCGGACGATCGGCAAGCTGCTCGCGCGAGACGCCGCCGGTTGAGCCGACGCGTTCGGCGTTATGGCTACTACCGCTGTACCTGCGGCAGGATCTCCGAGGCGATCAGTTCCACCGTGCCGAAGTCGTCGTTCGCGTGGTGCTGCAGCATCGTCCGCGTGATCCCGGCCTCCTCGCGGCGACCCAGCTCATCGACGATCTGCGCCGGCGATCCGATCAACCAGCCACGCTTCGCCATCCCCGCCAGGGTCTCGTCGACGGGTCCCTGCGCCAGCGCCGGAATCTTCTCCGCCACCCGCGCGAAGTGCGCCTTCACCTCGGCGTCGTTGCGCCCGACGATCGGGGCCGACATCTGGGTGTGGCGAATCTCCGAGGGGTCACGCCCGACCTCGGCGCAGTGCCGTTCCAGGACGCCCGCGAGCCGCTGGTACTCCTCGATGTCCACGCCCACGACGTTCCACTCGTTCGCGTAGCGCGCCACCATCCGCAACGTCCGGCGCTCACCGCGTCCGCCGATCAGCAGCGGCAGCGGTGACTGCGCCGGCTTCGGGAAACAGGTCGCCTCGCGGAGCTGGTAGTGCTTGCCCTCGAACGTGGCGGGGCCATCGGCCCAGAGTGCCTGCACCACCTGCACGCACTCTTCCAGCCGATCCATCCGCTCGCCGAGCGCCGGGAACGAGAGCCCGAACGCCTCGTGCTCCGGGACGTTCCAGCCGGCGCCCATCCCCAGGATGAAGCGGCCGCCGCTGAGCACATCGATCTGTGCCGCCATCCGCGCCAGCAAGGAGGGGTGACGGAATGTCATCGAGCTGACGAGGGGACCGAAGCGGATCCGGCTGGATTCCTCGGCGACCAGCACGAAGGAGATGAACGTCTCCAGGGCGTCACGATCGGTCGGTCCGGAGAGCGAGAAGAAGTGATCGGAGCGCCACAGCGACTCGAACCCGGAGTCCTCGGTCGCCCGGATGATCCGGCGCCAGAGATCCCAGTTCAGGTCTTCCTGACCCTCGATCATGATCCCGAGATCCATGGCGCCGCCCTCCGTCGTTGTCGCTCGCTGGCCTGTCGTTGGATGGGCGCATCCTAGCCCAGCGCCGGACCGGGCAATACCCGACTTGCGCCACCCGCGCTGTCCGCTAGGATCAACGCCGTCTTGTTCGGCGGCGCATTCGTCTAGCGGCCTAGGACACCGCCCTCTCAAGGCGGAGATCACGGGTTCGAATCCCGTATGCGCTACCACCCGCACTCGAACACACGGGCTCCCCGCGGGGAGCCCGTGCTGATCTGCCGCCGTGTTCGATCGTTGAGTGCTGCGCGCGGGCCGCGATCGCGGCCCGCGTTGGACTTCCGCTTGGGACTAGGGCGCGAGCACCACGAGGGCGAGCGCCCACGCGAAGCCGGCGCCGAAGCCGGCGAGCGCGCCTGCTGCGACGTGCTCCCACTGGACACCCGCCACTGCCATCAGCTTCGGGTCCGGCAGTCGTCGTTCGTTCTCAGGCATCCGGCTGATCGTGACCGGAAACGGCGGACTGTCGTGGAAGTCCGGAAGCGACGGTCCGATGACCGGCGGTCGACCAACAAAGCGATCAAGTGCTGGGCTCGTCATCTGAGTTCCCTTTCCCCGCCTGGCACTCCATGCCGGGAACTCGGCCTATTCCTTGGCCACGAGGCGACACTTTATCAGGTTATCCAAGCAAAGGGGGTGTGATATCCACAAGACCGAAGTAGGCATCAACACCCCACGAACGTGATGCCGTCCGACGTGATCCGCACGCGAACCGCGCGCGATCCCGACTCCGCACGTTGCTAGACTCGCTTCATGGCAACCGACGAGCAGAAGCAGGAGTACCGCGAGGCCCTCGAGCGCTGGCAGCAGCAGCTCGAACGGCTGCACGCGCTGCTCCTCGATGGCGAGCGGATCCCCCCAGATCAGATCAAGGGGCTGCTCGGTCGCGAAGAGCGCAGCAAGGAGCGCTACGACGCGGCGCGGCGCGCCCTGCTCGGCGTCGAGGCGTGAGCCCTCGAGGATTCGCGGCCACCTCGGTGACCCTCCTCACGCGCATCGATCCCAGTTCGCCCGACAATCTCAAGAGCGAATCCGTCGGTGCTCCCACCGCCGATCGCTGAGGGGATCGCACGTGGCAACCTCCGTACCGCCCACCGCGCCACCCACTGCGCCACCGCGCGAGGGACGACGCTTCGGCATCGTGCGCCAGGGCTATCCCCGCTCATTCGCGTTCGGCGCGGCGTTCTCCGTCGCGTGGTCGCCCTGTATCGGGCCGATCCTCGGCGTTGTCCTCACGCTCGCGGCCACCTCCGGCACGGCCGGCCAGGGTGCGCTGTTGCTCACCTTCTATTCGCTGGGCCTCGGGATGTGGTTCATCGCCTTCGCGGGGTTCTTCGGCTGGATCTCGCCGCGATTGCGCAAGCTGCAGCCGCACATGGGCAAGCTGATGGTCGTCAGCGGGGCGATCTTCATCGGCGTCGGCACGCTCATGTTCCTGGGCGAGTTCGCGCGCCTCAACCAATACTTCCAGGGCTTCGGTTTCTTCTTCGATCAGACGTCATCCGTGGAAGAGGACCTGTCGAACAACATCGACGGCGGCCTCGGGCCGTTGATCGCCTTCTTCGGCGGCACCGTTTCGTTCCTCTCGCCCTGCGTGCTGCCGCTGGTGCCGGCGTACCTCGTGAACATCGCCGGCGAGGCGGTCGTCGGCAGTGATCAGACCGCCGGTACTCGGCGACGGGTGATTGCGCACTCGCTCGCCTTCGTCGTCGGCTTCACCCTCGTCTTTGCGTTCATCGGCGCTTCGGTCGGGTTGATTGGGAACTCCGTCCAGCAACAGCTCGAGCTGCTCACCCGCATCGGTGGAGTGGTCCTGATCGTCTTCGGGATGCAGATGGCTGGCCTGATCAACATCCCGTTTCTCGAACGGACCTACCAGATCCGCTGACGTCCATCCTGAAATCCCGACCGCGAGCACTGGCGCTTGCCTACCCCACCTGAGGTAAGATCACGGCCATGGATGCCGACTACGAGATCAATCTCGCAGCGCTGCAAGAGGTGATCGACGACGCTGACGTGTTCGTCATTCGCTTCGATCGCATTGAGCAGCGGCTGCTTGTCGACGCCCGCCAGAACAACGGTGGCGAGGTCTTCATCCAGGTCGTGCCGCCGGTCACCTCCGGGCGCGAGCGGTACCGCTACCTGGAGCAGGCCCGGCCCGGCATGCCTGCCCCCGAGCAGATCACGGTCTTCCAGTGGCGCCAGAGCGTCCAGGTACTGAAGAACGTCGGCCTCTGGAAACGTCTTGAGGAGCGATTCTTCGAACTCGGCGGCGTCCCGGCGGTGCAGCAGGTGAACGAGGCCTTCACCGAGGCGTTCCAACTCGAGCAGACGGAACTGGTCGGCGCCATCCGCGGCGGCGAGGGCTGGGAGACCATCTGGGAGCGCGACGACCTGGTCTAGTCGCCCCGGTGGGTCCTGCTTGAGTCTCTGAGAACGCTCTCTGCTACGCTCCGATTCTCGTCCCGATTCGCCACTGCGGAGCCCTCGATGCCCAACCTGATCGACCTGCGATCTGACACCGTTACGCGCCCCGTCCCCGCGATGCTCGCGGCGATGACCAGCGCCGAGGTCGGCGACGACGTGCTCGGTGACGACCCCAGTGTCAAAGCGCTCGAAGCCGCGGCCGCTCGCGCCGTCGGCAAAGAAGCGGCGATGTTCGTGCCGAGCGGAACGATGGCGAACCTCGTCGCGCTGCTCACCCACTGCGGGCGCGGCGACGAGGCGATCGTCGGTTCCGAGTCCCATATCCTCCACTACGAAGGCGTCGGTGCGCCGGCCCTCGGCGGCATCAGCCTCCGCGCCGTGATCAACGACAGCGGCGGCCACATCGATCCCGCAGCGGTCGCGTCGGTCATCCGGATCGGCACGCCACGTACCACCGTGGTCTGCCTGGAGAACACCCAGAACCGCTGCGGCGGCGCCGCCATCCCCGCACAGGAGATGCGCGACATCGCCGAGGTCGCTCACGCCGCCGGTGCCGCCGTGCACGTGGATGGCGCACGCATCTTCAATGCCGCCGCTGCGCTGGAGACGGATGCCGCCAGCCTCGTCGCCTCGGCCGACACGATTTCGTTCTGCTTCTCGAAGGGCCTCGGTGCTCCGGTCGGCTCGGTGCTCACCGGCCCCGCCGATTTCATCGCGCGAGCGCGCCCGCTTCGCCGCCAGGTCGGTGGCGGCATGCGCCAGTCCGGTCTGCTCGCCGCTGCCGCGCTGTACGCCCTCGACAACCACGTCGAGCGGCTGGCCGAGGATCACGCCAACGCCCGCCGGCTCGCGGACGGTCTGGCCGCGCTGCCCGGCATTGACCTCGATCCCGACTCCGTCGGCACGAACATGGTCTTCTTCGAGCCACGCGGCATCGATGGACGCGCGCTCCAGGCCGCGCTGCGCGAGCGTGGCGTGCTCAGCACGGGGACGCCCGACCGCATCCGCATGGTCACGCACCTGGACGTCACCACCGCGCAGATCGACGAGGCGCTCTCGATTATCGGCGAGGTCGTCGCCGGGATGACCGGCGGATAGCGGCCATCAACCGACACACCATTCCGCTGTTCGCGCTCGGCGCGGTCCTGCTCACGCTCGGCGCCGCCTGTGGCTCCGTCACGCCCAGCGCAAAGACCTCGCCGATCGTCGCGCAGGTCCCGTTCGTCGACGGTGAGCACTACTCCTACGAACTCGTGGACATCGAGGGCACCCTGGTCGGCGACGGCGAACTCACGACACGCCTCGAGGGCACGCGCTGGATCCTCGAACAGCGCTTCGAAGGGCTCGCCGAGGACGGGCGCAACGCCCCGACGGACCTCATCAGCCTCGCGGTCGATGCCGCGACGCTGGCGCCCTTCGGCGCGATCCGCGCCGCCGAGCACGAGGGTGATGATGGCCTCGCGAATGTCGACTCCTACGACTGGAGCTACGCGACGGGCGGCGAGGAGGATCTGCTCACGGTCACCCGCGACTCCAACGGCAAGCTCCGCACGAACGAGCTGCGCCTGCGCGACAACTACTACGACAACGAGTCATCGCTCTGGCTCTGGCGCAGCCTCGACTTCAACGAGGAGCTGGATCTCAACTACGTCTCCATGAACCCGATCGAACGGAAACAGCAGACCGTCAACGTGCAGACCCCGGCTCGCGAAACGATCGAGGTCCCCGCCGGCAGCTTCGAGGCATGGCGCGTGATCGTCCGCAATGGTCGCGCGATCCGCAGCGCCTGGATCAACGTGGAGGCGCCGCACCAGCTCCTGCAGTGGGACAACGGCGATCTGATCTTCCGCCTCACGGCGTCCGAGGTACCCGGGTCACACAGCCGCTAGCCGCCCCAGAGGCAGCCGGTGCCCGCTGATCGCGCGGTGTCTTCCAACGCGACAATCTGATCCCGGTACGCTCCGTCGTCGCGCCAGGCGACCGCGAGGCCTTCGTCCACCAGCGCGGCGTCGATCGATGCGCCCTCGGCGGTGAAGACGTAACGCAGCGCCCGGCCCCCGCGATCCTCGAGTCGGACGTCGGGCAACAGCAGCACTTCGCTGCCGGCCAGGGCCGCCAGGCGCGCGGTCGCCTCTGCGTAGCAGGCCTCACCGCGCTCGGGGGTGTCGACGCCGAACAGGCGCACCGTCAACTCGGTGCCGTCCACCGCCACCACATGCAGGGTGTCGCCGTCGACGATCTCGGCCACCTGCACCGGTACGGCGCTGCTCGGGGCGACCAGATCCGTCGCTTCCAGTGGCGCCGGACCGTCGTCGCGTGCCATCAGCGCCGCCCCGATCGCGGACACGCCAACCAGCACACCGAAGATCAGCGTCCACTTGCTCAGCGCGGCGCGCCGTCGCTCGAGTTGCCGGTTCGACCGTGGTAGCGCGCGACGACGCGTTGGGCGCGTCCGCGAATGGTGGTCCGAGTGCAATGGTGGCGGCGGTTCAGGGCGGTTCGAGGTCACGGCGGCGTCCCATCCTCGATCGGCGCAAACGCAGTCTCGAGGTTCAGCGTATCGAGTGCGACCGTCCGCGCGGCCCCGTCAAAACTGTCGAGTTCGTCAGGCCCCAACAACACGACGCCACCGGCGCGATAGCGTTCGCGCTCCTCGACGGTCGGTCCCGCCCATGCCTGGCCCGGTAGCGCGCGAACCGCTTCGAGCTGCCGTCGGATCTGCCACTCGAAGACCCCCTCGGCCTCGGGGACCGCGAACGCCCAGATCGCGACGGGGTCGACGAGGGCGGGCGCCGCCTCGTCGGTACTGATCGACACGCTCCACATGCCCGCGACCACCGGCGCCAATCCTCGCATCACGAACGTCATGTGTAACGCCGAGGCCGCGAACGGCTCAAGCGCGCTCGCCTCCGGGAGCCACACCGCAGCCACCAGGTGCGACGCGGAACAGCCCGCGTGCGTGGCCTCGACGCCGGGCGCACCCGCGAGGTCGCGCGCGGCCGCCATCGCGCGATCGATCGCGCTCGGATCCGCCTCGGGGCGCCAGCGTGCTGCGATGGTGTGAACGATCGGCATCTCAGCGCCCCGCGAATGGCCGCCTTGGCGGAGTCCCGCGCCGTGGCGTCGTGGTCGCCAGCGAGGCGCGCGGGGTGGCGGCTGCCGCGGTCACCGACCCGTCCGCCATCTCGACGACGCGGTCGACGTGTTCGATTACGAACGGATCGTGGGTCGCCGTCACCACGGTCACTCCGGAGGCGGCCACGTCCCGCAGTAGTTGGAAGATCTGGGCGCCGGTCGTCGAGTCCAGTTCACCGGTTGGCTCATCGGCGATCAGCAACGGCGGCTCGTTCGCCAGCGCCCGCGCCACCGCCACCCGTTGCTGCTCACCGCCGGACAGCTCGTACGGGCGGTGGCCGGAGCGGTGTGACAGGCCGACCTGCTGCAGCAGCTCGTCCGTCCGTCGCCCGCGCTCGCGCAGCCCGGCCCCCGCGATGCGCAGCGCCAGCTCCACGTTCTCGGCGGCGGACAGCAGCGGCAGCAGGCCGAACGACTGGAACACGAACCCGATCGTGTGCCGCCTGAACTGCGTCATCTCGCGATCGCCGTAGCGGGTGATGTCGGCGCCGTTGACCAGCACCTCGCCGCTGTCCGGCTTATCGAGGCCGGCGATCAGGTTCAGCAGCGTCGTCTTACCCGACCCGGATCGCCCGATGATCGCCAGAAACTCGCCTCGCCCGACGTCGAACGACACGTCGCGCACCGCTTGGACCGTCGTCCCCGCCGTGTGGAACGCGCGGTTGACGCCGCGCACCTCGATCATCGGTCCGGCAGTGGTTGTCATGAGCGCTTCCATCGAGGCTGGTCGTCGCCCTTCGGCTTCTCCGGGCGAATCTCCACGTGATCGCGATCGATCTCCACGCGCGCCCGGCGGTCGATCCCCAGTTCGTCCAGGTACTCCCGAGGAATCTGCAACCGACCGGAGCGATCGACGACGGCGAACTCCTCGGTCACCTCGCCCTCGCCGCGGGCGAACTGCACGTAGTGCACGATCTCGGTGCTGGTGCGCCCGTCGCGCATCGCGACCACCCGATCGACGCGGCTGGTGATCTCGCGGTCATGCGTCACGATCACGATCGTCACGCCGGTCGCCTCGTTCAACCGTCGAAAGACCTGGAAGACCTCGTCGGCGGTCGCGCTATCCAACTCGCCGGTCGGCTCATCGGCCAGCAGCAGCGGCGGGTTGTTCGCCAGCGCCACGCCGATCGCCACACGCTGCTGCTCACCGCCCGACAGCTCGTTCGGCTTCCGCCGCGCCTTCTCGGCCAGTCCGACCTCATCGAGGAGGTACTCGGCACGCTCGCGCGCCGCCTTGCGCGACCGGCCCTCGAGGATCATCGGGACCTCGATGTTCTCCCGCGCGTTGAGGTAGGGGATCAGGTTGCGGCCGGTCTGCTGCCAGACGAAGCCCACCTCGGCGCGGCGGTAGTCCACCAGATCGTCGTCGGTCACGGTCAGCAGATCGCGCTTGCCCACGGTGATGCGCCCCGCCGACGGCTGATCGAGCCCGGAGAGGATGTTGAGCAACGTCGACTTGCCGGACCCGGACGCGCCCACGATCGCCATCATCTCGCCGGCAGCGACGCGCAGATCGAGGCCGCGCAGCGCGACGACTTCCAGCTCTTCGGTCTTGTAGATCTTGAACAGGTCTTCGCAGTGGATATACGGCGAATCGCTCGCGGTCATCGAGGCCATGCGCACCACTCTCTGCACGCCCGTCGCCGGCCGTTCACGCGTCGCCGATCCGCAGCGCGCGGTGCACCGCCAGCCGAAGGTACAACAGCACGACCGCAGCGATCGTCACCATGAACACCACGCCGAGGATCGACCAGACGATGAACACCTGCGGCCATGAGACCGCGAGCAGGAACGGTGGGACC
Organism: Chloroflexota bacterium; assembly: GCA_009391845.1. The sequence continues at coordinate 38,857 of QWJG01000003.1, read as the reverse complement.
ACCGCGCGCCCGAGTTCGTCCGTCGCGAGGAAGTCCATCATCAACCGGCCGATCTGCAACCCGACCACCGTCCCGAGCCCCATGCCGGCGACGATCACGAACGCCTGCTCCACCATCACCACCGAGAACACCTGCACGCGGGAGAACCCCAGCGTCCGCAGGATCGCGAACTCCAGCCCGCGCTGCTGAGCGGTCAGGTAGGAGTAGACGATGAACCCGATCGCCGAAAGGAGCAGCACCGCGCCGAACGAGATCGCGAGGATCCCGGCCCAGCCCGCGGCGACCAGCGGGTCCTCCTGCTGCAGGAGCAGCTCCGCCTGCGCATCGACCACCTTCGCCGGATCGAACGCGCTCACCGCCAGGATCGTCGCTTCCGGATCCTCGGTGCGGTACCAGACCTCGTTATAGCCGGCCGACCGATCGGCCTGGGCGCCGACCGCGCTCTGCAGCAACCGGTTCGCGTTCACCAGCGCCAGCGGCAGCGCGCCCTCGTCGGGGCGGTACGTTGGGAACAGATCGAACGTGCCGGCGAACACCGCGCGGTGGAAGCGCGAGAACGCGGACAGATCGAACGCCTCGCCGATCTCCAGCTCCAACTTCGTCGCCAGTTCGCGAGAGAGGTAGACCTGCACCGGGGTCCGATCTACCCGCTCGCGGATCCCCTGGATCGGCGCGGCGCGCCCCGCGCTTGCCCACTGCACCCGCGCGGATCGTTCGAGGCCCGGCGGCGCGTCGTTGCTCGCCAGCAGGCTCCCGCCGCCACCGTTCGTCAGGTAGCCGTCGATCGCCTCGAACCGCGGGTCCGTGAGGTCCGCCACGACCACCGCGTCGGCGAACGGCTCGTCCGCCGATCCGCTGGCAATCCCGACCGTTGGCTCGTTCGAGGTGTACAGCGGGCCGACGAGGATGCTTCCCCCGGACGCCGCGATCCGGCTCGACGTGCCGATATAGACCGCCTCGAAGCTCAACGGCTCCACCAACGGCTCGCGATTCAACGGGCGTCCGAACCGCCCCGTCTGCTCGACGATCGTGCCGCTGAAGAAACGCCACTCGGACGCGACGTCACCACTCGGGCGGAGATCGCCAATGTTGAACTCGCCCGGCACCCCGTTCGCGTCCCGCAACACCACGGTCACGTTGAACCCGCCGCTGATGTCGATCGCCTTCAGCCAGACCCCGATCTGCGTCGCCCCGGCGGGAAGCTCGACGCCCAGCCGCGGTGGGGGCTCGTTCGCCTCCAGCGTTGCCAGGATTTCGGCCAACGGTACGTCGGCGAAGTCGTCGCGCCAGAACGCCACGTCCGCGAACCGGGTCGGATCGATCCCGAGCACCTCGACCCGTTCGAATCGCCCGAGGAGATCGACCGACGCGCCGGCCCGCAGTACCGGCAGTACCCCGTCCGCGGGCACGCTCTCGACCTGCTCCAGGAACACTGGCGATCCAACCGCGGAGAGCGCGCGCAGGTTTCCCGCGCGCACGTCCCCGCCGGTCACGTAGTCCGCCCGTTCCTGGTACGACCGATCGAGCGTCTCCGAGAACGTCGCGCCAAACATGCCCACGCCGGTCGCGAACATCAGCAGCAAGACCAGCCGGGTGTAGTGCGTCGGGTTCCGTACCAGCGAGCGCAGGCTCACCACGGCCGCGACGCTGCTGGTCCAACCGACCAGCCACGACACCACCCGCAACACCAGCGGGAAGAGCCGGAGGAACACGATCCCCACGGTCACCATGAAGACCGCGGGCGTCGCCAGCAGGAACGGATCGGCCTGCGTCTCGCCGAACAGGGTCTCCGTGAAGAGCTGGTCCTGCTGCGACAGCCGCCAGAACACGAGCGCCACCAGCAGCACCAATGCGACATCGAGGTAATAGCGCAGGAACGCGGGTGTCGCCCGTGGTCGCGCCGTCGCGCGCTTGAACTCCACCACCGTCCGCCGCGTCGCCAGCCACGCCGGGATCACGAGCGCGGCGAACGCGATCAGCGCGCCAACGCCTGCCAGCGCGTACGCTTGCCCCGACAGCCGCACGTCCAGCGGCCCCCCGTCGGAGAGCGCGGAGAACGCCGGCGTCGGCCCCAGCGCGGAGATCACCAGCGCCGCCAGTGGCGGCCCGGTGATCACCGCGATTGCCGCCAGTAGCACGCCCTCGACCCCGTACTGCGTGAGCAACTGTCCGGTCGTCGCACCCCTCGATCGCAGCGTCGCGATCTCCGCGGTTTGCCGCTCCGTCAGCATCGTGCTCACCATGACGAGGTAGTAGGCTACGATCCCGCCGATCTGCAGCAGCAGCACGAACAGCGGGATCCGCGTGAAGAACAGCTTCTCGTCGAAGGTCCGCAGCACCGGCGTCAGCTCGGTCAGCGTCCGCGCGCGCTCCTCGGTCTGTGCGATCACTGAATTGAGGCCCGCGACGCCGTTCGCCACCGACGCCGCGTTCCGCGCATCCAGCGCGTCGAGGTTCACCTCGAAGAAGCTGTCGTAGTCCGCCACCAGCTCCGGGAAACGATCGGCCAGCACGCCGAAGAACGTGCTCTCCGGGACGTGCAGGAAGACGGTCTCCCAGGTCCGCGACGGCGCATCGAACGCGTTCTCGTCGCCTGCCCAGTAGCGATCGGTGATGTCGTTCGGTTCGAGGATGCCGACGATCAGCACCGGGACCGGTGGCGCTTCGTCGTCCCAGAACGGGAACATGTCCAACTCGTCGCCCAGTGCGATCCCGTTCAGCTCCGCGGTATGCGCGCCGATCGCTGCCAGCAGCGGCCCCTCGGCGCCCGGCGTCATGACCGCGGGCATCTCGCCAGCCACCACGTGCACGAACGACTCGAGGTCCGATCGGAAGACGAAGTTTCCGCGTGGTCGCTTGTCGTCATCCAGATCCGGTCGCCCGCCGGTGGGGACGGGATAGAACGTCGCGCTCGTGCCCTGCCGTACCAACCCGCCCGCCGCGGGGCCCAGCGCCGCCGCCGCCGCCTGGCCGACGCGATCCTCGGCGCGTTGATATCCGTCAGGGCGCGCCGTCTGCGTGCTGCGCAGCACCTTGATGTCGAGCTGGGTCGGGTCGAGCCGCTCGATCGCGAACTTCAGACCCAGGTCGCGAATCGCGTCCGCATAGATCACGGTCGCGGACAGGATCGCGCCGGCGACCATCGTGCCCAGCACGACGCTCGACAACAGGCGCCAATTCCCGGCCATGCGACGGATCGCGAGAATTGGCAGCGAGCGGTACCGCGTCATCCGGCGCAGTGTACGGGCGCGACCCGCTCGCACACGATCAAACGTGGCCGCCGCGCCCGTGTCCCCGGCTGGAGGCCGGTGACACGCGGACCGCTATACTTCGCGGGTGACACCCCCGAAAGCCACCGCAACCGTCGACCCCGCGACCACCGATGCCACCAACGGCGCCGGATCCGAGGAGGTCGCGCGCAAGCCGCTTCTCGTCATCCTCGACTCGCACGGCATCATCTTTCGCTCGTACTACGCGCTCCGCGACGTGCTCACAGTGCGCCGCACCGGCGAGCCGGTCGCCGCCGTCTTCGGCTACGCGAACAGCCTGCTCACCGTCTTCAACGATCTACAGCCGACGCACGTGATCGCCGCCTGGGACGCGTCGTCTGAGACCTTCCGCAAGCAGACCGACGAGCGCTACAAGGCGAACCGCGAAGCCACGCCCGAGGAACTCGTCCCCCAGTTTGATCGCGTCCGCGAGCTGCTGGACGCGTTCCACATCCCGCTCGTCGAGCGTCCGGGCTACGAGGCCGACGACATCCTCGGCACCTTCGCGCGCCAGGCTGCGGCGCAGGGCATCGACACCATCATCGTCACGCTCGACAATGACATCGTGCAGCTCGTCGAGCCACACGTCCGCGTCTACATGTACCGCCTCTATCAGCGTGACTACGTCATGTATGACGAGGAGGCCGTGCGCGAGCGCTTCGGCTTCGAGCCGCGCCAGATGATCGATTACAAGGCCCTCGTCGGCGACACCTCCGACAACATCCCCGGCGTGAAGGGCATCGGCGAAAAGGGCGCGAAGGCCCTCATCGAGGAGTGGGGCTCGCTCGAGGCGATGATCGAGCACATCGATGAGCTGAAGCCGCCGCGCGCGCAGAAGGCGCTGGTCGCCGGCCTCGATGAGGCGAAGCTCTCGAAGGAGCTGGCGACCATCGTCACCGAGGTGCCCGACCTCGAACTCTCGCTCGACGGTGCGCTGCTGCAGGACTACGACCGCGAGCGCGTGCTCAAGCTCTTCCAGGAACTGGAGTTCCGCTCGCTGATGAACCGGCTCCCGGAGTCGACCCGCAGCGCCACGACGGAGCCTGTCGTCGGTCTCGCCGCCGCCGGAAACTACGAGGCCGTCACGCAGCCCGCGCAGCTCGCGGCGATGGTGAAGGCGATCCGCAAGGCCGGCCGCTTCTCGATCGAGGTGATCGCGGACGACGCGCACCCGATCCGCGCCGCGGACAGCCTTGTCGGGGTCGCGCTCTCCTGCGAAGCCGAGCACGCCTGGTACGTGCCGTTCGGCCACCGCGATCCCGCCGCCGAGGAACAACAGCAGTCGCTGCTCGAGCCGGTCGAGGAGCCGCAAGCCGCCACCGAGCAGCTCCCGCGAGCGGCCGTCCTCGAGGCCCTGCGCCCGCTCCTCGAAGACCCGGCGCTCAAGCGCATCGGTCACGACGTCAAGTTCGCATTGCTCGCGCTTGCCGGGACCGACGGAGGTACCTGGGCGCACTCGGTCGACTTCGATACCCAGGTCGCCGCCTACCTGCTTGGCGACCTGAACATGACGCTTCAGAAGCTCGCGTTCGACCGCCTCGGCGCAGAAACCGTCGAGCCGAAGGACTTCCTCGGCACCGGGCGCAAGGCGATCCCGTTCGCGGATGCATCGGTCGAGGACGTCACCCGCTACGCCGCCAGCAACGCGGACTACGTCGTCCGCCTCGAGGCGGTGCTCGCCGAGCAACTCAAGGAGAGCAACCTCGAATCGGTGTTCAACGACATCGATCTCCCGCACATCCCGGTGCTCGCGCGGATGGAACAGTTCGGCGTCGCCCTCGATACCTCGGTGCTCGCGAGGCTGTCGGTCGACCTCGTCGAGCGCATCGCCCAGGCCGAGCGCGAGTCGTACGCGGCCGTCGGCCACGAGTTCAAGCTGGGGTCGCCGCAGGAACTCTCGCAGGTGCTGTTCGAGGAGCTGGAGCTTCCGCACACCCGCAAGACGAAGACCGGCTACACCACCGACGCCGACGCGCTCGGCGCGCTGCGCGAGGCGCACCCGGTCATCAACGCGGTCCTCACCTGGCGCGAACTGACCAAGATCAAGTCGACCTACGTCGACTCGCTGCCGCTTCAGGTGAACCCGCGCACCAACCGCGTGCACACGATCTTCTCGCAGTCGACCGCGGCGACCGGCCGGCTCTCCTCGAACGACCCGAACCTACAGAACATCCCGGTCCGCACGGAACTGGGCCAGGAGGTGCGCCGCGCCTTCATTGCCCGCGACTGCGGCGAGGATCCGATCCTCTTCTCGATCGACTACTCGCAGATCGAACTGCGCGTCCTTGCTCACGTCGCTGGCGACGACGGCCTCCGCGATGCCTTCGATCGCGGTCTCGACATCCACGCAGCCACCGCGGCCAACGTCTTCCACGTCGACCTCGCCGATATCACGCCGGACATGCGGCGCCGCGCGAAGGTCTTCAACTTCGGTGTCCTCTACGGGCTCACCGCCTTCGGGCTCTCCCAGCGCGAGGGCGTCGACTTCGACGAGGCCAACGCCTTCATCGACGCCTACTTCGAGGCCTATCCGAAGGTTCAGGAGTGGCGCGAGCGAACCGTCGAGGAGACCCGCAAGCGCGGCTACGCGGAGACGCTGACCGGCCGCCGTCGTCCGATCCCGGACCTCTATTCCGGCAACCGCAACATCCGCCAGGCCGCGGAGCGCATCGCGATCAACATGCCGATCCAGGGCACCGCCTCCGACATCATCAAGATCGCGATGAACAACATCGATCGCGAGCTGATCGCGCGGCGCGAGGGTGGCATGCTCGCCCGCATGGTTCTGCAGGTGCACGACGAACTGATTTTCGAACTGCCCCGCGCCGAGTTGGACGACGTCCGCGAGGTCGCCCGGCGCCTCATGCCCTCGATCGAACTCGCCGTCCCGCTCGACCTCGACGAGAAGCTCGGCACCTCCTGGGGCGACTTCGAATGATCGCGGCGGCCCCGCGCGCGCTGTCGCACCCTTCCCGCTGATGCCCGAACTTCCCGAGGTCGAGACCACCCGCAAACAGCTCGCGCCGGCGATCCTCGGTCGCAGGATCGCGTCCGTAGCGATCCACCCCGGCGCCGAGCGTCTCGCGATCACCCACGCCCCGCGTGACCTCGAAACCGCGCTCACCGGGCGCACCATCGAGGCGCTCGATCGGCACGGCAAGTACCTGCTCGCCCGCCTCGATGACGGCCGCACCTGGGTGCTGCACCTGCGGATGAGCGGCTCGCTCGTGGTCGCGGCCAGCGACGCACCGCACCGCTACGAGCGCGGCCGCGTCACCTTCGAGGACGGCACCGTCCTCCGCTTCAACGACCTCCGGAAGTTCGGCACCTGGCACCTCGTCGAGGATCAGCGCGACGCGATGCCGAACGTCGGCCCGGACGCGCTCTCGCCGGAGTTCACCGCCCCCTGGCTCCGCAAACAGCTCGCGCGGCGCTCGGTCGCCGTCAAGTCCGCGCTGCTCGATCAGAAGGTCGCCGCCGGCGTCGGCAACATCTACGCCGATGAGGCCTGCTACATCGCCGGTATCGACCCGCGTGCCCCCGCCAACTCCCTTGGTCCGCGTCGCGTCACCCGCCTCCACGCTGCCGTGATCGAAGCCCTCGAACGGTCGCTCGCCGATGGCGGCACCAGTTTTTCGGACTACCTCGATGGCCTCGGCGGCGAGGGATTGCACCGCGTCAGGGTTCACGTGTTCCGCCGTGAGGGTGAACCCTGCGATCGCTGTAGATCGATCATTCGGAAGCTCCGCCTCGGCGGGCGTGGGACCCACTATTGTCCCGGCTGTCAGCGTTTGTGAGCGATATCACGCTTCGGGAACAACCCGGTTGCTACGTCCGATAGCGCGCTGCTACGTTGCTCAGAGTCCCCGGGCGGGGTCCTCCTCTTAGGCGGCGGGTGGCGGCCGTGATCGTTGTTGTTGCACTCGCGGTGCTCGTGGTGGCCATCGTTGGCTACGTCAGCATCGCGATCTTCTTTGCGGACGTGTACACGCGCTCGAAATGGCGCCGTGTCCAGGGAACGCCGGGCGATCTTGGCCTGCGATTTCAGGACGTCCAGTTCCTCACGGTCGATCAGATCACCCTCAATGGCTGGTTTCTCGAATCCCCCGGCGCCCGCGCGACCGTGATCCTGATCCACGATCGCCACGGCACGCGTGCCGATGCCGATCACGGGCTGCTCCAACTCCAGGCCGACTACGTCCGGCGCGGCTTCAATGTCTTCGCGTTCGACCTCCGCGGTCGTGGCGAATCCGCCGGACGGCGTGACCACCTCGGCACCACCGAACAGCTCGATATGCGTGCCGCCATCGCCTACGTGCGCCGGCGCGTCGGCCAGCTGCCGATGGTGCTGCATGGCTTCGGCTTCGGCGCCGCGCTCGCCCTCGAGGCGACGCCCGGGGTTCCCGAGGTCGCCGGCGTCATCGCCGACTCTCCGGTCGCCTCGATGCGCGACCTGCTCCGCTACGAGCACCCACGCCTCCCCGAACACCTCTTCAACGCCTCCTGCTGGTTCGCCCGTCGGCTCTTCGACGCCGATCCCTACTCGCTCGCGCCGATCGAGGTGGTCGACCAGATCGCCGTCCCGATCCTCTTCATCCACGCTCAAGCCGATCACGAGGTCCCGGAGTCGCACGCGCTCAACCTCGCCGCCGCATCGCTCAACGATCGCCACGAAATCTGGGCGCTCCACGATCACAACGGCCACTGCTGCTACTACCCGGAGCACCCGCGCGAGTACATGACCCACTGCATCGCCTTCATCGACCGCATCGTGCCCGCTCGACTGCTGACGCCGCTGCCCGACAGCATCACGTCGCAGTCCAGTAGCGCCGGCTAGCCGCCGCCCACGACATGGTTCATCGGGACGCCCTCACGGACGTCGCGGGGATCCGCGTCGGTCACTGGACCAATCGTCGCTCCGCCACCGGCTGCACTGTCGTCCTTTGCCCACCCGGCACCGTCGGCGGCGTCGACGTGCGCGGGGCCGCGCCCGGCACCCGCGAGACGGAGCTGCTCCGCCCCGGCAACCTGATCGAGGAAGTGCACGCCATCCTCCTCTCCGGCGGCTCCGCCTTCGGCCTCGACGCCGCTACCGGCGTGATGGAAGAGCTGGCCGCCCGCGGTGTCGGGCTTAACTTCCGAGGCAACGTCGTCCCGATCGTCCCAGCCGCCATCCTCTTCGACCTCGGCGTTGGTCGGCCCGCCCATCCCAACGCCGATTCCGGCCGTCGCGCGTTGCGCCGTGCCACCGGTGGCGCCATCGAGGTCGGCTCGGTCGGCGCCGGCACCGGCGCCAGCGTCGCGAAGCAGGGCGGCATCGACCGCGCGATCAAAGGTGGAATCGGCACCGCCAGCGAACGGCTTGATACCGGCGTGATCGTCGCCGCACTCGCCGCCGTGAACGCCGTCGGCTCAATCCGCGATCCGCGGGACGGCGCGATCGTCGCCGCCCCGCGTGACGACGAACGTGGCTTCCTCGATCTGGACGCGATCCTCCGTGTCGGCGTCCAACCACCCGACGCCGATGCCTCGAATCCTCCGCAATCGACGGATGCAACGGAGTCGGCGGAGAACACCACGCTCGCGGTCGTGGCAACGAACGCGCGCCTCACGAAGACTCAGATCAACCGCATCGCCACCGTCGCCCACGACGGCTTCGCCTCCACGATCTGGCCGGTGCACACCCGCTCCGACGGCGACGTGATCTTTGCCCTCGCCACCGGCGAGTTCGAGGTGGACGCCGCCGGCTACCGCGCCGTCGAGGCGTTCGCCGTCCGTGCCGTCGAGCGGGCGGTGCTCAACGCCATCCGCTCCGCCACCCCGATCGCCGGTCTCCCATCCGCCACCGAATGGGCGACCCGCTAACCCCTCCGGCCAGCATTGACGCGGCGATCCGGGCTCCTATACTGAAATTGTCAGTCGACCATTCAAGTGGCGACAAGACGCAGATTCACTTCGAGTTGGCTGCTGACTGGCACATGAACCGCTTGGATCCCCCGGGACTGAGACGGAGGCGAATGATGACGAAGCGCGTTCAGGTCCGCGACCTTCAGCGGATGCGCGACCGTGGTGAGCCGATCACGATGCTCACCGCATACGACTACCCCACCGCACGAATGGCCGACGACGCCGGGATTCCGATCCTGCTCGTTGGCGACACCCTCGGCATGGTTGTCCTCGGCTACGACTCAACGGTGCCGGTCACCCTCGATGACATGATCCACCACGGCAAAGCCGTCGTCCGCGGTGCGGGCAATGCCCACGTCGTCGTCGACATGCCGTTCGGCACCTACCAGGCCGGCTGGCAGGACGCGCTCCGCAACGCGACGCGCATCATGCAGGAGACCGGCTGTGGCTCCGTGAAGCTCGAGGGCGGGCAACGCTCCGCCGAGACCGTCCAGCGACTCGTCGAGGCCGGCATCCCGGTGATGGGCCACATCGGCCTCACGCCCCAGTCCGTTAACCAGACCAGCGGCTTCCGCGTGCAGGGCAAGACCCCGCGCGACGCCGTGCACCTGATCAACGACGCGAAGGCCCTCGCCGAGGCGGGTGCCTACGCCATCGTGCTCGAACTCGTCCCGACTGCCCTCGCGCAGATGATCACGCAGCGCGTGCCTGTGCCAACCATCGGCATCGGCGCTGGCCCGTTCTGCAGCGGACAGGTGCAGGTCTGGCACGACATCCTCGGCCTCTACGATGACCTCAAGCCACGGCACGCGCGCCGCTTCGCCGAACTTGGCGTCGCCACCCGCGAGGCAATCGGCACCTACCGCGAGCAGGTCGAGGCGCGCCAATTCCCCACCGCCGACGAGTCCTTCTACATGGACGAGCACGCCCTGGAGCTGATCAAGGCGCTGCTCCCCGAGTTGGACGGCGACCTCAGCGATGCCCAGCGCATCCTCGCGGAGCACGACCTCAAGTTGATCGCGCGCGCGACGGAAACGGCGCCCGCAGCCCAGGCGCCGCCAGCGTCGGGGGCCTCGGACAACGCCAGCTCGCCGCCCGCTCGTTAGATTCGAGGCTCCTCGTGCAGATCGCGCGCACCATCGCGGAGTTCCGGGCCGCGCGCGCGGGCCTGCCGGGTCCGGTCGGGCTCTTCCCGACGCTCGGCGGCATCCACGCCGGCCACCTCGCGCTGGTTGACCAGGCGCGCGCCGAGAACGCCAGTGTCGTCGCCACGCTCTTCCTCAACCCCACCCAGTTCGCGCCGTCCGAGGATCTCGATCGCTATCCGGCCAACGAGGCGAACGACCTCGCACAACTCGAGGCGCACGGCGTCGATCTCGTGCTCGCCCCACCGCGCGCCGAGATCTACCCCGATGGCTTCGCCGTCACGGTCCACGTCGGCGGCGTCTCGGAACGCCTCGAGGGCGCTCGTCGCCCCGGGCACTTCGATGGCGTCACCACCGTCGTCCTCAAGCTCCTCAACATCACCTCGCCGGACCGCGCCTACTTCGGCGAGAAGGACGCACAGCAGCTCCGCGTCATCCGCCAGCTCGTGCGCGACCTCGATCTGCCGGTCGACATCGTCGCCTGCCCGACCGTCCGCGATCCGGACGGACTCGCGCTCTCCTCGCGGAACGCCTACCTCTCGCCGGAGGAACGCACCGCCGCGCTCGCGATCTCCCGAGGGCTCCAACTCGCCTCGGACGCGTTCGGCGCCGGCGAACGCAACGCCGACAACCTGCGCTACCTCGTCGAAAAGGAACTCGAGGGACAGCTACTCATCCGACCGGACTACGTGTCGCTCGCCGACGACGAAGCGCTTCAGGAATTGGAGGGTGAGGTGAGCGGCCTCGCCCTGCTCTCCGTCGCCGTTCACATCGGCTCGACGCACCTGATCGACAACATCACGCTGGGCGACGGACTCTAGCCGCGTCGCGAACCCCACTTCGGCCCGCCATGGCGGTCTGATAGCATAATCGCGGGTTCCGCGAACCCTGATGAGCGTTATCAAGAACGGCGGAGGCGCTGCTTGTCTGGGCACTCCAAATGGTCATCAATCAAGCACAAGAAGGGCAAGATCGACGCGAAGCGCGGTCAGCTCTTCACTAAGCTCGCCCGTGACATCACCATGGCCGCCCGCACCGGCAATGACCCGGAGATGAACGCGGGGCTGCGCCTCGCCATCAGCAAGGCCAAAGACGCCAACATGCCCAGCGCCAACATCGAGCGCGCGATCCAGCGCGGTGCCGGTGGCGGCGACGCCGACAACCTCGCCGAAGTCACCTACGAGGGCTATGGGCCCGGCGGCACCGCCGTCATCGTCGACACCGTCACCGACAACCGCAATCGCACCGTCGCCGAACTCCGCCTCGCCTTCTCGCGCGGTGGCGGCAACCTCGCCGAGAACGGCGCTGTCGCCTGGCAATTCGAGGCCCGTGGCTCGATTACCGTCAGCGCCGTCGGTCAGGACCCTGACGAAATCCAGCTCATCGCCATAGAGGCGGGCGCGCTCGATGTCGAGGCCGCCGACGACGGGACGACCGTCGAGGTCATCACCGAGCCGACCAGCACCGAAAGCATCCGCGAGGCGCTCACCGCCGCCGGTTTCACCGTCGAAGACGCCGATCTCGTGAAGATGCCGCAGAACACCGTCGAACTCGACGAGCCCACCGCCATCTCCACCCTCAAACTGCTCGAACGGCTCGATGACCTCGATGACGTCTCGAAGGTCCATTCCAACGCCGTCTTCCCAGATTCAGTGCTCGAAGCTGCGGCGGGGTAGCGGTAGCGAGGGCAAGCGTGGATTCCACGCCGAGGTGACTGCGATGACCCGGCGCGTGCTGGGCGTCGATCCTGGATTGACCATCACCGGCTGGGGCATCGTCGACGGTGACGGAGCCACCGGAACGCTGGTCGATTGCGGTGTCATCAAGACGCGCCCGAAGGCCCCCCGCGCTTACCGACTGCGGGAAATTGCTGACGGCATCCGCACCATCATCCGCGATTATGGACCTGCGGAATTAGCCGTTGAGCAACAATTCGTCGCGCTCAACGTGCGTTCCGCCATGGTGATCGGCGAGGCTCGTGCCGCCGCCATGATCGCCGCGGCGGATGCCGACATCCCGGTGTTCGAGTTCGCGCCCACCTCGGTCAAGCAATCCGTGACCGGCTGGGGCGGTGCTCCCAAGGAACAGGTGCAGCAAATGGTCGCCGTCCAACTCGGTCTCACGGAACTCACCGGGCCACTCGATATCTCTGACGCCCTCGCGGTCGCGCTGACGCGGCTCGGCGACATCAGGCTCGAACTGGCACTGGCCCGCTCATGATCGTCTCGCTCTCGGGCAAGCTCGCCCGCTGGGACGGCGAATCGGCCAGCGCCTGGCTCGAGGTGGGCGGCGTTGGTTACGAGGTGCTGATCCCCGCCTTCGCGCACCACTGGATCGCCGCGATCCCGCTCGGCGACGAACTGAAGCTGTTCACCTTCTACCACGTCTCGGAACGCCAGCCCGCGCCGCTGCTGATCGGCTTCCAGCATCGCCAGGAGCGCGAGTTCTTCCGGAAGTTCATCAACGTCCCGGAAGTCGGTCCCCAGAAAGCCGTCCGCGCGCTCACTTTCCCCGTGTCCGATATCGCCCGCTGGATCGAGGCAGAGGACGTGGTCGCCCTCCGCCAGCTCCCCGGCATCGGTCAGCGGCTCTCGCAGACCATCGTCGCCAACCTCCACGGCAAGCTGACGCAGGAGGCGCTCCTCCGCAGCGCGGACAAGACCGCCACCCCCGTGTCCGACGCGATGGGCGAGCTGTACGCCGATGCGGTCGGCGCGCTCGAAACGCTCCAGTACTCGCACCGTGAGGCAGAGCAGCTCGTCACCACGACGCTGCGCCAGCAGCCCGAGATTGCCGGCATCGAGGAGCTGCTCCGCGCCATCCTCGCACAGCAGGCTCCGGCCTAGGTCCGGCAGACGTACCCGTGACGATCACTCGCGATCGCTGGCCCACGCTCCTCGGACTCATCGGGGCAGTCGCTCTGCTCGTGCTCTTCGGTGCTGGTAGCCAGCTCCGCGAGATCGGCTGGACGACTGGCTCCTTCCTCGGACTGGATATCGCCGCCTGGAGCCTCGCAACGACCTTTCTCACGATCTGCCTGATCGTCCAGATCCTCCTCAACTCGCGCGCCACCCTCGATCGCGAGCGACGCCTCGTCGATGTCGCCGCCAACCTGCGTGAAACCAGCGCCGAGCTGGAACGGCTCGCCAAGATCGATCCGCTGACCGGCGTGCTCAACCGCCGGGCACTGTTCGATCGCCTCGGCGCCGAGTTCCGCCGCTCCCGTCGCTACGGCCGCTCGCTCACCGTGCTGATGATCGACATCGATCACTTCAAGCAGGTCAACGACGGCTACGGGCACGCGACCGGTGACGCCGTGCTCACCGCCTGCGCCCGTCAGATGGCGAGCAACATCCGCGAATCCGACGAGATCGGCCGCTACGGCGGCGAGGAGTTTGCCGTCATCCTCCCCGAGACCGCGCTCGCCGACGGCGCGATCGTCGCGGAGAAGCTCCGCGCCGGCATCGAGGCCCTGCGTGTCCCCGTTCCGGACGGCGGCGCTGCTGTACAGGTCACCGTCTCCGTTGGCGTCGCCGCGATCCCCGATCTCGCGACCACCGACGAACAAGCGCTGCTCAATCGTGCCGACGAGGCCCTCTACGCCGCCAAGAACAGCGGCCGCGATCGCGTCATCCTCGCCGATCCGTGGCTCCCGAGGCCGCTCCAGCAGCCCGCGGGCTAGCGCCCGGAAGCGCCGAGGGCGACCGGTCCGCCTACCTCGATGCGCCGCCCGGCTCCCTTGCCCGGAGCCGTACACTGGATGCTTGGAGGGTTGCCGTTTTGACCACGACCGCACCCGAACCGGCCACCGAAGCGCCGCAGCCGAAGCCGTCACGGCCATTCGAGATCGTCTCCGATTTCAAGCTCATGGGCGACCAGCCACGCGCGGTCGATGAGCTGGTCGCAGGCCTCGAGGCGGGCGAACGCGCGCTGACGCTTCTTGGCGCCACCGGCAGCGGCAAGACGTTCACGATGGCGAACGTGATCGAGCGCTACCAGCGCCCCACGCTCGTGCTCGCCCCCAACCGCACCCTCGCCGCGCAGCTCGTCAGCGAGTTCCGCGAAGTGCTGCCGCATAACGAGGTGCAGTACTTCGTCTCCTACTACGACTACTACCAGCCCGAGGCCTACATCCCGCGGACCGACACCTACATCGCGAAAGACGCGGACATCAACGAAGAGATCGACAAGATGCGCCACGCCGCGACGCGGGCGCTCTTCGAACGGCGCGACATCGTGATCGTCGCCTCGGTCTCCTGCATCTACGGTCTCGGCGAGCCGGGCGAATACCAGTCGTTCGTCGTGCGGCTCTTCAAGGGCCGCCACGTCAACCGCGGCTCGCTGATCCGCCAGCTCATCGACATGCAGTACGCGCGCAACGACCTCAACCTGATCCGCGGCACCTTCCGCGTCCGCGGTGACTCGCTCACCATCTACCCCGCCTACGAGGACCTCGCGATCCGCGTCGACTTCTTCGGCGACGAGGTCGAGCAGATCGTCACGCTCGACCCGCTCACCGGCGAGATCCTCCGCGAGGCCGATGAAACCGCGATCTATCCCGCGAAGCACTTCGTCACCTCGAAGGACCGGCTGGCCGCCGCGATCGAATCGATCGAAACCGAACTCGCCGAGCAGATCCCCGGCCTCCGCGCCGAGGGCAAGCTGCTCGAGGCCCAGCGGCTTGAGGAGCGCACCCGCTACGACCTCGAGACCATGCGCGCCGCCGGCTACTGCTCCGGCATCGAGAACTACTCGCGGCACCTCGCGGGGCGTCCACCCGGATCGACGCCCTGGACCCTGTTGGACTACTTCCCCGACGACTGGCTCGTCTTCATCGACGAGTCGCACATCTCCGTGCCGCAGGTTCGCGGCATGTTCCTCGGCGACCGTTCGCGCAAGGAGACCCTTGTCGAGTTCGGGTTCCGGCTGCCGTCCGCGCTCGACAACCGCCCCCTGAACTTCGAGGAGTTCGAGGACCACATCAACCAGGTTGTCTACGTCTCCGCGACGCCCGGCCCATACGAACGCGCCAATGCGGCGCGCACCGTCGAACAGGTGATCCGCCCGACCGGCATCGTCGATCCCGAGGTCGAAGTGCGGCCGACGAAGGGACAGATCGACGACCTGCTCGCGGAGATCCGCGATCGGGTCGACCGCAAGGAGCGGACACTCCTCACGACGCTGACGAAGAAGATGTCCGAGGATCTGAACGACTACCTGCAGGAGATGGGCGTGAAGTCCATGTACCTGCACTCCGAGATCGACACCCTCGAGCGCATCGACATCCTCCGTGACCTGCGGATCGGCGTCTACGACGTCGTCGTCGGCATCAACCTGCTCCGCGAGGGCCTCGACCTCCCGGAGGTGTCGCTCGTCTGCATCCTCGATGCCGACAAGGAGGGATACCTGCGGTCGGGCGGATCGCTGATCCAGACGATCGGTCGCGCGGCCCGGCACCCCCGTGGTCGCGTCATCATGTACGCCGACAAGATCACCGACTCGATGCGGCACGCCCTCGATGAAACCGATCGACGCCGCGAGAAGCAGCGCGCCTACAACGAGGAACACGGCATCACGCCGCAGGGCATCGAGAAGACGATCCGCGACATCAACGACCAGATGCGCAGCCAGGTCGCCGAGGAGGAGGCGCCGTACACAGCCACCTCCGAACTCCCCCGCGACGAGCTCACACGCCTGGTCAAGGAGATCGAGCGCCAGATGAAGGATGCCGCGAAGAACCTGGAGTTCGAGCGCGCGGCGCTCCTCCGCGATCAGGTGGTCGAACTCCGTCGCGAGCTGATCGGCGCCGATGCCACCCAGGGCCTGCGATCACTCGCCGCCGAGACGAAGCGCCCCGAGCCGCGCAAAATCCGAGGTGGACGCAGCCGCTCCGGCCCCGGAAGCCGCCGCTAAGGCCGCTCCGATGGCGAGCCAGATCGTCGCAATGGGCGGCGGCGGGTTCTCGATGGAGGACGATCGCCTCCTCGATGACTACATCCTCGCGCTGACCGGTCGCGACCGCCCGCGCGTCGGCTTCGTGGGCACCGCCAGCGGCGATCACCCGAGCTATATCGAGAAGTTCCACGCCGCGCTCTCGGATCGTGCCGAGACGTCGGATCTGCGGCTGTTCTCCGAGCCCTCACACGACCCGGCGGTGTGGTTCGCCGCTCAGGACGTGATCTACGTCGGAGGCGGCTCCACGGCCAACCTGCTCGCTGTCTGGCGCGTGCACGGCCTCGATCGCCTCGCACGGGCGGCATACGAGGCCGGCACCATCCTCTGCGGCGTCAGCGCCGGCGCGATCTGCTGGTTCCAGGGCGGGACCACGGACTCGTTCGGGCCGCTCCGCGCGCTCCACGATGGCGTCGGGATCCTCGAAGGGTCGTTCACCCCGCACTACGACGGCGAGGCCGATCGACGCCCGGCGCTCCGCAGGGCGATCGAGGAGGGGCTACCGGCCGGTCTCGCGGCCGACGACTACGCCGCCGCCCACTTCGTCGATGGCCAACTGCACGCCGCGGTCGCCTCCCGCGAGGGCGCTCGCGTCTACCGGGTCGCCCTCGGTGCTGACGGGTTCACCGAGGAAGCCCTGGCAACGCGGTTCCTGGCATAAGAAAACGGCCAACTCGGTTGAGTTGGCCGTTCCGGTTTCAAGGTGCCTCGCTTGACCGCGACTCGAGTTCCGAGGGAACTCAGGAGCCGGGGCGAGCCTCTGGCTCAGGTGTTCGCGGATACGAGACTGACCTCGTGACCTGAAGTCCGCTGGTGATTACACACTGGGCCTCCAATCGTCCCCACCCAGGCCTCGCGATTCGCGTTCCCGGATGTCCGCTTCGGTGCTCTTTCCGTTTCCTCTTCTTCCAGAGTCATTATAGCAGATCTGAGTCGTAACGCATCAGATCAAGGCGCTCCGTCGGGCACTGTTCCGCAGGCTCCGTAGGGATAGCGAGCACTGCTAGTCGTCGTCGAACGCCTTCGGGAACCGCAGCAGCTTCGTGCTCGGCTCGCGTTCCGGCTCGTCTTCGGCGACCACCCCCGCTGGTACCGGCTCGAAGTCGGCGGCGGCCGCCATCAGCGACGTGCTTTCATCGCCGAGCAGCACCCGTCGCGAGCTGGTGCCATCGCCCGAGGCCACAATCCCACGGTCCTCAAGTTCGTCCATCGTCCGTGCCGCGCGCGGGTAGCCGATCCGCAGCTTGCGTTGCAACATCGAGGTCGAAAGCGTCTCGTGCTCGCGCGCGAGTTCGATCGCCTTCTGGATCAGCGGATCCTCCTCGTTGGCGCCGTCGACACCCATCTGCTCGACCTCGCGCTCCGCGTCGCGGAGCAGCGCGTCGTGCTTCTCCGGCTGCAGGTTCGCGAACCGGTCCGCCGTCCAGAAGCCGACGATCGCGCGGATCTCCTCGTCGCTGACGTAGACGCCCTGGACACGCTTCGGCTTCTGCTCGTCCGGCGGCACGTACAGCATGTCCCCGCGACCCAGCAGCTTCTCCGCGCCACCCTGGTCCAGCACCGTGCGCGAGTCCACCGAGGACGCCACCGCGAACGCGATACGCGTCGGGAAGTTCGCCTTGATCAGCCCCGTGATCACATCCACCGAGGGCCGTTGCGTCGCGACGACCAGGTGAATCCCGGTTGCCCTCGCGAGCTGTGCCAGCCGCACAAGCTGCTGCTCGACCTGGTAGGGAGCGGCGATCATCAGGTCCGCCAGCTCGTCGATCACCACCACCCAGTAGGCCATCGGCGATCGCCCGGCGACCTTCGTGTTGTAGCTCTTGATGTTTCGGACGCCCACCTTCGCGAACTTCCGGTAGCGCGACTCCATTTCGTTGATCACGGCCTGCAGCGTGCCGACCACCTGATCCATCTCCACGATGATCCGTGAGAACGCCAGGTGCGGAATCTCCGCGAAGTCCGCCAGCTCCACCCGCTTCGGGTCGATCATCACCAGTCGCAGTTGTTCCGGTGAGAGGTGCATCAGCAGCCCGCTGATGATCGAGTTCAGGCAGACCGACTTCCCGGCGCCGGTCGCACCCGCGATCAGCACGTGCGGCATCGTCGCCAGGTCCGCCACCACCGGATCGCCGGACACGCCGGCTCCGAGGGCGATCGGCAGTGCGTATTTGCCCAGCGCGCGCTGGAACTCCGGCGACTCCATCACCCCGCGCATCGATACGGTCGAGGTGTTCGCGTTTGGCACCTCGATCCCGACCATCGGTTTGCCCGGTACCGGTGCCTCGATCCGCAGCGCCGGAGCCGCGAGCGCTAGCGCCAGGTCGTTCTGCAACGCCGTGATCCGGTTCACCCGGATCCGCGTCCGCGACACCTCCACCTGGTTCGTCTTCGGATTGCCGTCGGTGTCGAGGATTGGGCGTCCCGTCGCGTCGCGCTCGGTCACCAGCTTCGTCTTCACATCCCAGCCCGGCTCAACGCCGAACTGCGTGACCGTCGGGCCCTCGTTGATCTGCACGACCGTCGAATCGACACCGAACGAATCGAGCGTGTCGACGATCAGCTGCGCCCGGCGCGCGTTGTCGACCGTCCGCGACTCGCGACCGACCTCTTCGCCCAGCAGCGTGGTCGGTGGGAGCTGCCAGCCATCCGCCGAATGGCGCAGCTCGTCCGCCGGCGTCTCCATGTCCATCTCGATCTGCTTCGCGGGCCGCCCGTCGTGCTCCTCTTCTTCCTCGTCCTCGCCGGCCTCGCCTGCTACCGCCGCCGCCAGCTCCGGGGTCGCCGGCCCCGCGATCTCTGCGATCGCGTCTACGCGGCGCAGCCGCCGAGGTGCTGGCACCTCGATCTCCGGATCCGCGTCGTCTGCGCGCCGGAAGAGCCGGGTCAGCGGCCTCGCCAGCAGCGCCAGGCCGCGGCCGATCGGCCGGTGCAGTTCTTGCTGCCAGACCCAGCGGAACGATCGGCCAATCGCGCCCGGCGTCGCGCGGAGCAGCGCCGCCGCGGTCCGTGGCCAGAGCAACGTGTAGCCAACCACCGCCAGCAGCAGCCAGATCGCGACCCCGACCGGCCAGCCGGCCAGCGCGCGTCCCAGTTCACCGCCGGCCGAGTGCACGCCGAGGTCGATGTCACCAACGCTACGGTCGGGGTACCAGCGTCCCAGCACGCCCGCGATCACCAGCAACAGCGCGAACGCGCCAGCCAGGTGGCGGCGCTGCTCGCGAATCCAGTCGGTACGGCGGAACGCGATCAGCAGTCCGGACGACGCCAGGATGGCGACCAGCGTGAACACGTGGAGCCCCAGGCCGCGCACCAGCTCGTCGCGCGCATCGGCGACCACCCCGGCCAACGGCAGAACAAACGGCAGCGCCGCGGCCGCAAGGACCACCAGCACCGTGCCGATCAGTTCGGGTCGGGCCAGAAAGCGGCTCACGCCGCTCAGACCAGGAATCGAGCCGCGTCGACCGCGGCGGGATGTGCGAGCCATCGCGCTCTCCTCGTACGTTCGGGCCCGCCTCCGAACGCACTGGTGTCTCTTGCTTCACCTGCCCGGTGTTGCTAGCTCAAACCTCCAACATCACCGGCAGCACCAGTGGCCGCCGGTGGGTGCGCTCATACAGGTAGCGCGCCAGATCGTCCTTCAAGTTGTCGTGAAGCTGGCGCCAGTTCACGGATCGTGACTCGCCACCCAGCATATCGATCACGATCCGACGGGCGCCATCGTAGATCTCCGCCTCGTCGTCCGGCCCGATGAACCCGTGCGACATCACCTCGGGCGGGCCGGTCAACGTCCCGTCGCGCCGGTCGACCGCTGCCACGATCACCAGCATCCCGTCCGTCGCGAGGTGCGCGCGGTCGCGCAGCACGACGTGGTCGATGTCGCCCACGCCCAGCCCGTCGACGTAGATGTAGTCCGCCGAGATCTGATCCACGATGTCCGCGTCGTCGTCCGTGATCTCGAGGACATCGCCATCCTCGAGAACGAACGCGTTGTCCGCCGGCATCCCCAGTTGCAGCGCGAGTTGCGCGTGCAGCACCAGGTGCCGGTACTCGCCGTGAATCGGCACGAAGTACTTCGGCCGCACGATCCGGTGAATGATCTTCAATTCCTCGCGCGACGCGTGCCCGCGCACGTGGACGTCGTCGATCCGGCTGTAGATCACGTTCGCGCCCGCTTGGAACAGCAGGTTGATGTTCCGCGACACCGACTTCTCGTTGCCGGGCACCGGGTTCGAGGACAGCACGACCGTGTCGTCCTCCTGGATCGTTAGATGCTGGTGCGACCCGTTCGCGATCCGCGTCAGCGCCGCGTTCGGTTCGCCCTGTGACCCGGTGCAGATGATCACCGTCTTGTGCGGCGGATGCGATCGCATCTCGCGCACCGACATCAGCACCTGATCGGGCGCCTCGAGGTACCCGAGGTCACGTGCCATCTGCACGTTGTTCACCATCGAGCGGCCCGTGACGAAGACCCGCTTCTCGTGCTTCACCGCCGCGTCCAGCACCATCTGCACGCGCGAAATCAACGAGGCGAACGTCGTCACGATCACGCGCCCCGGCGCGTTCGCGATCGCGTGCTCCAGCCGCTCCGCCACGATCTGCTCCGAGGGCGTGTAGCCCTCGACCTCGGCGTACGTGGAGTCCGCGCAGAGCAGCAGCGCGCCGTCGCGACCCACCTCGGCCAGTCGCGTCAGGTCCGTGTGCTGCCCCATCACCGGGGTGTGGTCGATCTTGAAGTCGCCCGTGTGCACCACGGACCCCAGCGGCGTGTCGATAATCATCCCGGCGGAGTCCGGAATCGAGTGCGACACCGAGAAGAACTCGACGGAAAAGTCGCCAATCGAGATCGACTGCCCCGGTTCGACCACCTGGATGTCGATGGCGTCCTGGAGCTTGTGGTCACGCAGCTTGACCTGCAGCAGGCCCCGGGTCAGCCGCGTGCAGAACACCGGCACCGGGAATTCCTTGAGCAGAAACACCGCCGCGCCAATGTGATCCTCGTGGCCGTGCGTGATGAACAGCGCCTTCAGCAGATCCGGATTCTCACGGAGGTAGCTGTAGTCCTGGATGATGATGTCGACGCCCAGGTGCTCGTCGTCGGGGAACATCAGGCCGCAGTCCACGGCGATCGCATCATCGCCGTATTCGTACAGCATCATGTTGCGACCAATGTCGCGCAGGCCGCCGAACGGGATCACCCGCAGCGCCTCGCCGGAGGCGGCCGACGTCACAGTGCGCCTCCCGGACGGCGGTCAGCGACCGGAAAAGCAGAGATAGCGATTGAGGGGTTCACGGCGCTCCTTGTAGCAGCTCGGGAATCTTCGCGAAGTCGGCATGCATGACCTCGCGCAGGCTGCCGTTCCGCAGCGCGGCTGCGGGATGGTACATCGGAATGACATAACGGTCGTCGGCGCGTTTCACCTGGCCATGGATCTGGCTGATCCGCGCGTCCGGAAACCACCGCGCCATCGAAAACCGACCGAGGGTGGCAATCACCTTCGGGTTCACGCGGCGCAGTTGCTCTTCCAGGAAGTCGCCGCAGGTGGCGATCTCCACGGGCTCGGGATCGCGGTTCGCGGGTGGGCGGCACTTCACCACATTAGTGACATAAACGTCAGAGCGCGTCAGGTTGATCCCGCCCAGCAACTGATCGAGGAACTGCCCGGACCGTCCCACGAAGGGGAGCCCCAGCTCGTCCTCACGCTGCCCCGGCGCCTCACCCACGAACATCAAATCAGCCGAAACCGGCCCGGAACCGGGTACGGTTCGCGAGCGGTTGCGCGCCAGCACGCAGTTCGGGCAATCGGCGATCGATTCATAGAGCGGGCGCAACTCCTCGTCGACCTCATACAACGGTCGCAGCGCCGCCGGCGCGTTCGCCATCGGTCCGGACTCCGTCATCGGCGTCTCGGACGAGCGATCGCGGGCCTGAATCGCCATGCTCCACCTCCGCGGCGGCGGGGAGCGTGCCAGTGCGTCACCTCGATAGTACCGGGGTGACCGGGTTCGCTGGGACCCTGTAACAGTAGCATTCTCACCGCGATCACACCAACGTGCGTATACGCGTGATCATTCTCGTCTGACGAACCACGCGAGCACGATTCCGAACATGTAGAGGAAGAACATCGGGCCGCCGACCAGCGTCTGCGTGATCGGATCGGGCGTCGGTGTCGCAATCGCCGAGATCACGAACGATCCCACGAGGGCCCAGCGCCACCAGCCCAGCAACTTCTTCGCGCTGACTACCCCGAACTTCGCGAGGCCCATAATGACGATCGGCGTCTCGAACACCACCCCCATCACCAGCAGTAGCCGCGTCGTCAGGTCCATGTAGCTGCTGATCGTCGGCGCGATCTCCGCGAAGTCTTGGCCGAAGCTGAAGAGGAAGCCGTACGCCGTCGGCAACACCACGAGGTACCCGAACACCAACCCCAGCCCGAACGAGAGCGACGCGCCGATCACCACCGGCAGCACCCAGCGCTTCTCTTGCGGCGTCAGCGCCGGCGTTACGAAGCGCAACGCCTGGTAGATCAGCATCGGCATCCCGAGTGCGATCCCTCCGAGGAGCGCGATCCGGAAGTACGTGACGATGTTCTCCATCGGCGAGATCGCCTGCGCCCGGAAATCCGGGTTCTGCTGCATCGCCGGCTCCAGCAGGAAGTCGATCGCCCGCAGTCCGATGCTCGGTACGAAGAACGGCAGCATCCCAACCACCACGGCCGCCGCTGACCACGTGATCCGGCTACGCAGCTCGAAGAGGTGCTCGAGCAGCGTCATCTCGCCGCCCTCGACGCGCTCCGTTTCGGGCTCCGGCTCGGGCTGCACCTGCGGCGGGGCGGTCGTCGAGGTCACCAGCGCGCTCCGCTAGCTGTCTTCGGCTCGGCGCGACGGACGCACCGAGGGGTCTCGCGTCGCGGTTGATTCGGTGCCATTCGTGCTCGCGGCCGTCGCGCTATCGGTCATCGCCTGTTTGGCGTCCGCGGCGGACTCGGTACCTACGGTGTCCAGATCGTCGCGAATCGCCCGCAGGTCTTCGCGGATCGAGGTCAGCGACCGGAGATCGCCGGTCTCTTCGGTGATCTCCTGCTCGATCTCTTCGACCGCCGCACGCACGTCCTTCATGACCTCGTTGCTGTATTGGCGCGCCAACCGGTACCAGCGACCACCCTGTCGAGCGATCTCAGGAAAGCGCTGGGGGCCGACCACAATCAGGGCCAGCACCAGCACGACCAAGGCTTCGCCTGCTCCGACGCCGAACAAACTCATCTTGTTACATGATACGCAGCGGGCAGCCCAATGGACTGCCCGCTGGTGGATGGCGCCGCGGGTGGGGGAACGGGCTTATTCGATGCCCGCGTCCTTGAGGAAGTCGACCGCGTCCTGCACGGACTGGATCTTTTCGGCGTCCTCATCGGAGATCTCAAGTCCCTCGACGTCGCCACCGAATTCTTCTTCCATCGACATGATCAGTTCGACCAGATCGAGCGAGTCTGCGTTGAGGTCATCGACGAACGACGCACTCAGCGTCACCTCGTCCTCATCGACCCCAAGCTGCTCGACGATCAAACCGCGAATTCGCTCGTAAACAGTGGCCACTACGTCGTCCTTCCCGCCAGCGAAACCAAGAACGCGCTACGAAGGCGCGCTTCCATGGTTCGCCGATTCATTGCGCTCAGCTGCCTCGAGCGCAACCGCCCCGAGGACTCCATTCACGAATCGCCCCGACGACTCAGATCCGTACCCTTTGGCGATCTCAACAGCTTCATTGATCGCAACCCGGAGCGGAGCGCCGCGATTATCAAAGAGCACTTCGTAGATTGCAAGGCGAAGCACGTTGCGATCAACGGGTGCCATCTCGCTGAGTGGAAACGCGGGAGCGTGACGCGAGATCACCTCGTCGATCGTCTCGCGGTGCTCCTCCACGCCCTCGACCAGCGAGCGCGCGAATCCGCGCGCATCAGCATCGAGGTCGGAATCGTCCAGCCGGCGCGCCAGCGCCTCGGCGATCGGGTGCACGTGCTGCTCGCCTTCGAACAGCACCTGGAACGCCAGGATCCGCGAACTGCGGCGGGAACTCGAGGACATATCGCCGCCCCCTACGTCATCACCAGGCCACCATCGACGTTGATCGTCTGGCCTGTGATGTATGCCGCCGCATCCGACGCCAGGAAGGCGACGATCGGCGCGATTTCGCTCGGCTCGGCGTACCGGTCCATCGGGATCCGGCCCTTGATCAGCCCTTTCTGCTCGTCCGACAGGCCCGCCGTCATGTCCGTTTCCACGAACCCCGGCGCCACCGCGTTCACCGTGATGCCGCGCGAAGCCACCTCGAGGGCGACCGATCGCGTGAAGCCGATGATGCCCGCCTTCGCTGCCGCGTAGTTCGCCTGCCCGGCGTTGCCGGACACCCCAACCACCGAGGTGATGTTGATGATCCGGCCCCAGCGCGCGCGCACCATTGGGCGCAGCGCTGCCTTCGTTGCCAGGAACGTGCCCCGCAGGTTGGTGTTCAGCACGTCGTCCCAGGCCGCCTCGGACATCCGCATCACGAGGTTGTCGCTCGTCATCCCCGCGTTGTTCACCAGGATGTCGATGCCGCCGAATGCCTGCTGGCATTCCTTCACGGCGCGGTCCAGGTCCCCGCCTTCGCGCACGTCCGCCTGACAGATCTGGCAACCGACGCCGAAGGCGCGTATCTCGTGCGCCGCGGCCTCCGCCAGCGCGGAGTTCGCGCGGTAGGTGATCAGCACATTCGCGCCGGCGCGCGCCAGCTCGGTGGCGATCGCGCGCCCGATGCCGCGCCCGCCGCCCGTCACCAGCGCGGAACGGCCGCGCAGTGACCGCGGATCCTTGTCGTCTTCGCTCATCCCTCGGCTCCCCCGGCTACATCGGCGGTCAGATCGGCCGCGGATCCGATGGTAATCGTCTTCAGGTCACGATCGATCCGCCGCGCCAATCCGCTCAGCACCCGCCCGGGGCCAAACTCGATCAGCGTCGTCACGCCGGCTTCCTGCATTCGCTGCACCGAGGCCGCCCACAGCACCGCGCTCGTCACCTGGCTGACCAGTTCGTCGGCGATATCCGCCGCGCTGCCCAGCGGTGTCGCGGAGACGTTCGAGATCACCGGCGTCCGTGGCTCCTGGAACGTCACGCCGTTCAGCGCGACGCGCAGTCCATCGGCCGCGGACTGCATCAGCGGCGTGTGGAAGGCGCCGGAGACGGACAACGGAACCACCCGTGTTGCGCCAGCCTCGATCGCCGCGTCCGAGGCCGCCGCGACGGCCTCAATCGTGCCGCCGATCGTGATGTTCCCCGGGGCGTTCACGTTGCAGACCGCGGCGCTGTGCGCCATGCAGATCTCGGTCAGCAGCTCTTCGTCCATGCCCAGCACCGCGGCCATCGTGCTCGCCGTCACGTCACAGGCCACCTGCATCAGTCGTCCGCGCTCGCGCACCAGCCGCACGCCGTCGTCGAACCCCACCGCGCCCGCCGCGATCAGTGCCGCGTACTCGCCCAGCGAGTGCCCGGCCACGAACGCCGGCCGCGCCGTGATCACGCCAGCCTCGAGGGCCGCCGAGAGCGCCGCGATCGAATGCGTCACGATTGCCGGCTGCGTGTTGATCGTGCGCGTCAGCTCGTCCTCGGGACCTTCGAAGCAGATCCGGGAGAGTGACATGTCCAGCGCCATGTCGGCGGCGGTAAACACTGCGCGCGCCGTGGCGGAGGTGTCCGCCAGATCGGCGCCCATCCCCACATGCTGCGCGCCCTGGCCGGGAAAGACCCACGCAACCGTGGGATCGACCGGAAGATCGCCGATCGGTACGTCAGGCATGGCGGGCGCCTCGGGCTCGGGGGAGTGTGCGGCGGGTTCGGAGATCGGTGTGTGGCGGCCTAGTCGGCGCCGCCCACATCAAGGTCATCGTCGATCGGACGGCCCTTGCGGTCGCGCGCGCCGCCGGCCGTGTGGTTCACCTTCCAGCCACCAGTCGCGCGATCGCGAATGAGCTGGGGGATCTGGATCCGATCGTGACTACGGCGCGAATTGCGCTTGGACTTCGGCGTTCTACGCTTCGGGAGCGCCATCGGATTCCTCCTCGTGCAATCGTGCGGCCAGCCCGCTCAGCGCCGACCAACGTCGGTCGGCGGCATCAGATGTGGGCGGAGCCGCTGGGGTTACAGCGGCGAACCCGGGACAATCAGCACGGCAGAGCGCAATCAGCGGCACGGCCGACTGTTCATACTGCCGTACTGCCTCGCTGAGGTCGAGGTGCCAGTGATCATCGATCAGGAAGTCCGCCTCGTCATGCTCCACCCGCCGCCCCGTCACGGGATGTGGAGCCGACAACACGTACTCCTCGTCGAACTCCATCGTGATCTGTTCGCTGAACGGCTCCAGGCAGCGGGCGCACTGCAGCGGCACCACCAGCCCCAGCCGCGCGTTCACCAGTACCCCGCGCTCCGTCCGCATCAGCCGGATCGTGCCGTCCACCACCCGTTGGTACCCGTCCGCGGGCAGGCTGACCGGCTCGGCAACCAGCTCGAGGTCGCGCGAACTTCCCAGGTGCTCCTGCAACAGCGTCACCACGTTGAACAGCACCCGGCACCTCCGCAGCGCTCCATCGTAGCTCGCGAGGCGGGCACCAGATCGCTGCCGCGCCCGCTCCGGGCGGCGTACAGGATGCTAGGCTCGCCAGCATTCGGAAGGCCAGCGCGCAGATGCCTACGCTCCGCCCGCGTGTCGTGGGGTTCATCTTCCTCGTCGCCACGGCCATCCTCGGATCCGGCTGCCGCGACGACACCGCGATCCGCGTCTTCGCCGCCTCCTCGCTGCAGGACGTGCTCCCCGCCATCCTCGACTCCTACGCCGAAACGGACGACGGCGTGACCTTCGAGGTGCAGTACGGCGGATCCCAGGCGCTCGCCACCCAGATCGAGCTTGGTGCCGAAGCCGATCTCTTCCTCTCCGCCAACCCCCAGCAGGTCGAGCGGCTCACCACCCAAGACCTCGTCAGCGCGCAGCGCCCGCTCGTGACCAACAGCCTCGTTGTTGTGCTCCGCTCCGGCGCCCCCATCGAAACCTTCGCTGACCTCGGACGGCCCGGGCTCCGGATCGCGATCGGCGCACCCGAGGTGCCCGTCGGCGCGCTCACCCAGCGTCTCCTCGCCGCCCTCGATCCAGCGCTCGCCGCGGCCATCCGCGCCAACGTGGTCACCGAGGACCCCAACGTCCGCGTCGCCCTTTCCCGCGTCGATCTCGGCGAGGCCGACGCCGCTTTCGTCTACCGCACGGACGCCGCCACGGTGAGTGACCTCGCCATCCTCGATCTGCCGGTCGCCGTCGCGCCCAACCAGTACGTCGGCGCGGTGCTCCGCGACGCCGATCCCGACGCGGCTGTGCTCCTCGATTTCATCGCCGGCCCGGTCGCCGCCCCGATCTGGCGGTCCGCCGGCTTCGCCGTGCCGGGGACCCCGTGACCGCGCGCGGCCGCAACTGGTGGGTGATCCCACCCGTGCTCTTCGGGCTGTTCTTCCTGCTGCCGTTAGTCGGCCTCGCCTGGTTCGCGATCACGGACGGCGACGTCGCCGCGGAACTCGGATCCAGCACCACCTGGGACGCGCTCCGGCTTTCCCTCCTCACCGCCACCTTCACGCTGGTCCTCGCCGTCGTGCTCGGCACGCCGCTTGCCTACCTGCTCGCCGCCTCCGAGGCAGGTTGGGCGCGGCTCACCGCCACGCTGCTCGATTTGCCGCTCGTGCTCCCGCCGGTCGTCTCCGGCATCGCGCTGCTCACCGTCTTCGGACGCCGCGGTTACCTCGGCGATCCGCTCGCCGAGGCCGGCGTCACGCTCTCCTTCACCACCGCGGCCGTCGTGCTCGCCCAACTCTTCGTCGCCGCGCCCTACTACGTGCGCGCCGCCTACGCCGGCTTCTCCGCCATGGATCCCCGCTTCGAGGGCGTCGCGTACACCCTCGGCCTCTCCCGTTGGCGCACCTTCCGCAGCGTCACGCTGCCGCTGGTCTGGCCGGCGCTCGCCGGCGGCGCCGTCCTCTGCTGGGCGCGCGCCCTCGGCGAACTCGGCGCAACGCTGCTCTTCGCCGGCTCCCTCCCGGGCCGCACCCAGACGATGCCGCTGGCGATCCTCTCGGCCTTTGAATCGAACGCCGGCCTCGCCGGCGCCGTCTCGATCGCCGTCATCCTCGTCGGCTTCGCGCTCGTGCTGATGGTCCTGTTGCACCGCCTTTCCACCCCGGGCGGGGCATACCGGTGACGCTCCACGCGAGCTTCCAGGGCTGCGCTGGCGACTTCGCCTACGACATCGCCCTCGCTGCCGAGCACGAGCTGCTCGTGCTCTACGGCCACTCCGGGGCCGGCAAGACGATGGCGCTCCGCTCTATCGCCGGCCTCGCTCGCCCCGACAGCGGCACGATCGAGATCGGCGGCCGCACCGTCTTCGACAGCGCCGCCGGCATCGACCAACCACCGCAGCAGCGGCGCACCGGCTACGTCGTCCAGGAGGTCGCGCTCTTCCCCCACCTCTCGGTCGAGCGCAACGTGCTGATCGGTGTCGAAGGCAGCACCGAGGCCCGCGCACGCTGGGGGCGTCTGCGCGATGCGCTCCACCTCGGCGGCCTCGACAACCGCCGCCCGCACGAACTCTCCGGCGGGCAGCAGCAACGGGTCGCGCTCGCGCGGGCGCTCGTCCGGCCGGTCGACGTGCTCCTCCTCGACGAACCGTTCTCGGCGCTGGACGACGCGCTCCGCGCCGATCTCCGCACGGAGCTGAAGCGCCTCCAGCGTGAGTTCGCGGTCCCCGTCGTCTTTGTTACGCACGATCTCCGCGAGGCCCACCTGCTCGCCGACTCCGTCGCCGTCATCGATGACGGCCGCATCCTCCAGCTCGCCCCGCGCGACGAGGTCTTCCGCCGCCCCGGCGCGCGCCGCGTCGCCGAACTCACCGGCGTCCGCAACCTCTTCGCCGCCACCGCCAGCGGTGACCGCGTCACCGTCGAGGGCCTCGAGTTGCGGCTCCCGGCGAACGGCCTCAGCGGCCCGGTCGACCTCGGGATCCGCTCCGAGCGCTGCAATCTCCGCCGCTTCGATCCGGACGAGCCGCCGCCGCCCAACTGCTTCGTCGGCCGCCTCGTCGAGGACCTCGCCTTCGGCAACACCCACACGCTCCGCTTTGAACCGGACGGCGTCGGCCCGCGCATCGAGGTCGAGGTAGCCGCCCGCCCCTACGAGGTGCTGGACGTGCCGTCACGGAACCGCTGGGTGATCGAGCTACCGCCGGACGATCTTTTGGTGATGCCCCAGAGCTGAAGAACTCGTTACGAGGGCTCGTGCGATAGCTCGTAGCGACCGACGAGTTGAGAGCTCTCGAAAACCCGTCGCGAAATCCATCGCCGCACGGCGCGCGCCAGCGTACGATCGGCTGGTCAGGAGACCGGATGGCCGCCGGTGTACCGCTTGCGGTGCACGGGAGGAAAGTCCGAACTCCACCGGACGGGGTGCCGGCTAACGGCCGGGCGGCGTGAGCCGACGGAAAGTGCCACAGAAAAGATACCGCCAGTGCCTTCGGGCGCCGGTAAGGGTGAAATGGTGCGGTAAGAGCGCACCGGCGTCCTGGTAACAGGGCGTGCAAGGCAAACCCCACCTGGAGCAAGACCAAATAGGGGAGCATGAGGGGTGTCCGGCTCCGCTCCCGGGTAGGTCGCACAAGGCGTCGGGTAACCGCCGCCGTAGATGGATGGCCATCGCCGCGTGCTGTCGCAACGGCACGCGGTACAAAATTCGGCTTACAGGTCGCCTGACCGCGACACACAGCCCCGGGAAACCGGGGCTGTGTGCTATTCCGGGGTTGCACACCCTCGCTACGCTGGGCACCCCGACCGAACCATCCGAGGAGCAAGCGCGTGCGCATCGGCGTCGACCTGGGCGGCACCAAGATCGAGGCGGCCGCCCTCGATGACGGCGGCGAGATCCTGCTCCGCCGCCGTGAGCCGACGCCGCGCGACAGCTATCAGGCCACTGTCGAGGCCGTCGCCACCCTCGTCCGCCAGATCGAGGCCGACTACGATACCCGCGCCACCGTCGGTGTTGGCATCCCCGGCGCCATCTCGCCGGCCACCGGCCTCGTCAAGAACGCCAACTCCACCTGGCTGATCGGCAAACCCTTCGATCGCGATCTCTCGGCCGCCCTCGATCGCACCGTCCGCGTCGCCAACGATGCGAACTGCTTCGCGCTGTCCGAGGCCGTCGATGGCGCCGCCGCCGGAGCGCGCGTGGTCTTCGGCGTGATCCTCGGCACCGGCGTCGGTGGGGGCATCGTCATCGACGGTCGCCCGCTCACCGGCGCACACGCGATCGCGGGGGAGTGGGGACATAACCCGATGCCGGGCCTCCTCCTCGAAGAGTGGCCCGACCGCCCCTGCTACTGCGGCCGCACCTCCTGCATCGAGGCGTTCCTCTCCGGGCCGGCGATCACCCTCGATCACCAGCGCCGCACCTCCGAGGAGCTCCCCGCAGACGAGATCGCGCAACGTGCCGCCGCCGGCGACCCCGCCGCCCGCGAGACGATCGAGCTGCACGCCGCACGACTCGCGCGCGCCCTCGCCACCGTGATCAACGTCCTCGATCCGGACGCCATCGTCCTCGGCGGCGGCGTCTCCAACATCGCCGCGCTCTACGAGCTGGTCCCGCCAGCCCTCGCGGAACACGTCTTCTCCGACGTCGTCACCACGCCGATCGTCCAGGCTGTGCACGGCGACTCCAGCGGCGTCCGCGGCGCCGCCTGGCTTTGGCGCCCCGATGAGCACGAGCAAGGCCTGCCCCGCCCGTGAATACCGCGCTCCTGATCCAGCTCGACCAGCTCAGCGTCCTCGGACGCGCCCATGACGCCATCGAGTCTGAGCACTCGAGGCGGATGCTCAACATCATGCCGGACACCGGTCGGCTCCTCTGGATCCTCGCCCGCTCGCTCAATGCGCAGCGCGTCCTCGAGATCGGCACCTCGAACGGCTATTCCACGATCTGGCTCGCCGACGCCGTCGC
The DNA here is from genome assembly GCA_009391845.1 of Chloroflexota bacterium. Next base: position 7,532 of record QWJG01000003.1, on the reverse strand, counting down.
CGAACAGGGCGGCCGCGTCACCACCCTCGAACGCAGCGCCGACAAGATCGAGATGGCCGACGCCCAGCTCCGCGAATCCAACCTCCGCGCCGCGGTCGAGATCATCGAGGGCGACGCCCGGAACTCCCTGCCGACCCTCGAGGGCGCCTTCGACCTCGTCTTCCTCGACGCCGACCGCGCGAGCTACCTCGACTACCTCCCGCTGATCGTCGAACGCCTCCGACCCGGCGGCCTCCTCGTCACCGACAACGTCACCTCGCACCCCACCGAGGTCGCCGCCTTCCTCGCCGCCGTGCGCGCGGACGAGCGTCTCGCGACCGTCACCGTGCCGATCGGCAACGGCGAGGAGATCTCGATCCGCCTGTAGCCTGCCTCCACACACGCAACGGAAAGACACCCACCTCGATGATCGAGTTCCTGAACATTGACCACATTGCCCAGGCCGTCCCGGACGCCGACGCGCAGGCCGAATTCCTCACCCGCGTCCTCGGATTGCGCCCGGCGCAGGGCGAGTACCGCGACAAGGGCTTCCGCGCCGTCACGCTCGCCATCCCCGGCTCGTCCCGCTTCGGCTGGGAGATCCTCGAGCCCGATGGCGCGGACTCCTACCTGCATCGGTTCCTCGACGGCCCGCGCGGTCCCGGCCTGCACCACATCGCCATGCGCGTCGAATCCACCGAGGCCGCGCGTACCTCGATCCGTGACCTCGGCGGCGAGCCCTGGGGCGGCGAGGGCGTCAGCACCTACCTGCACCCCACCGGCGGCGGCCAGGGCTTCCTCTACCAGTTCTTCGAAGGCCCCGGCTGGTACAACGTCGAGCCCTTCGAGGACGACGGCGATCACACCCTCGGCATCATCAACGTGAACCACCTCGCCCACGCCCACGCCGACCGCGACGAACTGGGTGACTGGTACGAGCGGACGATGGGCTACCAGAACTTCTGGCGCTCGCCCGATGATCGCGGCGGCGAGTTCCGCACCCGCGTGCTCGACGCCCCCACGAAGCAACTCCGCGTCGAGGTAATCTCGCCCACCGGCGGAGACTCCTTCGTCCAGCGCTTCCTGGAACAGCGCGGCCCCGGCGCCCACCACCTCACCGTCGAGGTCGCCGACTGGGATCGCGCGGTCGCGGCGCTCGCCCACCACGGCGTCCGCACCTTCGGCGAACGCGAAAGCGAGACGGACGGCGTGCCGTGGCGCGAGGCGTTCATCCACCCCAAAGCCACCGGCGGCGTCCTGCTGCAGTTCTTCTGGCAGGCCGCGCCCGGCCACTGGATCTAAACCGCGACGACGGGACTAGGTGAGGTTCAAATCCTCGCCGTACAGCTCCAGCCTCAGCTTCGCCGCCACGCGACGCGACGCCGCGTTGTCCCACTGCGTGCTGTACATCGGCAACCGGCCCGCCGCGCGCATCGCCTGGGCCCAGGCGGCGACCACCTCGACCGCGTAGCCCCGGCCGCGCGCCGCCTCGATCGTGAACACACCGGCCTCGGCGGCTTCGGCAGTCCCCGCTGGCGCATGGCAAATCGCGACGGCGACCCCGCCATCGAGCGCCACCGCCACCGGCTGGATGTCGTCCCACTCCTCGATCGCCCACGCGAAGTGCGGTGGCAACAGCGCGCGATCGGCGGGCCCCACGAGGACTGCGCGCGGCGCCGCTGGCAGCTCGTCGGGAAAGATAAATGCCGGTCCGCGGTACTCGCGCGTGACGGCCCAGACACCACCGACGATCTCCCGATACCCCTCGAGGGCCGGCGGCTCGCCCTCGAAGTCACGCACCACCGGTTCGGCGGCGGCCAGTTCGGCGAGCGCCGCGGCCTGCCCGCTGTCGAGGTCGTCGCGCATCCGCCACGTGTTGCCGGCCGCGGACCGGAAGAGCCGGAACCGCGCCGCTTCGTGCGCGCTCGTCGCCTGCCCGGCCTCGAGTACCGCGACGTGCAGCGCCCCCAGTGCAAGCAGCTCGGCCGCCTCGATGGCTAGCGCTCCATCAGCACTTCGCCACGGGCGACGACCTTGTCGACGTCGATCAGGATCGCGTGCCCTTCGCGATCGGGGTCGCTGTTGCGCTCTCGCTCCGGCGAGTTGTCGTAGACCTGCTGCGCGATTGTCGCGTCCTCCACCAGCTTGGCGCGGCCGTGGAATTGCCAGCCGATCCGCTCAGCCGGGTTCCGATACAGGAACGCCATCTTCGGGTTCTGCTTGATCCGATCCGTCAGGCCACCCGGCCGTGCCCGCACCCAGATCGCGAGCTGATCGGCGCTGAACACCTGAGTGCTGCCGTAGAAGGAGATCGTTGGTTGGCCGTCCGGACCGACGCTACTGGTCACGACCGGTAGGCCATCATCCAGCGCGCTCCCGATCCGCGTTCGCATCTCGTCGGTCAGCTCGATCATCTGTACTCCCTTGAGGTGGTCGGTATGGGGCGCAGTAGATTCTACAGCGCCTCCGCCACGGTGCATCCCGCACGTACCATCACTCGATGACCAACGATCCGAACGGCACCTCGACGCCGCGCGGCGACTGGCGCGACGCCCTCCCCGAGGACGTCGATCGCTCGTCGCTCCCCGCCATCCGTCGCGTCCAACTCGACTCGCGCGCTGTCGAGGCAGGCGACCTGTTCGTCTGCATCCCCGGCGAGCGCGCCGACGGTCACGACTTCGCCGCGCGCGCCGTCGAGGCGGGCGCCGTCGCCCTCGTCGCCGCGACGGACCGCGCCGAGGGCCTGCGCAACCTCGGTGTCCCCGTCGTCGGCGTCCCCAGCCCGCGCGTCGCACTCGCCGCGATCGCCGCCGCCCACGAGGGCTACCCGGGCCGCGCCCTCACCGTCGTCGGCATCACCGGCACCGACGGCAAGTCGACCACCGCCTTCCTCACGCTCGCCGCCCTCGAAGCCGCCGGCCTCGCCGCCGGCCTGCTCTCCACCATCGAGTCGCGCATCCGCGGCGAGGTCGTCCCGATCGAGGCCCGCCTCACCACGCAGGAGGCGCCCGTCGTCCAGCGCCTCCTCGGCGACATGGTCGCCGCCGGCTGCACCCACGCCGTCGTCGAGGCCACCTCGCACGGCCTCGCGCTCCACCGCCTCGATCACTGCTACTTCGACGTCGGGGTGCTCACCAACGTCACACCCGACCACCTCGATTTCCACGGCACCTTCGAGTCCTACCGCAAGGCCAAGGGCGCCCTCTTCGAGATGCTCAACGATCAGCCCCACGGCGCGCCCCAGCGCACCGCCGTCCTCAATCGCGATGACCCCAACTGGCAATACTTCGCCGCGCGCACGAAGGCCCGCGTCGTCACCTACGGCGTCGACAACGAGGACGCCGACGTCCGCATCGCCGACGTCATGGCCTGGTCCGACGGATCGACGTTCTCGCTCACCGCCGGTGACGACGACATCGAGGCGAGCGTCCGCCTGCCGGGCGAGTTCAACGTCTCGAATGCCGCCGCCGCGATCACCGCCGCTGCCGCGCTCAACCTCGAAATCGAGCAGGTCGCCGCCGGCGTCGCCGCCTGCCCCGGCGTCCCCGGGCGCATGGAGCGCATCACCGGCGCCCCCTTCGACGTCATCGTCGACTACGCCCACACCCCCGAGGCGATGCGCCGCGTCCTCGGCACCCTCCGCGACGTCGTCGACGGCCGCCTGGTCGTGCTCTTCGGCTGCGCCGGCGAGCGTTCCCGTGATCGCCGCACCGGCCTCGGCGCGGTCGCCGCCGAACTCGCCGACTACGTCGTCCTCACCGAGGAGGACCCGCGCTCCGAACCCTCCGAGCAGATCATCGAGGAGATCGCGCAGGCACTGATCGCCGCCGGTGCATCCGAAGGCGCTTCCGAGGGCGCAACCAGCGGCTGCGCCTTCGAGCGCGTCACCGACCGCCGCGACGCAATCGCACGCGCCCTCGAAATCGCGCGCCCCGGCGACCTGCTGCTCCTCGCCGGCAAAGGCCACGAACGCTCGATCGAGCGCGCGGACGGCGCGCACCCCTGGGACGACCGCGCCGTCGCCCGCGAGGAAATCGCCCGTCGCTTCGGCCCGCAAGACTCCTGAAACCGCCCTCGCCGCCCCCCGGCTTGCGAGGCCGCCCGCGAACCGGCACTCTCCCCATGACAACAGACCGCACATCCGACGACATCCGGCGCTCTCCGGCGTCGGCAAGGGGGCACCGTGAAGGCTGCAGTGATGCGATCCGGCGAGCGGTCGCTGCTGATCGAAGACTTGACCCAGCAGGGCCCTCAGGCAGGCGAGGTGCTCATCCGCACCGGCGCCGCCGGCGTCTGCGCCAGCGACATCCACGTCATCCACGGCACCGCTCAGATCCCGCTCCCTTGCGTCCTCGGCCACGAGGGCGCCGGCACCGTCGAGGCGGTCGGCGCGGGCGTCACCTCCGTGAAGCCCGGCGATCGCTGCGTGCTCGCCTTCGTCTCCAACTGCGGCCACTGCCGCCAGTGCCGCTCCGGCAGCCCGCAACTCTGCGAGACCAACGCCCAGACCGGCGTCCGCCAGTACGACGGCACCACGCGCCTCAAGGACGCCAACGGCGCCGAGGTCTTCCAGATGTCGAAGCTCGGCGTCTTCTCCGAGTACCAGGTCGCCCCCGCCCAGGCCTGCTACCCGATGCCCGATGACGTGCCGATGGAAGTCGCCGCGCTGATCGGCTGCTCCGTCACCACCGGCGTCGGCAGCGTCGTCAACGCGCCCGGCGTCCGCCCCGGCATGACCGTCGCCGTCTTCGGCGTCGGCGGCGTCGGCCTCAACTCCGTCCAGGGCGCCGCGCTGATGAACGCCTCCCGCGTCATCGCCGTCGACATCGCGGAGCACAAGCTCCAGTTCGCCACCCGCTTCGGCGCCACCGACATCATCGACTCCACCGTCGAAGACCCAATCGAGGCGATCAAGGAGCTCACCGGCGGCGGCGTCGACTTCGCCTTCGACACCTTCGGCGCGTCCGAGACCACCCAGCAGGCCGTCGGATCGCTGCGCCGCAACGGCACCGCCGTCGTCGTCGGCCTCGCCCCGCTCGGTGACAAGGCCGCGATCGACCTCGTGGACATGGTCCGGTACCAGAAGACCGTCGTCGGCGCCTACTACGGTTCCGCCAGCCCCCACGAAAGCTTCCGCACCATGATCGACCTCTACCAGAAGGGCGATCTCCAGATCGACGAACTGATCCAGCGCCGCTACACCCTCGACCAGATCAACGAAGGCTTCGACGCCCTCGACCGCGGCGAAGACGGCCGCGGCGTCATCGTCTTCGAGTAGCCCACCCCCGAGACGACCGCCCGAGGAGTACGCCCTCCTCGAGCGGTCTCGCGAAACAGGCCCCGCTCAGGGCGCCCCGCCCACAGCGCGCGGCCGGGCTGAACTAGCGCCCCGGAACCTTGGACCCGAGCAGTCGATCCGCGTTCAGCGCGAGGGATTCCGCGGTCCGACTTCTCTCGCAACAAAGCCTAGTTGCTGCTGACCGGGAACGCTTTCCGGAAGAGGGGAGTGGGGCCCCCGCCCGGTAGGGGGATCGGGAATACACAGCCCCACAGGCATTCGGGGTGGGCCGCGCCCGTAGGGCGATCGAGATATCGGGCGGGCTACATAGAGATCAGCGTCGCGGCGAAGCCGCGACCTTCTCGCGCCGCAGGCGCGTCCCATCCCAGAAACGCCCCGCCGAACGACAAGACCGCGCCGAGGATGCCCCGCCCCCCTCGTGGCGCCCCCACCGTCCTGCCCGGCGGCGCCACCACGCCCCTGCGAGTCCCCCAAACCCCTCGGTGAGGTAGCCTCCGTACTCGCACGGACCAACGCCGTTCGCACCCAGCGCGCGGCTGCCGAGGGGAACCCACGCCATGACCATTCTCGACGAACAGACCATCGCTGAACTCGAGCGCGAAGACCGCGCTCACCTGCTCCACTCCCAGCACTACGCGCCCGACCACGAGCACCCGCTGATCTTCGATCACGGCAAGGGCGTCTGGCTCACCGACGTCCGCGGTCGCAGCTACATCGATGGGCTGTCGTCACTCTGGAACGTCGCCGTCGGCCACGGCCGCGGGGAACTCGCCGACGCCGCTGCCGCGCAGATGCGCAAAGTCGCCTTCGCCAACGGCTACAACGGCTTCTCCAACGAGCCGGCGATCCGCCTCGCTTCGAAGGTCATCGACCTCTGCTACGACAACATGGGCGCGCTCTTCTTCACCAACTCCGGTGGTGAATCGAACGAGGGCGCATTCAAGATGGCCCGCTTCTACTGGAACCTTCAGGGTCGCCAGGGCAAGAACAAGCTCATCTCGCGCCCCCGCTCCTACCACGGCAGCACCCTCGCCACCTCCTCGATGACCGGCCTCCCGCCGTTCTGGAAGTACTTCGGTCCGCTCGTCCCCAACATCAGCCACACCGAGCAGCCCTCGAACCCGGAGAGCACTGACGAGCCCAACACCGACGGCGAGACCGCCGAGTGGCTCGAACACGCGATCCTCCGCGAGGGCCCGGACACCGTCGCCGCCTTCATCGCCGAGCCGGTAAAGGGCGCCGGCGGTGTCTTCACCCCGTCCGACGACTACTTCCCCCACATCCGCGAGATCTGCGACAAGTACGAGGTGCTGCTGATCGCCGACGAGGTCATCACCGGCTTCGGCCGCACCGGCAAGTGGTTCGCCCTTGAGCACTGGGGTGTCCAGCCCGACATCGTCTCGATCGCGAAGGCCATCACCTCCGCCTACATCCCGATGGGCGCTTTCATCGTCAGCGAGCCGATCGCCGAGGCGATGAAGAACCTCCCCGCGGACGCCAAGTTCATGCACGGCTACACCAACAGCGCGCACCCCACCGCTGCCGCCGTCGGCCTCCGCAACCTCCAGATCATGGAGGACGAGAACCTCGTCGATAACGCCGCGAAGATGGGCGAGCTGCTCAACGACAAGCTCCACGCCGCCTTCGACGGCCACCCGCACGTCACCAACATCCGCCACCTCGGCCTGATGGCCGGGCTCTCGTTGGTCCAGGACGCCGCCACCGGCAAGGCCTTCGAGGCCCCGGGCACCGGCGCGAAAGTCATGGGTCACATGCGCGATGAGGGCGGCGTAATCCCACGCATCATCAACGACGAACTGCTCATGGCCCCGCCGCTGGTCATCAACGCCGAGGAGATTGGCATCATGGTCGATGCCGCCGCCGCGGCTGTGAAAGCTGTCACGGGCGCCTAGTCAGAATCCGCTAGACTGCGTCAGTCACGAGGCAGACCGTAGCGACTCTGCCGAGCGGTTGAGGGCCTAGCAATGGCACAGGGTGCTGGCAACGAATCTGGTGTCGGGTCGGATCTCCCGCAGAAGCCGGACGGGTCCGGCCGCCCGATTCTCACGTACACGTTCGTTGGCGTAGTTGTGATTCTCCTCGTCCTTCTAGCAGGGTGCTGAAGAAGCGCCGTTGAGGCCGGAATTGAGGAATGGGGGCGGATTCGAGCCGCCCCCATGTTTTGGGTCGCCTCGGTTCATGCTTGCGGTGCAGCGGTGAGCGTCCGATGTCGGCCGCAGGGCACAGTTCGCCT
>QWJG01000026.1 GCA_009391845.1 Chloroflexota bacterium | reverse complement strand
GGTTCCAGTCGAGGGTCGGCCCGAACAGGGTGGGGCCTTTCGGGATCCTGCAGGCCGTCGCGGACGCGGTGAAGCTGCTGTTCCAAGAGGACATCGTCCCGAGGCGCGCTGATCGGCTGCTGTTCAACGCTGCGCCGATCGTCATGCTTGCGCCGTCGTTGCTGGCGCTCGCGGTGATTCCGTTTGGCGCTGGTAGCTACGTGGCTGACCTGAACATCGGCGTGCTCTACGTGGTGGCGATGAGCGGGATAGCGTCGCTGGCGGTGCTGATAGCGGGCTATGCGTCAGGCAACAAGCTGGCACTGCTCGGCAGTATGCGTGCAGTGGCGATGTTGTTGTCGTACGAGATACCGCTGGTGATGGCGTTGTTGGGAATCACGATCCTGGCAGGGTCGATGTCCATGGTGGACATCATCGCGGCGCAGAGCGTGCCGTTCGTGCTGGTCTCGCCTCTAGGGGCGTTGATCTTCCTGATTGCGATGTCCGCCGAGCTGAATCGACCGCCGTTCGACGTGACGGAGGCTGAGTCTGAGCTGGTGGCGGGGTACCTGACGGAGTACTCGGGGATGAAGTTTGGGGTGTTTTACCTAGCTGAATTTTCGAACGTTGTGCTCGCGGGTGCGCTGTTCGCCATCCTGTTCCTGGATGGTTGGGAGTGGGCGATCTTGCCATCCCACCTGTGGTTCTTGATAAAGGTTTTCGGCTTCCTGTTCGTGGCGTCATGGGTGCGGGCAACGCTGCCGCGCATGAGGATCGACCAGATCCTGACGTTCGCTTGGAAGTATCTGTTCCCGCTGAGCTTGGTGAACGTATTGGCGTTGGCGGTGGAGACCATAGCTTGGCCTGACCCGTCGGGTCTGCAACTGTGGATCATGGTGGCGATCAACTGGGCCATAGCGGCTGCGGCGATCCCGTTGCTGTCGCTGGTGGTGCATCTGGGCGAGCCCGCTCGTGCAGGCCGTCGGATTCCCCTGTCTGAGGAGGTGTTCTGATGTATGGCATCGGCATCTTGAAGGGTCTGATGGTGACGGCGAAGAATCTGGTTCGCAAGCCGGTGACGATCCAGTACCCCGAGGAGCGCGTGCCTCAAGCTTCACGATTCCGGGGCCAGGAGTTCGTGTGGTACGTGGATCGATGCACGGGTTGTGCAAGCTGCGCGAAATTCTGTCCGCTGGGTATCATCCGGATCGAGACGGACCCGAACGGCGGGAACGAGCAGGATGGCGGCACCTATCGGGTGGATGTTTTCGACATCGACCAGGGGCGTTGCATGTACTGCGGTATGTGCGTGGAGGCGTGCCCGTATGACGCGCTGCACATGGGGTCGAACTTTGAGGCGGCGCAGTATCGACGCCAAGACTTGGTGATCAATGTTGAGGTGCTGAAGGCCAGGGAGAAGCACCCGAGTACGTGGTACCGTCCGCAGCTCGAACGCGAGAAGTTCGATCCGTTCGAGGGTGAGTCGAAGGAGTGGCAGGACGCTGGACGTGAGAAACCGTTCTGGCACCCACAGAGGCCGGAGATGCTGCCTGACGAGGGCGACACACGACCAACCGCAGACGGTGAGTACAAGTAGTGGAGAACGCTTTCACAGAGGTCGCGTTCTGGACGCTGTCCATCGTGACGGTGGGCGGCGCGCTGGGCGTTGTGCGTACGCACAATATGTTCAGGGCGGCGCTACTGTTGGTGGTGAGCTTCGTGGGGGTAGCGGGCATCTTTGCCTTGGTCAACGCGGAGTTCTTGGCGGTGGTCCAGCTCCTCGTGTACGCGGGTGGCGTGGCGGTGCTGGTGATCTTCGCTGCGATGATCACGACGAATGTGACCGAGGGCAATCGCAGCACGGGCACGCAGCCGTTCGCGGTGTTGGTGTCGTTGGTGCTGCTGTCGGCGTTGGTGTCCGCAATCGTGCAGGCCGAGTGGGCGTTGCTGCCGGATGACATGCCGGCGCCGTTGGCCGCTGCATTCGTGGATACGCCTGCGGCGTTGGGGCGGATGTTGCTGAACGAGTTCGTGCTGCCGTTCGAGATCGCTGGAGTGGTGCTGTTGGCTGCGGTCATCGGTGCGCTTTCGCTGGTCAGGGAGCGATAGACGTGCTTGAACGACTGCTCATCCTGTCGGCGATCCTGTTCTGCATAGGGCTATACGGTGCGTTGTCGCGGCGCCACGTGATCGCGGTGCTGATCTCGGTAGAGATCATGTTCAACGCGGTGAATATCGCGCTGGTGGCGTTTTCGCGGTACGTGCAGCCCGCAGCGTTTCGTGCGACGGGTGAGGTGACTGCGGTCGCCGAGTCTACGGTGCTCGCGGGGCAGTCGTTCGCGGTGTTTGTGATCGTTGTTGCGGCAGCAGAGGTCGCGTTAGGGCTGGCTTTGGTGATCGCGATGGTGCGGACGAAGGATTCGGTGGATGTCACCGAGGCTTCGCTCATGCGTCGGTGACGGCGAGCTACGGTGAGCCACGCGCTCACACCGCGGAGATCTGCCGCTTGGTGGTGTCGGGTGTGTTGGAGGGCTAGCAGGGGAACCCCCTGTAGTCCTCCCCTGGTAGGAGGGACATCGGATTGAAGATGGGAACTTGTTTGAGGTCAGTAGCGGACGGTGAGAGATCCTTCGACTCCGCTAGCGCTGCGCTCAGGATGACGTGAATGTGGGTTGATTACAAAAAAGCGCCGAACTTGATGTTGGCCGAGATGTGGAAGGAGGTCCTCGAAGGCGAGGGCTTGCCGGTGCGCCTCCTGCCGGAGGGCGATATCTTGGATCACGGAGAGTCGGTGCCGTTCCGGGTCATGGTTCCTCGCGGTAGGGAGCACGTGGCAGACGAGATACTCAGGAAGCTATGACGATGCCCTTGGTTCACCAACAGGCTGCGGCCGGTAGAGGTCGCGCTTGATCAACGAGGCTGCTGTTTGGGCCATCGTGGGTCTGCCGTTGCTCGGCGGGCTCATCATCATCGCCGGGCTGCGTCCGTGGACGCAGTCGTTGTGGCGGTTAAGCGGCTACGTGGGTATCGGGGCGATGGCTGGTGCGTTCGCACTGAGCCTGTGGGCGCTGAACTCGGTGCGCGGTCACCATGGGGAGTCGGTCGGGTTCGACCCGCACTCGTGGGTGACCGTGGGCGGCGACGCCGCTGAGGGTGCATTTGAGCTAACGATAGGCGTGCTTCTAGACCCGCTGTCGGCCATCATGGCTGTGGTGGTGACGGGCGTGAGCATGCTTGTGCAGGTGTACTCACTTGGCTACATGCGCAAAGAGGCAGATGAGCATAGCGGCAAGTTCGTGGACTACCCTCGGTATTTCGCCTACATGTCGTTCTTCACGGCGGCGATGCTGGGGCTGGTACTTGCGTACAACTTGGTTCAGACGTTCGTGTTTTGGGAACTGGTCGGTCTGTTCTCCTACCTGCTGATCGGGTTCTGGTTCCATCGCCCTGCGGCTGCTGCGGCTGCCAAGAAGGCGTTCATCGTGACCCGGATCGGTGATTTCGGGTTCATGCTGGCGCTCATGTGGTTGTTCTCCCACCGGGACGAGTTCCTGGTGCGTGGCCAGAATCCGTTCGAGATCCCGGATATCAACAGCGCTGCGCCGCTGTTGTCGGCGGGCCTGGTCACGTGGGCGGCGCTTGGGCTTTTCGCAGGGGCGGTAGGCAAGTCGGCGCAGTTCCCTCTGAATACGTGGTTGCCCGATGCTATGGAGGGCCCGACGCCCGTTAGCTCGTTGATCCACGCTGCGACGATGGTCGCGGCTGGCGTGTTCCTGGTGGCGCGTGTGTTCCCGCTGTTCGAGGCGTCGTCATCGGTGATGAACGTGGTGGCGTTGACCGGCGGCGTGACCGCAGTGTTGGCAGCGACGATGGCGTTGGCGACGACGGACATCAAACGTGTGCTGGCGTTCTCGACGGTGAGCCAGCTGGGCTACATGTTCATAGCGCTAGGCGTGGGTGCGCCCGGGGTGGCATTGTTCCACCTGTTCAACCATGCGTTCTTCAAGTGCTTGCTGTTCCTGAGCGCAGGGAGCGTGCACCACTCGGTGCAGACGTTCGATATGCGGTACATGGGCGGTTTGCGGGCCTGGATGCCGGTGACGTACGGGCTGACAATCATCTCTGGCTTGAGCCTCGCTGGCGTGTTCCCGTTCGCAGGTTTCTGGAGCAAAGATGAAATACTGGCTGCGGCTTGGGCTGTTGACCCGTCAGCACCAGGCACCAGCGCGGTGGCGCAGATAGTGTTCTGGCTGGCGTTGATCGCAGCTGGGATGACTGCGTTCTACGTGTTCCGGCTGATCATCATGACGTTCCACGGTGAGTTCCGAGGCGGGATCGACGCGGTGCCCATGGACGAACGCATCCCGGACGAGGCGCACAACCACGTCCACAAGGGCGAATCGCCCACGTCGATGGTGGCGCCGATGCTGGTGCTGGGCGTGATGGCGGTGATTTCGGGTGCTGCGTTCAACAGCGTGACGAAGTTGGGGCCGGTGCCTGCGCACTGGTTCTCGCACCTGTTCAACGAGGACTCGCCGGAGCTGGTGGCTTGGATCGCCGTGGCGTCGATGACCGTGGCGCTGGGCGGTATCGTGCTGGCGATTGCGATCTACGGCTTGAAGCTGGTCGACCTGTCTCGCATGCCCAAACAGTGGCATGCGCTGAACCGGGTACTGGAACAACGCTACTACATGGACTACTTCTACGAGACGCTGGTGGTGCGTCGCGCTCTGTTCAGGGGCGTGTTCCTGGCCAGCGATTGGCTCGACCGCAAAGTGGTCGACGGTACGGTGGACTTCGTGGGCTGGACGGGGCGCAACGCTGGCAAGTGGGTCGCGCAGCTACAGACAGGGCAGGTGCAGGCATACGGCGTTGGCGTGTCCGTCGGCGTGATCCTGCTGCTGTGGGCGTACTTGGTGAGGAGCTAGATGCTGCTTAGCACAATAGTCTTCCTTCCCATCGTGGCGGCCGTGCTGGTGCTGGCGTTGGGCCGGACACAGCAGATGGCACGCCTGATCGCGCTCATCGCGGTGGTCGGTGAGTTGGCGTTGACGCTGATGGCGTTCGCTGCCTACGACACGGACGCGGGCGGCTACCAGTTCGTTGAGCGCTTCGACTGGATATCGGCGTTCGACATCCAGTACCTGCTAGCGGTGGATGGCCTGAGCGTGCCGATGGTACTGCTGAACGGCATCCTGGGCTTGGCGGCCGTATTGGTTTCGTGGAACGTGAAAGAACGCCCGAACCAGTACTACATGTGGCTGCTTGTGCTACAGGCCGCGGTCATGGGCGTGTTCGTTTCGATGGACCTGATCCTGTTCTTCGTGTTCTGGGAGCTTGAGCTGGTGCCGATGTTCTTCCTGATCTCCCTGTGGGGGACGGGAAGGCGCGAGTACTCGGCGATGAAGTTCCTGATCTACACGTTCTTGGGCTCGGCGTTCATGCTGACGGCGATGCTGACGCTGTACTTCTCGCTACCGGACGGCGAGCGGACGTTCGACATCATGGCGCTGATGGGTCGTGATATGTCGGGCTTGCTGGTGCCGACCGGGTTGGTGTTCGCAGGGTTCTTGATCGCGTTCGCTGTGAAGCTGCCGATGTTCCCGCTGCACACGTGGCTCCCGGATGCGCACACGGATGCGCCGACGGCGGTGAGCGTGATGCTGGCGGGCGTACTGCTGAAGATGGGCGGCTACGGGCTGCTGCGGATCAACGCGGGCCTGTTCCCC
>QWJG01000025.1 GCA_009391845.1 Chloroflexota bacterium | reverse complement strand
GCCCAATCCACCGAGCGCGCTCGTCGCGTCCGAGGCGCCGAGCGCGTTCGCCTCGGTAGTGCCGGCGATCACACCGAGGGCGCTCGTCGCCGCCTCGATCGCTGGCGGCGCCGCCGGCGTCAGCCCCGCCCGCTCGGCCCGACCGATCAGCTGATCGACCCGCACGAGGCCCGGCGCGGAGTTGGGGACGGAGTCCAGCGCGCTCTCCGCACGCCTCGCGCCCGGGTCGCGCGCGTCCCGTTCGGCGCGTTCCTGCGCCTTGATCTGCTCCCAGATCCGCTCGATCTCTTCCGGCGAGTCCGTATCTACGTCGCCGTACACGTGGGGATGGCGACGGACGAGCTTGCGAGAGATGTACTCGACGACGTCCTCCACCGTGAAATCGCCGGCGCGCTGAGCGACCGCGGTCTGCATGAAGACGTGCGCCAGGATGTCGCCCAGCTCCTCCCGGATCTCGGCCGGGTCGCCGCCCTCGATCGCGTCGACCAGTTCGTAGGATTCCTCGATGAAGTAGGTCGCGAGCGAGCCCGGCGTCTGCGCGAGATCCCACGGGCAGCCGTCCGGGCTGAACAGCCGCTCCACCACCCCGCGAATGCCGGCGATGCCGCGCACGTCCTGCTCCGGCGATAGCGCCGGCAGCAGCCAGCCCGTGGCCTCCGAGGGCAACGCGTCGATCGGCGCGGAGGTAACGCCATCCTCGAGGGCGACGCCCACCGCGAGGTCGGCCGGGTACCGCGCGGCGACGTGTGGGCGTGCCGCCTCGAACTGGGCCGGCAGCACCAGCAACGGGCGCTGCGCGTCGAAGCGCGGGTAGGCCGGATCGAAGACGTGGAGCTGGTGCGGCGCCAGGTCGAAGGCCGCGACGATCGCCGCGAGCGCCTCGGCCTCCACGACCGGCTGCGCCGCCGGGGCCGGCGTAGCGGAGGCGGCCGGTCCGGGATGGGATGAAGGCATGCGCGAAGTATACTGGCGACGTGCTCACCACCCGCTGGATCGCCACCGTCCTCTTCATCATCGCCGTGCCGGTCTTCCTGCTGCTCACCAACGTCCGGATCGCCGCGACTGAGCCGCGGGTCTACAGCTACTCCTACCGCCAGTACGACGCGCCGCTCCGCACCGGCATCGACCGTGCACAACTGGACGCCGCTACCGGCGAGATCGTCGATTACTTCCGCACCGGCTCAGGAGACGAACTCCTCGATGTCCGCGTCGTCGTGGACGGCGAGCAGCAGGCGCTCTACACGCAGCGCGAGGTCCTGCACATGCGCGACGTGCGCAGCCTCATGCAGTTCTCCTTCCGCCTCCAAGAGATCGCCTTCGTCTATCTCGTGTCGTACATCGTGGTCGTGTTCCTCTGGAGCCGAGAGCGCGCGCTTCGCGAACTCGCCACCCAGTCGTTGCTCGCCGGCGGCGCAACCGTCGCCACCCTTGGCGCCGGGGCGATCGCCGTGTTGCTCGGCTTCGACACACTCTTCGAACAGTTCCACCTGCTGTCCTTCAGCAACGACTTCTGGCAGCTCAACCCCGCCACCGATCGCCTGATCCAGATGTTCCCGCAGGGCTTCTGGTTCGATGTGACGCTGGCCGTGGGCGTGATTACCGCGATGCAGGGCGGTCTCGTCGCCCTCGCCGGCTACGGCTACCTCGTCTGGGAGGACTCGCGGCGAACGCGCTGGACGCCAAGCGAGCGCGCCGCGCTCGATGCGATCGCCGGGGGCTAACCGCCCACCAACGCAGGCCCTCGCCCTCTTGACGCTTGTCATCGAAGCCCGCGCCGGCGGGGTTGCCCGTGCGCACGCCCGGGAGTCCACTGGTTAGACGAGTGTTGAGACACCGTTCGAGTTAGTCGTCCGCCGGCGCCGCCGCGCCCGGCCGAGAGGATTGCCACGTGCTCCAGAGCCTCGGTCGTTGGTGTTTCCGCAATCGCTGGCTCACCGTTGGGATCTGGATCCTCGGCATCGTCGCCGTGTTCGGCACGGTGTTCGCGGTCGGATCGGCATGGAACGGCGCCTTCGAAATCCCGGATTCGGAGAGTCGCAACGGCTTCGACGCGCTGGACGAGAACTTCGGCGGGTTCGGGAGCGGCCAGAGCGGCTCGATCGTGTTCACCACCGACGCCGGGATCGACGACCCCACCGTCCGCACCGAGATGGAAGCGCTCTTCGCTACCGCCGCCGCTATCGAGGGCGTCACCGTCTCCAGCCCCTACGAGGGCATCGGCGCCGCCACGCAGGTGAGCGACGATCGCACCGTCGCCTACGCCTCCGTCGTGCTGGACCCAGATCTCGACTTCACCCAGACCGGCCTGATCGGCACCGACATCGCCGAGGCGGCGCCGGTCCTCGATGGCCTGCGCATCGAGATCGGCGGGCAGGCGCTCGCGGAGTTCAAGCCGCCGCAGTCGGAGTTCGTCGGCCTCTCGTTCGCGGTCGTGGTGCTGATCGTCGCCTTCGGCTCCGTGCTCGCGATGGGCCTCCCGATCAGCGTCGCTGTCGCCGGCGTCAGCGTCGGAATCGCGCTCACCACACTCACCTCGCACGTCCTCGCGATGCCGGACTTCGCCACCACCATCGGCGCGATGATCGGGCTCGGCGTCGGCATCGACTACGCCCTCTTCATCGTCACCCGTTACCGCGAGGGCCTGCACGCCGGGCTCGATCCGGAGGAAGCGACCGTCCTGGCGCTCGATACCGCCGGGCGGGCGGTGATCTTCGCCGGCATCACGGTCGTGATCTCACTCCTCGGCATGCTGCTGATGGGGATCGCGTTCATCTCCGGCATGGGCATCGGCGCGGCGATCACCGTCGCCGTCACCATGATGGCCTCGGTGACGCTGCTGCCCGCACTGCTCGGCTTCGCCCGTGAGCGCGTTGAGATCACCCCCTGGTATGCGCTCGTCGCCGCCGGCTTGATCTCGCTGGCGCTGCTCGGCCTCGGCATCGGTCAGCCGCTGCTCGGCCTCGCGATGCTCGTCGCGCTCGTGCTCTTCATCGTGGGCCGCTGGATCCCCGGTCTCAATCGCCACGTCCCGCGCGGAGCACCGACCCCGGTCAACCAGACGCTCGCCTACCGCTGGAGCCGCCTGATCCAGGCGCACCCGTGGACCTGGCTGATCATCGGGACCGTGGCGCTCCTCGCCCTGGCCGCGCCCATCCTGACGCTCCGCCTCGGTTTCTCCGACGAGGGCAACTACGCCGAGAGCACCTCCACCCGCCGCGCCTATGACCTCCTCGCCGAGGGCTTCGGCCCCGGCTTCAACGGCCCGCTGCTCGTCACCGTCGAGGTGATGCAGCCCTCGGACGGCGCGGTCCTGCAGACATTGCTCGACGCGTTCGCGGAGACCCCCGGCGTTGCCTCGGTCGCCCCGCCGTTCCCCAGTAACCCCGCGGACCCGGCGGCATCCGCCGCGTACCTGGTCCAGGTCATCCCGACGACCGCGCCGCAGGATCAGGAGACTTTCGATCTCGTGAAGCACCTGCGCCGTGAGGTGGTGCCAGCCGCGGTGGCGGGCTCCACCCTCGAGGTCAACATCACCGGCAACGTCGCGGTCGGCATCGACTTCACCAGCTACCTCTCCACGCGCATCTTCCTCTTCTTCGGAGCGGTGCTCGCGCTCTCCTTCCTGCTGCTGATGGCCGTCTTCCGATCCGTGCTGGTGCCGGTGAAGGCCGTCGTGATGAATATGCTGTCGATCGCCGCCGCCTACGGCGTCGTCGTCGTCATCTTCCAGTGGGGCTTCCTCGGCTCACTCGTCGGCGTCTCCGGCGGCCCGATCGAGCCGTTCATCCCGATGATGATGTTCGCCATCGTCTTCGGCCTCTCGATGGACTACGAAGTCTTCCTGCTCTCGCGCGTGCGCGAGGAGTTCGATCGCACCGGCGATCCGGTCGGTTCGGTCGCGGATGGGCTCGCCTCGACCGCGCGTGTCATCACCGCGGCGGCCGCGATCATGGTCGTCGTCTTCGGCAGCTTCGTCTTCGAGGATGACCGCACCATCAAGCTCTTCGGCGTCGGCCTCGCCACGGCGATCCTGCTGGACGCCTCGATCGTTCGCATGCTCCTCGTCCCCGCGACGATGGAGCTGCTGGGCAAAGGCAACTGGTGGCTGCCCGGCTGGCTGGACCGCATCCTGCCGGTCATCCACGTCGAGGGCAGCGCCCCTGTCGAGGCCGAGGCGGCCGGCGGGGACTAACCGCTAGGCGGCCGCGCGCCGCAGCGCGCGCCGCAGCTCAGCACCGCGCGCGATGAGCTGCCCGACGACCACCAGCGTCGCGCCGACGATCAGCTCCGGGCCGACGTGCTCGCCGAGGACGATCGCACCGGCCGCGACGGCGAAGAACGGTGTGGTGAGCTGCAGCGCGGCGACGCCCGACGGCAGGTAACGCTGGAGCAGCCAGGTGTTCCCGATGAACCCGAACCCGGCGACCACGACGCCCTGGTAGAGCAACGAAACCGCCAGCCGCTCCGTCGCCACGTACGGATCCGATTCGAACAGGCTGCTCGCGATCACGAAGATCGTCACCCCGACGATGCTCTGTGCCAGCAACAGCTTGTGAATCGCGATCCCCTGCGCCGCCTGTGACAGGTAGATCTGGCGCGAGCCGAGCAGCACGGCTGACACGAGCATCAACAGGTTGCCGCCAACGGTGGCCCCTCCCCCCAGCCCGGTCGAGAAGAGCGCCACCACGCCGAGGTAGGCGAGTACCGTCCCAGCAACGCGGGCGCGATTGAGGCGGTCGCCCGGCACCAGGAAGTGAGCGATCAACCCGGTCCAGAGTGGGAAGGTGGCCGTGATCACCGCCGCGTGCCCGGCGGTCGTCCGGTCCTGCCCCACGTTCATGAACCCGATCTGCGCCGAGAACAGTAGCCCGAGGCCGGCAAGCGGTAGCCACTCCGATCGCCGCACGCGGAACGACTGGCGCGTGATCAGCGCCCACGCGACCACCACCACCGACCCGATCACGAAGCGCATCCAGCCCAGTCGCAGCGGTGGCGCGTCGTCGAGCCCGGCCTTCGCCGCCACCGGGTTACCACCCCAGAGCGCGGCCAGCAGCAGCGCGAAGGCCGTGGCGCGCCCGCTGAGCGGGCCGCGCTGATCCGGCGGCGGTCGGTCGGTCACCTCGAGGGCTCCGTTGCGTGGTCGGGCGTGGTCGCGCGCGTCAGGCGGCGGAGGGTAGCGCGCGCGGACGGCGGCGGGCTACTCGGCGGACGGCACCTCGGAGTAGCGGTCGCGCACTTCGAGGGCGTCCGCGGCGGCTGCCTCGATTGCCGCGATCCCCTGATCGACGACCGCGCGCGACAACGTCGGAGCGGTCATGGTGGCGTTGGGCGACGATTCAGAGGCGAGGAACTGCACGCGAGGCACGAGCGCGAACGGTACGATCGCGCTCGGGGTTCCCGAAACGGGACTAGCAGGGTGCTGAAAAAGGGCTGGCGGAGGGATCGTCGGGGACTGTTGGGCGGTAGAATCGCGCTGGCGGGGGCACGGACTGGAGGTGCCCGGTGCGAGGTGACGCTGAACGTCAGGCGAACATGCTTCTGGCGGTGACGCCGGACTCATTCATCCCCGAGGACCACCCGATCCGTCGCATCAAGCCGATCGTCGAATCGGCACTGGTGCGACTCTCGCCACTGTTCAACGCGATGTACGCCAAGCGCGGCCGCCCCTCGATCCCGCCGGAACATCTGCTCAAGGCGAGCCTGCTGATTGCGCTGTACTCGATTCGCAGTGAGCGCCAGTTCTGTGAGCGGCTGCGCTACGACCTGCTCTTCAAGTGGTTCCTCGACCTCAACGTCAGCGATGACCCGTTCGATCCCTCCACGTTCTCGAAGAACCGTGAGCGACTGCTCGCGCACGACGTCTCCGGCGCCTTCTTCGCCGAGGTGGTGGCCGAGGCGCGGCGGCGACGACTGCTCTCCGCGGACCACTTCACGGTGGACGGGACACTGCTGGAGGCGTGGGCGTCGCTC